>DATBSL010000316.1:0-6916 GCA_036559805.1 Vicinamibacteria bacterium
CGCCGGCGTCGTCCATGCGGCCACCGCGAGGACCGCCACTGTCGCGCCGCTCGCCGCGAGCGCGAACCAGCTTGCGCCATCGGGCTCCGCCAGAGCACGGCCCGAGCGCCGCGCGACGACCCGCGCGGCGACGAGCACGACGAGGAGGACCAATGCCGCGAGCCAGCCAGCCCGCGCTCCTGAAAGAAACAAGCTCGCCGCCAACAGCGGAAACGCAGCCGCGAGCGCTATTCGCGCGCGGCCGCTGGCATTCTCGAATGCCCGCCACACAAAAGGCAGCGAGCAGGCCGCGAAGCAAGCAAACCAGCTCGGGTTGCCGAAGGTGGACTGCAGCCGCCGGTATTCGCGGCCGTAGAAGAGGTTCGACAGGTTGTAGCCGTCGAGCGACAGCGCCCCCGCGAAATCCAGGAGTCCCAGCGCGGCAGAAGCGATCGCCGCAACCGCGACGCCATGGGCGAGCCTTCGATAGAGCTGAGGCCCGTCCGCCTGCGCCGCCAGTAGTCCGGCGAAGATCGAGAACAGCCATAGCCGATTGACCGAAGCGATCGGGTACAGCGGGTCCTTGGGGAAAGCGCCGAGCACGGCGCGGCCGAGCTCGCTTCCCTCGAGGAAGACGCGGTGTTCCAGCACCGTGACGGGAAGCAGCAGCAGCGACGTCGTGGCGAGGAGCCCATAGGCCAGGGACAGCCGTACGACGCTCTCGCCACTCCCTGAAGAAGGAGCGAGGCGCTTTCTTCCCGGCCGCAGCAGCAGGACGACGGTGAACGCAGTGACGAGCAGTTCGAGGAGCTGACTCGAAGGCCTGTAGGAGTGGAACCCGTAGAAGAGGAACGAGAAGCCGAAGACAGCAAGCGCCCGTTCGACCAGAGCCGGCTTCGCAATGCAGAGCAGCACGCCGAGCGCAACGCCGGCGGGCACGAGCGTCGACGCCCAGGCGGCGCCGGCGGCGGACTGCATCGCATGGAGTCGGACGGCGAGGCTCGCGAGCAGATAGGCCGCGACGAGCGCGAAGCCTGCGCCGCGGACGATACGGTCGGTGAGCGACGGCGCCTCTGCCACGGACATCGGGGACAGCATCGACGTGCCCCGCATGGTCGGTGCTTCCGTGGACTGGCGCAAGCGACGAAGACGGCGGCTTGGCGGCACGCGGCGAGGCACGCGCAGCGTGTGGTAGGCTCCTCGCTCGACCGCGCGCATGTCCTCCTCCGAAACGGCGACGGCCCTGGTCGTCTCCCCCACGGCGCTGCCCTCCACGACACGCAGCTTCTTCGAGGCGCGCTTCGGGCCCGAAGTCGCGTACATCGATCTCGCTGGGCTGCGCCGCGCGGGCCTCGGCAGCCTGCGCCGCACGCGCACTGGAACGGTCGTCGCCACCGGGCCGCCCCACGAGCTGCCCCTCTTCGAGGACTACCTGGTCCTGCTGAGCTTCCTCGTCCCCGGCGCGAAGCGCGAGAGCCAGGTGCCGGGCGAACAGCCTCTCGCGCTCGGGCCCTTCCACTTCCTGCGGGCGGCGTTTCGCGTGGCGGCAGGCTTCTTGTCCGGGGCTGCAGCAGTCGCGGCGAACTGGCGCAGGGCGCGCCGGTTGGCGAGGCGCGCTTGGACCGCACTACCGCTCGCGTCGGCTGAGCGCTGCCTCTATCTCAAGCCGACCCTGAGCTTCGGCGCGAGCGTGGGTGGCTCGGTGGCGCACATAGCGGGCGTTGCCAACGCGTTCGCACGATCGGGGATCGCGGTGCGGCTGCTGACCGCCCAGGAGCAGCCGCTCGTGGCGCCCCCCTGCCGGCAGCGCGTGGTCCCCCCTGACTTCCTGATCTCCTTTCCCTTCGAGGTGAACCCACACCGCTATCAGGGAGTGTTCGTGCGAGCGGCCCGCGAGGAGGCGCGCGACCTCGCTCCCGGCTTCATCTACCAGCGCTACGCGCTCAACGACATGTCCGGGGTGCTGCTGCGTGAGCATCTCGAGCGGCCGCTCGTGCTCGAGTTCAACGGGTCCGAGGTGTGGGCTCAGCGCCACTGGGGCGAGCCCCTCCGCCTCGAGCGGCTGGCGCAGGCGATCGAGCTCGCGAACCTTCGCCATGCCGACCTCGTGGTCGTGGTCTCGCAGGCGCTCGTCGACCAGGCGGTGTCGCTGGGCGCCGACCCGACGCGCGTGCTCTTCTACCCCAACGGGATCGATCCGCTCGTCTTCGACCCGGCTCGCTTCACGGCCGAGGACACACAGCGGGCGCGTGACGAGCTGGGTGTGCCGCGCGAGGCCAAGCTGCTGACGTTCGTCGGAACCTTCGGAACGTGGCACGGGACCGACGTGCTCGCGACGGCGATCCGGCGCTTGATCGACGCAGATCGCGCGTGGCTCGAGCGCCGCCGCGCACACTTCCTCTACGTCGGCGACGGCGCGCTCGCCGCCCGCGTGCGCTCGATCCTCGGCCCGGAGCTCGGGAAGCCATTCGTCACGCTCGCGGGACTCCGGCCGCAGGCCGAGACACCGCTGACGCTCGCGGCGTCCGACATCCTGCTTTCGCCCCACGTCCCGAACCCCGACGGCACGCCCTTCTTCGGAAGCCCCACGAAGCTCTTCGAGTACATGGCCATGGGCAAGCCGATCGTAGCCTCCGAGCTCGACCAGATCGGCTGGGTTCTGAAGGGCTGGCGTCCCGGCGAGAGGCCGCCGGCTACCGGTGCTGCCGGTCGTGCGCGCGCCGCGATCCTCGTCGAGCCCGGAAGCGTGGACGCGCTCGTGGCCGGGATCCGCACCGCGCTCGAGCTTGGCTCTGCCGAGGCTGAGCTGCTGGGAGGCGAGGCACGCCGCATCGTGCTCGAGTCCTTCACCTGGGACCGCAACGTGGCCGCCGTGCTCGCGCGCCTGCGAGCCGGACCGTGAGAAGGGACCTGGCGCGAGCCCTGGGCCTCGCGGCCGCGGTGGCCTGCCTCTGGTGCTACGCGAGCGGTCTCACGAGCCGCGCGGCGTGGCGTGTGCCGGTCGAGTACGAGGGCGACGCTTGGCAGACGCTCGGGCACCTGAAGGCTGCGGCCGATCGCAATTTCAGGCTAGTCGCGCCGATCGAAGTGCCGGAGCTGGGCGCCCCGCACGGCGCGAGCTGGGACGGCTTCCTCCGCCAGCACAAGATCCAATTCCTGTTCGTGGCGGCGTTGGCACGCGCGATCGGCCTGTTCCAGGCAGCGAACTTGCTGCCGCTGGCGGCCGCGGTCCTCGCTGCGCTCAGTTTCTACGGCGTGAGCCGCTACTTTCGCGCGCGGCCCGAATGGGCCCTGATGGGCGCAAGCGCTTTTGCGCTGTCTCCGTTTCTGTTCTTCCGCTCGCTCGGCCACATGACGCTCACGTTCTACTGGCCCGTGCCGCTCGCGATCCTCGCCGTGACCTGGGCCTTCGGCCGGCACGATCTACGAGTGCGCTCGACGCGCTTCGCCGCGGCGGCCGCGATCGCCGTGATCGCGGGGCTGCACAACATCTACTATGCCGCGCTCTTGGCACAATTCCTGGCGCTCGCCGCTCTCGCCCGCGCGCTCGGGACTCGACGGCTGGCCGCGGCGCTGGCGCCGATTGCGCTGCTGCTCCTGCTCGTCGGCTCCGTCTTGGTGGACAACGCCAACGTCGTGCTCGCGGCCGCGCACGGCCGCCCGACAGACAGCCTGGCGCGCCCCTTCGGCAACCTCGAGCGCTACGCGCTCAAGCCGATCGAGCTTGTGGTTCCAATCGCGAACCCTGGGCTCGCACCATGGGCGCCGCTCAGCCGCGTCTACGTTGGCGGGGCGCTCTACCGCGGCGAGATGGGAGGCGCGTATCTCGGTATCGCCGGCGTCGCTGCCCTCGTTTGGCTCGCCGCCAGCGTGACGGCCGGGCAGCTGCGCCGGTCGCGCGCGGCCGTGCCGCCCGCCTTTCTCGCCGTCACCTTCATCCTGTCGCTTTCCGTCGTCGGCGGGCTCAATTCCCTTCTGGGCACGCTCGGCTTCGTCTTCCTCAGGGCCACGAGCCGTTACAGCATCTGGATCCTCGCGCTGGCGCTGCTATGGGCAGTCGGTCGCGTCTCGCGCTCGCGCTTCGCGCGCCGGAGCGGGGCGCCTGCCATCGCCCTGCTGGCCGCCGTTCTGGCTCTGGCGGACCAGCTGCCGCGCCGGCGCGAGCCTGCCGAAAGCGGCCGCTTAGCAGCGCACGTCGCGTCCGACGCGATCTTTGCCCGCTCGCTGGAAGCAGCGCTACCCGACGGCGCGATGCTCTTTCAGCTGCCGGTCGTCCCGTCCCCCGAAGGCCCGCGCGTGCTCAAGGCGACGGACTACGAGCACCTGCGGCCCTACCTCTACACAAAGCACTTGCGCTTCAGCTACGGCACGGACAAGGGCGACGCGCGCGCCGCCTGGCAGGCGCGAGCTGACGCTCTCGATGCCGAGCGGCTCGCGGACGCGCTCGAGCGGATCGGCTTCGCCGGGTTGATCGTCAACCGCAAGGCCTACGAAGACGGCGCCGAGGAGCTGCGCAAGCGGCTCGCAGCCAGTGGACGCCAGGAAGCCTGGGAGAGCCCCGACCACGATTTTCTTTTCGTGCGATTGCGGCCTGCAGCCCGCTCCGAGGCACCGGACGCCGTGATCCTGCCGGCACACGAACCCGAGCGCAGCGCTCAATGATGGGCACCGGCGCGCTGCTGCTCGTCGCCGCCATCGGTCTTGCAGCGCTCGCCATCGGTCGGCTCTTCGTGGGCGGCTTTGGCGGAAGGCTGTACCGCCGCTTCGATCCAGCTGGTGCCGCCGCTTCCCTGGCGGTCGGAGCGGCCGTCCTCACGCTTCTGAGCATTACGCTGTCAGCGATCGGCCTCCCGACGGCTGACTTGCCGCCGCTTGTTGCGGTGCTGCTTCTCGTACCGCTCGCCACGTGCGCGAAGCGACGTCGTCTGGGCGCTTTACGACCCCGAGGTGCTCTGCTCGAATGGGCGACGCTCGCCACTCCCCTCGCCCTCGCGGCATGGCTGGCGGTGCTGCCGGCGAGCCGAGCCGGCGGCTTCTGGTTCGGCAACGACACCTACACGTACGGCGCGTTCAGCGAATGGCTGCAACGACACGGATACTCTGAGGCTGCCCGTTGGGAGGCGCAGTCTCCCGTGACGGGAATCCCGTTTCTCTACCAGAGCCAGGGCTACGACCTCGGGATCGCCCACCTGCTCGCACTGGTCCAGGCGGCCGTCCGCCCCGCGAGCGTGCTGCTCGTCTACCCAGCGACCTCGGCGTTCGCGCTGCCGCTGGTCGCGGCCATGGTGTGGCTCGCGACGCGGCAGCTATTCCGGCTGGGAGTCGCGTGGGCCGGCGCCGCGGCGTTCGTCTTCGCCGCGATCCCGCACAGCCTCTACTGGGGTCACCACAACGGGTTTCTGCAGCAGGAGTATGCGCTGGCGCTCGTCCTCTTCGGTCTCACCGTGCTGGCTCGCTGCAACAGCCGCACGGGCTGGCGCTGGGGCGGCGCTGTGCTGCTCGCGCTGCCGATCGCGTTCCTGGTCGCCGTCTACTTGCCGCTCGTGCCGCTCCTCGCGGCCGCCGCGGTCACTGCATTCGCACAGGCTTCGCTGCGAGCGCGGCGACACGGTGCGCTGCGACGGCTCGCGCTGTTCACTGCCACGGTTGCTGCTGGCACTCTGGTCTTCGCGGGGCGCGACGTCGTGGGAGCGCTCTCGCCCCTCCACCGTTTTGCGACGAGCGTGGCGGGCGGGCACGTCCCCTGGGGGGCGGCGGACTTCCTGCAGTTCGCGCTCGGGACTCGCGTGCTCGCACCGGGCTGGGTGAATGTGGAGAGCGCGCCATGGAGCATCATCAATCGAGGGCTCACTCCGCTCTACGTCGTTCTGGTGCTCGCGGGTCTTTGGGTCGCTATCAGAAAGCCGCGCACCCGCCCGCTCGCGGGCTCGGCCGTCGTACTGCTGCTCGGAGCGGTCTACTTCTCGCTCCTGGTCAAGGACCCCTGGAGCGGCCACGTCGGCCATACCTGGAACCTCTTCAAACTCGCCCAATGGGGCTGGCCTTTCACGCTGCTGCTGGGCGTCCTGGCGGTGCGCCGTGTCGCGCCACGCCGACCGCCCTGGCGAAATACGGTCCTCGCGCTCGCGGCCCTTCTACCGGCGAGCCAGGTCGGAGTTCACTTCCCGTGGAGTGACGCTTTCGCCTCCGCGATGCGCGAGGTGCTGCCGGGCATGACAATGGCCGAGCTGCCCACCCTCAAACACCGCATCCAGGAACTGCCCCCCGGCACATTGTTGGTGGTTGGAAGACCGGTCAACGCGCAGCGCTGGCTCGGCACGGCCGTGTCGCTGCTCAGCTACCCGCGAGCGGTCGTCGCCGACTGGGCGGACGGCGCGTCGATCTCGAACCACCCGGATGGCGGCGAGGCTCTTTACTCGCAGCTCCTGGAGCGCTGGGACGATCCGAGCGTGGTCCCCATCCTGGCAGGCTTCCGCCCGTTCCAGACTCGCGGCGTCGAGGAGCTCGGGGGCGGCTTCGCTCGGCTGCTAAAGCAGGACGAGGCGCTGATCGTCCACGTCGCCAACCCGTCCGGGCTCGGCGAGGACGACGCCACGGACAGACCGACCTTCAGCGTGGGAACGGGACGGACCAAGATCGTGGTCTTCTCGCCCTCTGGCGGTCCCGCCGCGCTGGCCCTCACGCTGCAGCCGTACCGTGGCCGCCCAGGCACGCGGTTGGTGGCGTACGTCGCCGGCGGCGACTACAGCCACCGCAGCGTGCGCCTGGCATCGGAGGGACCGCCCGTGGCGACGCTGCCGCTCGCCGGCGAGACGACGCTCCGGCTGGCGCTCGAGCTGCCGCGCGGTCTGAGCACTGTCGTGCTGGTGCTCGACGAGGGCCGCGGCGAGCTCGACGCCCGCGAGCCGGTCACGGTCGTCGGGCTCTCGATCCAGTC
>DATBSL010000317.1:0-4626 GCA_036559805.1 Vicinamibacteria bacterium
GTGCGGTCGCTCGAGCCCGAGTCGACGAGCACGATCTCGTCGCAGAACTCCACGCTGCGCAGCGCCTGCTCGATCGCCTTCTCCTCGTTCTGTGCGATGAGGACTGCGGAGAGCGGGACCATCGTCAGGAGTATACGGGGGAGGCGAGGAGCGGCAGGAACCCCTCGGATGTAGGATGCTCGCCGTGGACACGGGCACGTTTACTCGCGACTCGCTGCTCCGGCTTTTCGAGGAGCGCGGGGCGCTGCTGTCCGGGCACTTCCTGCTGTCGTCGGGGCTGCATTCGGCGCGCTACCTGCAGTGCGCACGCGTGCTGATGGACCCCGCGCTCGCGGGGCGGCTCGGGGAAGCGCTCGCGGCGCGGCTGCGTCCGCTCCTTCAGGGCGAAACGCCACGCGCGGTCGTGGCGCCGGCGTTGGGCGGCGTGGTCGTGGCGCACGAGGTCGCGCGCGCGCTCGGCTGTCTGGGGCTCTTCACCGAGCGGCAGGAGGGTGCCATGACGCTGCGCCGCGGCTTCACGCTCGCGGACGGCGAGCCCGTCGTCGTGGTCGAGGACGTCATCACGACGGGCGGGTCGACCCGCGAGGTGCTCGAGGCGGTCCGCGCGCGCGGCGCCCGCGTCCTCGCCGTGGGCAGCCTGGTCGACCGCAGCGGCGGGACGGTCGACTTCGGCGTGCCCTGCGCGAGCCTGCTCGAGCTCGCCGTCGAGGCCTATGCGCCGGAAACCTGCCCGCTCTGCGCGCAGGGTTCCCGGCCCGAGAAGCCCGGCTCGCGCGCCGCGCGCTGAGCAGCCCCGGGTGCCGCTCTACCGCGTCACGCTCGCCTACGACGGCACCGGATTCAGAGGCTTCCAGCTCCAGAAGCGCTCTGGCCGCACTGTGCAGGGGGCCGTCGAGGAGGCGCTCGCCCGACTCGCGGGCGGGGCGCGCGTCGCCGTGGCGGGCGCCGGGCGCACGGACGCCGGAGTCCACGCGCTCGGGCAGGTGGCCGCGTTCGAGCTCGCGCGCGAGCTCGAGCCCGAGGCGCTGCGGCGCGCGCTCAACGGGCTGCTGCCGAGGGACGTGCGCGTGCTCGACGCGGCGCGCGCTGCGAGCGGCTTCCACCCCAGGAAGAGTGCCGTCTCGAAGCTCTACCGCTACACGCTCGACTGCGGCGGGGTGCAGCCGCCGCAGCGGGCGCGCTTCGCCGGGCACGTCCCCCGGACGCTCGACGAAGCCGCCGCCAGGGCCGTCGCGGCGCTCTACGTGGGCCGCCACGACTTCGCGTCGCTCGCCTCGAGCGGCTCCTCGGCCGTCACCACGGTTCGCAGCGTGACGCGCTCCGAAGCCGTATTCGACGCAGGAACGCTTGTCTACGAGGTCGAAGCCGACGGCTTCCTGCGCAAGATGGTGCGCAGCATGGTGGGCGGCCTGATCGCGGCCGGCAGCGGCGCCATGGGCATAGCCGAGCTCGCCAAGGCACTCGCCGCCCGCGACCGCAGCGCCTGGCCGAGGCCCGCCGAGGCGCGCGGCCTCACGCTCGTGCGCGTCGACTACCCGCCCGAATCGGGGCGGAGCTAGGATAGACGACCGCAGCCATGTCGCTCCAGGATCTGCTCGAGGTCGTGCCCGCCGGGACCGGCGAGGAGGACCTCCTGCGCGCGATCGACTTCGAGCGCCTGCCGCGCCACGTCGCGGTGATCATGGACGGCAACGGCCGCTGGGCGCAGCTGCGGCAGAAGCACCGCGTCGAGGGCCACCGCGAGGGGATCCAAGCCGTGCGCGACACGGTCGAGACCGCGGCGCGCCTCGGGCTCGAGGTGCTCACGCTCTACGCCTTCTCGATCGAGAACTGGAAGCGCCCCGAGAGCGAGGTCTCGACGCTCATGGGGCTGCTCAAGCACTACCTGCGCAGCGAGCTCGACACGCTGCTGCGCAACAACATCCGCTTTCGCGTCGTGGGCCGCGGCCAGGAGCTCGAGCCCGACGTGCGCAGCGAGCTGGCGCGCGCGGAGGAGCGCACCGCGACGAACGCGGGCCTGCAGTTCAACATCGCGCTCAACTACGGCGGCCGCGCCGAGATCGTGGACGCCGTGCGGCGGCTCGTCGCCGAGGTGGCGGCGCGCGGGACGAGCCCGGAGCTCATCGACGAGTCGGACATCGCGCGCCACCTCTACACCGCCGGCCAGCCGGACCCCGACCTGCTGATCCGCACGAGCGGCGAGCTGCGCATCTCCAACTTCCTGCTCTGGCAGATCGCCTACGCGGAGATCTGGGTGACCGAGGTGCTGTGGCCCGACTTCAGGCGCCGCCACCTGCTGCAGGCGATCGCGGACTTCCAGAAGCGTGAACGGCGCTACGGCGGAATCGCCCGGGCCTGACAGGCTGCCGCCGGGCCGGATGGGCGCGCCCGGCTTCGGCCGCAACCTGGCGCGGCGCCTGGCGACGGCGCTCGTGGCCCTGCCGGCGGTGCTGGCCGCGGCTCTCCTCGGCCCCGCGTGGCTCGCGCTCGCGATCGTGGTGCTCGCGCTCGGCGTGGGCCTCTTCGAGTTCTACGCGCTCTTGCGCGCGCGCGGCATCCGGCCGATGCGGCTCGTGGGCGCGCTGCTCGCGGCGGCGCTCTTCCTCGACGTCGTGGCGCCCGGCTGGCTGCCGGTGCCCTTCGCCCCGATCGGCGCCCTGCTGCTGCTGGGCGTGGCGCTCGCGCGCGGCGCCGAGCACGAGTCCGTGAGCGCCGCCGCCGCGACGCTGCTGGGCGCCGTGTACCTGGGCGCGCTCGGCGGCACGATCGCGGCGCTCCGCATCCTCCCGTCTCCGGAGCGAGGCGGCTGGCGGCTGGTGCTGCTGCTCGGGATCCTCGTGTTCGCCGACAGCTTCGCGTTCTTCGTCGGGCACGCCCTGGGGCGGCGCCGCCTCGCGCCCAGGGTGTCGCCGGGCAAGTCGGTCGAGGGCGCGCTCGGGGGCCTCGTGGGCGGCGTCGTGGGTGCCTTCGCCGTGCGGCAGCTCGGCCTGCCCGAGCTGGCGCCGCTCCACACCGCCGGGCTCGGGGTCGCTGTCGCGGCCATGGGCATCGTGGGCGACCTCGACGAGAGCCTGCTCAAGCGCTGGGCGGGCGTGAAGGACTCGGGGACTCTCTTTCCCGGCCACGGCGGGATGCTCGACCGCATCGACAGTTTGCTGTTCGGCGCGCCGGTCCTGTACTATTACTTTCTGTACGTGCGCTGAGCGCTCACCACACACCACCGCCGCGCCACGCCTGATAGAAGCGCCATCCCAGGACTCCATGAAAGGCCTCGCAATCCTCGGCTCGACGGGCTCGATCGGCCAGAACGTGTTGCGCGTGGTCGAGGCGTTCCCGGGCCGCTTCTCGGTCGAGGCGCTCGCCGCGGGCTCGAACGCCGCGGTGCTGGCCGAGCAGGTGGCGCGGCACCGTCCGAAGCTCGTCTCGGTGAAGGACCAGGCGGCGCTCGACGCGCTCTCCAAGCTCGTGGACCTCTCCGGCGTGCGCGCCGTCACCGGCCCCGCCGGCATGGTCGAGGCGGCCACGCACGACGCCGCCCGCATGGTGGTGGCTTCGGCGGTCGGCGCGCTGGGGCTCGTGCCCACCTACCGCGCGCTCGAGGCCGGCAAGGACGTGGCGCTCGCCAACAAGGAGACGCTGGTGATGGCGGGCGAGCTGATGCTCGCGCGGGCGAAGGAGACGGGGGCGCGGGTGCTGCCGATCGACAGCGAGCACTGCGCGCTGCACCAGTGCCTCGTGGGGCGCAGCGTCAAGGACGTGCGCCGGCTGCTGCTCACCGCCTCGGGCGGGCCCTTCCGCAACCGGCCGCGCGAGAGCTTCCTCGAGATCACCCGCGAGGAGGCGCTCGCACACCCGACCTGGCGCATGGGCCCGAAGATCACGATCGACTCGGCGACGCTCATGAACAAGGGCCTCGAGGTGATCGAGGCGCGCTGGCTGTTCGGGGTCGAGGCCGCGAGGATCGAGGTGCTGATCCACCCGCAGTCGGTCGTGCACTCGATGGTGGAGCTCGTCGACGGCAGCGTGCTCGCGCAGCTCGGCGTCACGGACATGCGCCTGCCGATCCAATACGCGCTCAGCCACCCGGAGACGTGGCCAGCGCCGATCCCGGGCATGGACTTCACGAAACGCATCGACCTCGACTTCGCGCCGCCCGATCACGAGCGCTTCCCGTGCCTGAAGCTCGCGTATCGCGCGCTCGAGGCCGGAGGCTCGGCTCCCGCGGCGCTCAACGCCGCCAACGAGGAGGCGGTCGCCGCGTTCCTCGACGGGAAGGCTCCGTTCCTGGCGATTCCCGAGACGATCCAAGAGGTCCTCGAGAGCGAGCCGCGCGCGCCCGCGGCTCGGCTCGAGGACGTACTCGAGGCCGACCGCCGGGCGAGGGAGCGCGCCCGTCAAGCGCTCGCGCGGCGGGCCCCGGCCCGCGTGCACTCGGCATAGGCGCTTCTTCAAAGCGGAAACGGATACATGGACTTCCTGACGACTCCACTCGCCTTCGTCGTCGTGCTCGGGATCATCATCTTCGTGCACGAGTTCGGGCACCTGATCACCGCCAAGGCTTTCGGGATGCGCGTCTTCGTGTTCTCGTTCGGCTTCGGCAAGCGCCTCGCCGGCTTCAAGTGGGGC
>DATBSL010000318.1:0-2818 GCA_036559805.1 Vicinamibacteria bacterium
TCACGCGTGGGCCACGCGGCCCCGCTCGAGCGAGATCACGCGCTTGCCCATGCGCTGGATCATCTCGCGGTCGTGGGTGGCGATCACCACGGTGGTCCCGCGCGCGTTCACGTCGAGGAAGAGGCGCATGATCTCCTGCGCCATCTCCGGGTCGAGGTTGCCGGTCGGCTCGTCGGCCAGGAGCAGCATCGGCTCGTTGATGAGAGCGCGCGCGATCGCCACGCGCTGCTGCTCGCCGCCCGAGAGCTGCAGCGGATACGCGTGCAGCTTGTGGTGCAGCCCCACCGACTTGAGCGCGGCGAACGCGCGCCGCTTCTGCTCGCGCACGGGCACGCCGAGGATGCGCAGCACGAACGCCACGTTCTCGATGATCGTCTTGCGCTTGAGCAGCTTGAAGTCCTGGAACACGACGCCGATCGAGCGGCGCAGCTCGGGGATCTGGCCCAGCGGGATCGCGGTGACGTTGCGCCCGCCCACGAGGATCTGACCCTGCGAGGGCAGCTCCTCGCGGAACACCAGCTTGAGGAAAGTGGTCTTGCCGGCGCCCGAGGGCCCCGTCAGGAAGCAGAACTCGCCCTTGTCGACGTTCAGCGTGACGTCGGCGAGTGCTATCGACTCGCGGTCGTACTGCTTGTAGACGTGGAAGGCTTGTATCATCGGGAAGTCGAGGGCCGGCCGCGATTATAGCGGCGGTCGGCGCGCGCCCTCTCGCGCTTCGGAGGAATCGAGCTGCACGCGCCCGCCGTCGCCACCCAGGACTTCCGGCCCCCCGCGTGGCTCGCGGGCGGACGCCGCCAGACGATCGCGGCCTACTGCCTGAGGCGCCACCTGCGCTGGCGCCTTCCCGTCGAAGACCTCGTGGTCGAAGCCGGACAGGGCGTGCGCCTGCTGCTGCGCGCCACGTGGCAGCCCGGCGACCGCGAGCAGCGGCCCGCGCTCCTGATCGTCCACGGGCTCGGCGGCTCCGACGCCTCGTCGTACGCCGTCTCGACCGGCCAGCTCGCCTACTCACGCGGCTGGCACGTCGTGCGGATGAACATGCGCGGCTCGGGCGCCGGCGAGGCGCTCTGCCCGCTGCTCGGCAACGCCGGGCTCGACACCGACCTGCTCGCCGCGACGAGCGCCGTGTGCCAGCTCGTGCCGCGCGTGGCGATCGTCGGCTTCTCGCTCGGCGCAAACCTCGCGCTGCTGATGCTCGGCCGCAGGCGTGAGCTGCTGCCCAGGGGCCTCGCGGCGGCCGCCGGCGTCTCTCCCCCGCTCGATCTCGCCGAGTGCGCTGGAGCGCTCGAGGCCCCGGGCAACGGCGTCTTCCAGCAGTACTTCATGCGCATGCTCTGCGACGCGTACCGGCGGCGGCACGCTGCGCGCCCCGATCTCTTCGGCGCGGGCCGCGAGCTGGGGCTTCGGACGGTGCGGGAGTTCGACGAGCGCATCACGGCTCCTTTCGGGGGCTACGAGTGCGCCGCGCAGTACTACGAGCGCTCGAGCGCCGGGCCGTGGCTCGCGTCCATCGACCGGCCCACGCTCGTGCTCGCGGCGCAGGACGACCCGATGATCCCCGCCGCGAGCGTCACCCGCTGGCCGTGCGCGCCGGCCGTGACGCGGGAGATCGCCGCGACGGGCGGGCACGTCGGCTTCGTGGCGCGCTCCCAGGCGCCCGGCTGGTTCTGGGCCCCGCAGCGCGCGCTCGCGTTCCTGGAGGAAGCAACGGCATGAGCGGACCGCGGACGATCTGCGTCTACTGCGCCTCGAGCCGGCAGTGCGACCCCGCGTACCACGAGGCGGCGCGGCGCCTGGGAGCGACGCTCGCCTCGGCCGGGTTCGCGATCGTCTACGGCGGCGGCGGCCACGGCTCGATGGGCGCGCTCGCAGACGGGGCGCTCGCGCGAGACGGCCGCGTGACCGGAGTGCTGCCGCGCTTCATGCGCGAGCTGGAGTGGGGCCACCCGCGGCTTTCCGAGCTGCTGCTGGTCGACGACATGCGCGCGCGCAAGCACCGCATGCTCGAGAAGAGCCACGGCGTCGTGGCGCTGCCGGGCGGCTGCGGCACGTTCGAAGAGCTCTTCGAGGCGATGACGCTCAAGCGGCTCGGCCTCTACCTGCAGCCGATCGTCATTGTGAACACCCGCGGCTTCTTCGACCCGCTCGTTCAGCTGCTCTCTTCCGCGGTCAGCGAGCGCTTCATGGACGAGCGCCACCGCGCGATGTGGCAGCTGGTGGCGGAGCCCGAGGCCGTGCCGGAGGCGCTCGCGACAGCACCCGAATGGACGCGCGACGCTCAGGGCTTCGCGGTGCCCTGACGCCTCTGCTATCGTGCGCGGATGATCCCCGGAACGCGCCTGGGGCCCTACCAGGTCGACGGGCAGATCGGCGCCGGCGGGATGGGGGAAGTCTGGCGCGCGACGGACACCCGCCTCGGCCGTGCCGTCGCGATCAAGCTGCTGCCCGAGGCCTTCGCTTCCGATCCGGGGCGCTTGGCGCGCTTCGAGCGCGAGGCCAAGCTGCTCGCGTCGTTCTCGCACCCCAACATCGCGGGCCTCTACGCCCTCGAGGAAGCGAGCCTCGACGGAACCGGCGCACCGGTTCGCTTCCTGGCGATGGAGCTCGTGGAGGGCGAGGACCTGGCCCAGCGGCTGACGCGCGGGCCGCTCCCCGTCGCCGACGCGGTCGACGTCGCCCGGCAGGTCGCCGAGGCCCTCGAGGAAGCCCACGACAAGGGCATCGTCCACCGCGACCTCAAGCCGGCGAACGTCAAGCTGACGCCCGAGGGCAAGGTCAAGGTGCTCGACTTCGGGCTCGCCAAGGCCTGGACCGACGA
>DATBSL010000319.1:0-6005 GCA_036559805.1 Vicinamibacteria bacterium
CCGGATCCGCCGCGGCCTCGACAACGGCTGGCCGTATTGCTACGAGGACTCCCGCATCCAGTCCCAGGGGCGCAAGGTGCTGGCGCCGGAGTACGGAGGCGACGGCGCGACGAAGGGGCGCTGCGCCGCGATTCGGGACGCAGCGCTCACGCTTCCCGCCCACTGGGCGCCGCTCGGGATCGCCTTCTACGCCGGGCGGCAGTTCCCGCGCGACTACTTCCTCGACGCCTTCGTCACGAGCCACGGCGCCCGTTTCCCCGGGCCGCCCGAAGGCCCGGGCTACCAGGTGCTGCGCGTACGCTTCGAGAACGGACGGCCCGTGAGCTGGGAGACCTTCGCCGACGGGTTCGCCGCGGGCGCGGCGCAGCTGCCACAAGACGCGCGCGATCGGCCGGTCGGCCTCGCCGTGGGTCCGGACGGCTCGCTCTACATCAGCTCCGACCAGCCGCCTGGCCGGATCTTCCGCGTCCTGTTCCGCCCGTAGACGTGGGCGGGAGCGTGCTGGGGGCTCCCGCGTCGGAGTGAGAGTACCCTGGCTCCGATGTGGAAAGCAGCGTCGGGCCGGCACGCTCGCGCCCGCGGCGCGGTCGTGGCCATCGCGCTGGCCGCTGCGCTGCCGCCACCGGCTTCCCCGGGGGGAAGTGCGCGCCAGGAGATGGCGCGGGCGGTGGTCGAGTACCAGGCAGAAGAGCTGAGCCTTTCGGAAGCCGAGGCGTTCGCCGAGCTCGCCGACCGGGGCGTCGGGGACGTCGCGAGCTTGCTGTCGGCCGGCCTGCCGGAGTGGGCCCGTAGTTCCGGGCCGGTTCGCTTCGTAGTCAGCTCGCGCGTGCCGATCTCGCGAACGCGACACGGCGTCGTCTACCTGCCGCTCGAGCGAGTGCGCAGCCGCACGGCGCCCTACCTGCATGAGACCGTCCACGCGCTCGTCCCGGCCCGCGGTGACCGCACCTGGCTCAGCGAGGGGCTCGCCTGCTACCTCGAAAGCCACGTGAGCGAGACGCTCGGTGGCTACGACGCTCACGTCTTCACCCGCGCAGGCAATCGGGGCATCCACGAAGCCGCCCGCCGTATCCTCGCCGGCGCCGACGGCCGCGCCGTCCTCCCCTGGGTGGGTGGCCGCGGCGACCCTCCCCGGATGGAAGAAGACCGCTCCGGAGTGGCCCGGCCGTTCTACGTCCTGTCCCAGTCGCTCACCAAGCACCTGGTGGAATCCGTCGGCCTCGAGGCCGTCGTGCGCATCCTCGTTTCGGGCCGCGACGACGCGTTCCAGTCCGCCACGAGGCGCTCGGACGCGGAGTGGCGGCGCGAATGGCTGGCCACCCTCGGCTAGCTGGCCAAAGCCGGGATTCCTGTTAATATGAGGAGTTGCGGCTGCCGTGAAGGGCTGCACCCCAGGAGTCCCATGAAAGCTGGAATCCATCCCGACTACGCCGTCGTGAACGTTCACTGTGCCTGCGGGGCGACATGGACGACCCGCTCCACCAAGAAAGACCTGCACCTCGAGATCTGCTCGAGCTGCCACCCGTTCTTCACGGGCAAGCAGCGGCTCATGGACACGGCGGGCCGCATCGAGCGTTTCACCCGCAAGTACGGCGCCACCAAGCCCAGCGGGACCAAGAAAGCCGCCGCCAAGGCCTGAGGCCGTCCGTACCGGCCGCCCGCCACGGTCATGGACGGGATCACTTTCGAGAAGCTTCGGGACATCGAGGCCCGCTTCGCCCAGGTCGAGGCGCACATGTCCGACCCGGCCGTGGTGCAGGACCCGTCCGCCTACCAGAAGCTCGCGCGCGAGGCGAAGGAGATCTCGCCGATCGTCGAGCGCTACCGCGCCTACAAGGACGCGCTCCAGGAGCTCGCCAAGGTCCAGGAGATGGCCAAGGGCGAGGCCGACCCGGAGCTGCGCGAGATGGCGCACGAGGAGGCTCGCGCGCTCGAGGCGAAGCGGAACGCGCTCGACGCCGAGATTCCCCTGCTGCTCGTGCCCAAGGACCCGAACGACGAGAAGAACGTGCTGCTCGAGATCCGCGCCGGCACGGGCGGCGACGAGGCGGCGCTCTTCGCGGCCGAGGTGTTCCGCATGTACCAGCGCTACGCCGAGCGGCAGGGCTGGAAGGTCGACGTCGTCTCGCTGAGCCGGACCGGGCAGGGCGGGATCAAGGAGGCGATCGCGATGGTCGAGGGCGATCGCGTGTTCTCGAAGCTGCGCTACGAGAGCGGCGTCCACCGCGTCCAGCGCGTGCCGGTCACCGAGGGCTCGGGCCGCATCCACACCTCGGCGATCACGGTCGCCGTGCTGCCGGAGGCCGAGGAGGTGGACGTCAAGATCGAGCCGAAGGACCTGCGCGTCGACACCTTCTGCTCGTCGGGCCCGGGCGGCCAGAGCGTGAACACCACCTACTCGGCCGTGCGCATCACCCACCTGCCCACGAACACCGTCGTCTCGTGCCAGGACGAGAAGAGCCAGATCAAGAACCGCGAGAAAGCGATGAAGGTACTGCGCTCGCGGCTCTACGAGGTGGCGCTCGAGGAGCAGCAGAAGAGGATCGCGAGCGACCGCAAGGGCCAGGTGGGCAGCGGCGACCGCTCCGAGAAGATCCGCACCTACAACTTCCAGCAGTCGCGCGTGAGCGACCACCGCATCGGCCTCACGCTCCACCGCCTCCAGGAAGTGCTCGACGGCGACCTCGGCGAGATCGTGGCCGGCCTGATCGCCAACCACCAGGCCGAGAAGCTCAAGGCCTGACCGTCGCGGAGCTCCTCGCGGAGGCCACGCGCGCGCTGCGCGCCGCGGGTGTCGAGTCGTCGGATTGGAACGCCGAGCGGCTGCTGCGGCACGTGCTCGGCTGGGACCGGGCGGCCGTCGTCGCCTCGCCCGCCGCGAGCGTCGCGAGGGACGCGGAGCGGCGCTTCCTCGACCTCGTGCGCGAGCGCGCGCGCCGCGTGCCGCTGCAGCACCTCGTCGGCTCGCAGGCGTTCTGGAAGCACGAGTTCGTCGTGACGCCCGACGTGCTGGTGCCGCGGCCCGAGACCGAGCTCCTGGTCGAGGAATCGCTCGTGCTGCTGCACGGCACGGTGGCGCCCGTGATCGTGGACGTGGGGACCGGCAGCGGCTGCATCGCGCTCTCGCTCGCCGCCGAGATCCCGGGAGCCGTCGTCCACGCCACGGACGTCTCGGCGACGGCGCTCGCGATCGCCCGCGGAAACGCCGAGCGGCTCGGGCTCGCGGAGCGGATTGCGCTCCACCACGGCGACCTGCTCAAGCCCGTGGCGACGCTGCACGGGCACGTCGACCTGGTCGTGAGCAACCCCCCGTACGTCGACCGCCGCGAGCGCGAGACGCTCGCACCCGAGGTTCGCGACCACGAGCCCGAGCTCGCGCTCTTCCCGCCCGGGGAAGCCGACTCGATCTATCGCCGGCTCGTCCCCGCGGCCTACGAGTGGCTGCGGCCCGGCGGCTTCCTCGTGGTCGAGATCCCGCCGGCGCTCGCCGAAGCAGTCAGCGGGCTGCTCGCGGAGGCGGGCTTCTGCGAAGCACGCGTGGCGAGCGACCTCGCCGGCCGCCCGCGCATGGCTCGCGGACGCAAACCGCTTCGGACACCCGCGGGCCTCGGTTAGACTCGCGGAAATGGCGCAGCGGCTGCGCGCGACGCTCCTCGCCTGGTACGACCGCCATCGCCGCGACCTGCCCTGGCGGCGCACCCGCGACCCCTACCGGATCTGGGTCTCCGAGGTGATGCTGCAGCAGACCACCGTGAAGACGGTGCTGCCCTACTACGCCGCCTTTCTCGAGCGCTTCCCTACGCTCTTGGCGCTCGCCGAGGAGCCGGAGGAGGAGGTGCTCGCGGCCTGGTCGGGCCTGGGCTACTACCACCGCGCGCGCAACCTGCACCGCGGCGCCCAGCACGTGGCCGAGCGGCACGCAGGGACGTTTCCGCGCACGCTCGAAGCCGCGCTGGCCGTCCCCGGCGTCGGGCTCTACACCGCGAGCGCCGTGCTCTCGATCGCGCACGGGATGCCGCTGCCCGTCGTGGACGGCAACGTGCGGCGCGTGCTGGCGCGCCTGCTCGCGCTGCGCGGCCCGCAGTTCAAGAAGGACGGCCCGTACTACAACCGCGCCGAGGAGCTACTGGATCTAGAGCGCCCGGGCGACTGGAACCAGGCGCTCATGGAGCTGGGGGCGACCGTCTGCCTCCCGAGAAAGCCCGCCTGCCCCGCCTGCCCGCTGCGTCAGCGCTGCCGCGCCAAAGCACTCGGGATCGTGAACGAGCTCCCGGAGGGGCGCGCGCGGCGCGAGTCCGTAGCGGTGACCGTGGCCGCGGCGCTAGTCGAGCGGGACGGGCGCGTCCTGCTGGTGCGCCGCCCGCGCGGCCGGCTGCTCGACCGGATGTGGGAAGTGCCCCAGACCTCGCTCGACTCGCGCGGCCGGCCCGACCTCGCGCGGGAGCTCGAAGAGCGCCACGGCCTGCGCGTGGTCCCCGGGCCGCTCGCGGTCCGTGCGCGCCACGCCGTGACACACCGCCGCATCACGCTCGAGGGCTATAGGACGCGGCTGCGGCCTCCCATGCCCGAGGACCCCGAGCGCTTCCTCTGGGCGCGGCCCGAAGACGTGGGGCGCCTCGCCGTGGCTTCGTCCACCCGCAAGTTGTTGCGCGGGCTGACTACTCCGCAGCTGCCGCTGCCGCTCTGAGGGGCGGGACGAAACGAACAACGGACAACGGAAAACGGAAACGGACAAAGACGGCCTGGGCTGAGCAAAGGGGGGCATCCCGCCCCCCCTTTTAACCCCCCGGAGCGGGTACACTGGGCTGCCGATGGCCTGCATCTTCTGCGGTATCGCCGCCTCGAAGATCCCGTCGAAGACCGTGTTTTCGGACGACCGCATGCTCGCGTTCCACGACGTCAACCCCGGGGCGCCCACGCACCTGCTGCTGATCCCGCGCCGTCACATCGAAAGCCTCAGCGAGCTCGCGCCGGGGGACGACGAGCTCGTGGGAGCGATGGTGCGAAAGGCACGCGACCTGGCGAAGGACCTGGGGCTCGCCGAGCGCGGCTTCCGGCTGGTCTACAACTTCGGCGACGACGCGGGCGAGAGCGTCCACCACATCCACCTGCACCTCTTGGGCGGGCGGCGGCTCGGCTGGCCGCCCGGATAGGAGAGCCCGCACCGTGAGCGCGAACTCCGCCGCCGCACCCGACCCGACCGAGATCGCCGGCCGCTACGAGGTCGAGAAGAAGCTCGGCGCCGGCGCCTTCGGCACCGTGTTCAAGGCGAAGGACCGCGATCTCGGCCGCGTGGTCGCGATCAAGACGATCCGGCTCGAGGGGCTGGCCGCCTCGACGGCCTCGCTCGAGGACCTGCTCAAGCGCTTCAAGCAGGAGGCGCAGGTCGCGGCGCGCTTCCGCCACCCCAACGTCGTGATGCTCTACGACATCGGCACCTGGGAGGGCATGAGCTACATCTCGATGGAGTTCGTGGACGGCGTCGGGCTCGACCGGGTGATCAAGGGTTCGGGCAAGATGGCGATAGAGCGCGCTGCGGCGATCGGAGCCCAGGTGGCCGACGCGTGCGCCGCCGCGCACAAGCTCGGCATCGTCCACCGCGACATCAAGCCCGCGAACATCATGATCGAGCCCGGCGACCACGTGAAGGTCACCGACTTCGGCATCGCCAAGGACCTGGGCGCCGCCGAGCACCTGACCGTCACCGGCAGCCTGCTCGGAACGCCGTCCTACATGAGCCCCGAGCAGGCGCGCGGCGGCGCGATCGACGGCCGCAGCGACCTGTTCTCGGTGGGCTGCATCCTCTACGAGATGGTCTCGGGCCAGCGCGCGTTCCGCGGCGAGTCGATCACAGCGCTGCTCTTCAAGATCATCACGGAGGAGCCGCCGTCACTGCGCGAGCTCGACCCGACGGTGTCGGACGAGATGCTGCGCATCATCGCCAAGGCGCTGTCCAAGGCGCCCGAGACGCGCTACCAGAGCGGCCGCGAGCTGGCGGACGACCT
>DATBSL010000320.1:0-3624 GCA_036559805.1 Vicinamibacteria bacterium
CGTGGCCGACACCTACCTGCCGGTCTCGACGCCCGTGCAGGTGGCTGCCGCAGGCCTGCTCGAGCGCAAGAGCCAGCTGGCGGCCCCGATCCGCGAGCGCGTCGCCTCCAACCTCGGCCGGCTGCGCCGCGCGCTCGCGCAGGGCAGCCCGGCGACGCTCGTCGAGCCCGAGGGCGGCTGGTCCGCGATCCTGCGCGTGCCGGCGACGTGCAGCGAGGAGGAGCGCGCGCTGCGCCTGCTCGAGCGGCACGGCGTGCTCGTGCACCCCGGCTACTTCTTCGACTTCCCCGGTGAGGCCTACCTCGTTCTGAGCCTGCTGCCGCCGGGCGACGCGTTCGCCGAAGGAGTCGCCCGGGTGCTCGCCGACCTCGTGCTATAAACCGGCAGGAGGTCCTCCCATGACCGTCAAGCGCGTCTCTCCCGAGGAGGCTCTCGATCTGATGCACGGCGAGGGCTACGTGTACCTCGACGTGCGCTCCGTGCCCGAATTCGTCCACGGGCACCCCGCGGGGGCGTACAACGTCCCGCTGATCCACATGGGCCCGGCGGGCAGCCAGCCGAACGCCCGCTTCCTCGAAGTGGCGCAGAAGCGCTTCCCCAAGGACGCCGGGCTCGTGGTGGGCTGCAAGACCAACGGCCGCGCGACGCAGGCCGCGGCGCTCCTGGAGCAGGCGGGCTTCGGCAACCTGCGGATCCAGCAGGCTGGCTTCGTCGGCTCGTCGCCGATGGAGCCCGGCTGGGGACCGAAGGGGCTTCCCCAGAGCGAGACGCCCGAGCCCGGCCGATCCTGGGACGAGCTCGCGAGCGACCGCGAGTGAGCGCACCGCGTGCCGCGCTCGTCACCGGTGGCACCGGTTCGCTCGGACGCGCCGTGGTGAAGCGCCTGCTCGCGGCCGGTACGAAGGTCGCCGTCTCCTATCGTCGCGTCGACGAGTGGCGCTCGCTGCAGGCCGAGGCCGGCGCCACGGCGCCGCTTTACGGCTTCGAGGCCGACCTCGCCGACGCCTCCCGCGCCGCGGAGCTCGTGGCCCGCGCGCGGGAGAGCCTGGGACTCCTCGACGCGGTGGCGCTCGTGGCCGGCGGCTGGGCGGGCGGCAAGCCGTTCGACGAAGCGCCCGCCGAGGAGTGGTCGCGCATGCTGCGCGGCAACCTCGACTCGGCGGCGAACGTGTGCCGCGCCGCGCTGCCGCTCCTCCGTGCGCAGGGCGGCAGCGTCGTGGCGGTCGGCTCGCGCGCCGCCGAGCAGGGTGGCGCGGGCATGGCGGCCTACGCCGTCTCCAAGGTCGCGCTGCACGCGCTCGTGCGCGCGCTCGCGCAGGAGAACGGCGCCCGCGGCGTGCGTGTCAACGCGGTGCTGCCGGGCACCATCGACACACCCGCCAACCGCGACGCGATGAAGAGTGCCGACCGCTCGGGCTGGACGCCGCCCGAGCGGATCGCCGAGGTCGTGGCGTTCCTGCTGTCGAGCGAGTCGGGCGCCACGACCGGGGCGCTCGTCCCGGTGGACGCGCCAGCCTAGCCCCGCGACGCCGGGCTCAGCGTCCCGCGAGGCGGCCGAGCGTCCAGAAGAACGCGGCCATCGCGAGCACGACCACCGCGAGCAGCATCAGTGCGCGCCCGAGCGACGGCAGCGCCGCCGGCTCCCGCGTCAAGCCCGACTTGCGCGCGGCGCCGAAGAGCGCACGCGACTGGCAGCGCTCGCAACCGGCCAGGTGCTGCGCGAGCTCGGCGGGAGCCTGCCCGGGCGCGCTCTCGCGCAGGGACACGATCTGGTCTTCGCTGAGGCACTCCATACCCGCCCCCATCGCTCCTGGCGGCGAATGGTAGCAGCCTGCCGGCCGTCTGGTGTCGACGCGCGCGTTGTGCTCAGATGGGTCGATGGCGTTCGAAACCAGCGCGACTCGTCTCTGGAAGAACCTCAGGCCCGAAGAACGGCTGCGGGCGGCCGCCGTCTTCTTCGCGGAGCCTCCGCCCGAGCTCGCGGGCGCGGCGCTCGGCGCGCTCGTCAAGGCGCGCCACCTGCGGCCGCAGGCGGCCCGGTCGCTCGAGCCGGAGGCGCAGGCGCGCATCCTGGCGACGGTGCTCGACCCGGGCGAGTCGCTCGCGCAGGGGTTGCTCGTGGGGTTGCACCTCGCCGATCGGCGGCCGCTGCTCGGGGCGTTCCTCGACGCGCTCGCGCTGCCTCACGAGGACGGCATCCTCACGGAGGAAGCGGATTCAGCGCCGCCCGTGGACGACGCACGCGCCCGCGCGGCGGTGGGCGCCCTCGGTGGCTTTCCCGCCGACCAGGTGCGGACCTACCTCAACACGCTCTGGCTTCAGGACCCCGAGCGCTGGCGCGCGCTCGAGGGCACGGCGGCGGACGGCGACACCCAGAGCAGCGGCTGACGGATGAAGAAGTTCCGGACCACCTCCTCGACGTCGGAGTCCGCGGGAAGCGCCGACCACAGCTCGAGGTAGCCGGGCTCCCCGAGGGCGAGGCCTCCGAACAGGAGGCTCGTCTGGCGCATCGGCCACGCGGAGTCGTACATCACGTCCTTCGGCCAGGGCCAGCCCTTCCGATCGCGCACGAATGGCTCGACGAACGCCAGGCCGCGCCGCAGCCCGCGGCCGTCGGGAAGCGTGAAGCCCCAGAGGTCGTCGGCCGGCGACGACAGCAGCTGCGCGATGCCGGAGAGAGCTTCCAGGTTGAAGAGCGAGTAGGCGTAGGGCTTCGTGCGACGCGTCTCCTGCGGGAAGCTCCCGTCGGGCGCCATCTGGTCCGGCAGCAGCACGCCCTTGAAGCGCTCGCGGCAGAAGCGCACGAGGTCGTCCCGGCCCGCGAGACGGGCGAAGGCGGCAACCTGCAGCACCCAGCACGAGGCGTGGTTGTTGCGCATGTCGCGCTCCGCGATCCCGTACTCGTGCGTCGTCATCCACTCCACGTACTGCCCGAACCACCCGCGCACGGCCGCGCGCTCGGCGGGCGACAGCCCCGGCGCGTCGGCCAGCGACTCGATCGCGCGCGCGACCTCGACCAGGTGCAGCGTGTCGATGATCCCCACCCCGCGGCCGCTGACGCGCCCGTGGATCGCCTGCGCGTAGCGCAGGTGCGGGCTCATGCGCGTCGCCTCGTCCACGAACCAGGCGCGCAGGTGGCTGCCGGCGTGGACCGCGTAGCGGGCGTCGCCCGTGAGCCGGTAGGCCGCCGCCAGCGCCGGCACCTGCAGGCTCAGGCGGCGCATCGCGCGCCTGTGGTCGTCGAAGTTGTCGGGGTTGCTCTGCCCGTCGCGCTGGACGTAGGGGCCGCCGGGGCTCTGGGGGTCGGGCCACCAGTAATCGGCCTCGGAGAAGTAGTCGTGGCGGCCGCCCGCGCTGCGCGGCGACGACGATGCCGTTATCGTGACGGGCGCCTCGCCCAGGTAGGCCTCCGCCGCCTTCAGCACGCGCGCGCGCTCGACCTGAGCGAGGTCGGCGGATTCGGCGCCGGCGCCAGGCGCCGCGAGCAGCGCGGCGCCACAGGCGACGAGCGCGCGCCGCATCAGCGTCCGGGAGCTTCGAGCGGGTGGTGGATCTCGGGCAGGCCGTCGTGGGACGGCAGCACCAGCCAGAAGCGCTCGGCGTGGTGGACGGCCCCCAGTTTCT
>DATBSL010000321.1:0-7568 GCA_036559805.1 Vicinamibacteria bacterium
ACAGCCGCTCCCCGCAAGGCCACTCCTCGCATGGCGGTCTCGGACAGCCCCAGCTCGAAGCCCTCGCGCCACATCCCGGCAGCCGTACGACGCGCCGTGCGTGCTCGCGACGCCGAGCGTTGCCGCTTCGTCGACGAGCAGGGCCGACGCTGCTCCGAGCGGAAGAGGCTCGAGTTCCATCACCGACGCCCCTACGGCATGGGAGGAGATCACAGCCCCGAGAACATCAGCCTGCTGTGCCCAGCCCACAACCGCTACCTCGCCGAGCTCGACTACGGGAAGGCTGCGATCAAGGGGCGCCAGATCTCGCGCGAGGAAACGTCCCGGGCTCCCTCGAGTGCATGACGCATCGCCACGGCCAGCGCGGGCCGAAGCCTAGCAGTCTCATCGCTGCGGGTCGCCGCCGGAGGCGGAAAGGCCGTTCGTCCGAGGCCTATCGCTCGCCCGGAGAAGCCGCCGGCGTCGGCAACGCCGTGACCTCGGGCGTCCCCATGGCCGAGGCCGTCGCCAGCCCGTTGAGCTCCGCCGCCACTCCCACCACGTCCCCGGTCTGCGCGAAGTCCACCGCGATGATGTTCGGCAGCTTGCCGCGCTCCTGCTGGCACGCGCGCGCGCGTTCCAGCAGGGCCGCGTGCGCGTTCACGATCGCGGCGTTCGACGGCTTCGGCGCGGGAAGCGTCTCGATCCAGTGGTTGAGCTGGAACAGCGAGCCGGACGTGCCGCCGCGGTTCACCTTGCACGAGAACTCGCCCGGGGCGAGGAACTTGTAGGGCGTCTCCTGGAACACGGAAAACACCGGGTGGTACCAGGGCACCCCCGTCGTGTCGTTCTCGCCGAGCACCACCACGCGCTCGTCCCGGTCGACGAGCTCGCGGAGCGTGGGCCAGGGCGGGCCGGCCGGTCCCCGGTACACGTAACGCTCGAGGCCGCTCTCGCGGAATGCCGCCTGGACGTCGGCCGGCGTGACGTAGTCCTCGATCACGAACACCAGCACCTCGCCGGGGTGCTCCACCAGGAACTGCCGCACGCCCTCGAGCATCTCGACGAGCGGCGTCGAGCCGAGCTCGCAGAAGCCGTGGCACAGGTACGCGGCGCGCGGGCCGGTGGGCTCGCCCTGCAGCCGCGCGCGGATCCGCATCGCCGCGTCGATCGCTTCCTTGCCGACCGCATCCTCGAACTTGGCGCGCGAGGCCGCCTCGTCGGCGATCTCGGTGCGTACCTTGCCGGCGATCGGCACGCCGTAGTGCACGTCGAAGAGCAGCGCCCGGATGCCGTGGCTCAGCAGCGAGACCGAGGCGAGCTCCTGGTTCGGGAACATCCAGCCCGGAAGCTCGGCCGAGGACATCGAGTTGTGGGCGCCGGCGAACACCACCTCGTCGAGGCGGCGGCCGCAGAGGGCCTTGTCGCCGTTGCAGGTGTCGGTGAGCGCCGGGGCCGCGGGCAGCGAGGCCGGGCTGCGCAGGAACCAGATCGCGCCGCCGATGAGCGCCACCGCCAGCAGGCCGACGAACACGTGGTGCAGCAGGGTGCGCAGCACCGGGCCGTGGCTTTCCCGGGCACCGGCGAGGGCCGTCTCGGCCTCGAGCGCCGCGTGTTGCACGCGCGGCGGCACGATCATGAAGAGCTCGCGCAGTCCCTCGAACGCCAGGAGCGCCCCGGCCACGACCGCGAGCGCGCGCAGCGTCGCCGCCGGCTCGAGCACGGCCAGCAGCCCCGCCGCGGTGAGCGCGAGCGCGCGCAGGATCTCGCCGCGCGTGCTGCTGGCCGGCTGCTGCAGGCGCCGCCAGGCGCCGAGCGCCACCCGCTCCACCTCGAAGCGGCTCGCGTGCGACGAGGCGGCAGAGGCCAGCACGATGCCGATGCCCGCGAGCACGAGCGCCCACGTGCGCAGTCCGCTGGCGAAGCCGTCCCAGATTCCCGCGACGACGGGCCGCAGCTCCGGGTTCGTGACCGCGAGCGCCAGCCCCGCCCGACCGAGCGGCGGAATGAAGAACAGCACCAGCGCCGCGGCCGCGAGTGTCGCGCCGCCGCTCAGCAGCGCCTGCTGCCGGCGGTGCGGCAAGGCGATACCCAGGAACAGCAGCAGCGCTCCCGAGCCGATCGCCAGGAGCGCGTTCCTGCGGAAGCGGTGGCCGAGCTGCACCAGTTTCAGCAGCCCTTTCGCCACGGTCCCCTTGGGCCCGACCGCCACGGAGGCGCGCAGGCGCTCCGGGATGCGCGCGACCAGGTCGGGGTCGTGGGCGAGCGCGCTGCGCACCAGCACGCCGATGTCCGGCACGGACAGCGCCATGCGCTCGACGCCTTGCGAGAAGGCGAGCGTGTGCGCGCTCTCGGCGGCGCGCTGGAAGCCGGCGCGGAACGGCTCGGAGCTGACGACCGCGCGCGCCGTCGCCACGAGCAGCGGGCGATAGCCCACCAGGTCGCGGCGCTGCGCGATCGCCTCGTCGGCGATCCGGTTGGCCGCGAACGACGCGACGCGCGGGTCGCCGAGGCAGAGCGCCGCGCGCGCCGCGAACGGCCGCGCCCTGAAGATCACGAGGTCGACGTAGAGGTGGACGAGCCCGCTGCCCAGCAGCACCACGCCGAGGATGCGCAGGGCCGGTGCCAGGCGGTCGAGACGGGGATTGGCGGTCGCTCCCATGCGTGACGCCTAGACGCCCGTCGCCAGGTGGCGCTTGACCGCGGCCACGGCCCGCTCGATCTCCGCGTGCGAGTTGTAGAAGTGGGGGGACAGGCGCAGCCCCCCGCGGTCCGCGCCCGTGCGTGCCGCCGCCACGATCCGGTCCTTCTCGTAGAGCGCCGCGAGCAGCCTGCCCGGGTCGAGGCCGCCCGGGCGGAACGAGACGACGGCGTGCGAGCGCGACGGGTCGCGGTGGGTCCACACCGTCACACCGTCGATCCGGGCGAGCTCCGCGATCAGGCGCTGGCCGAGCTCGCGGGCGCGCGCCTCGATCGCCGGCCGACCCACGCGCATCTGGAGCTGGAGCGCCTCCCCGAACGCGCGGATCGCCGGCTCGTCGCGCTGGCCGAACGCCTCGAACGTCTTCGAGGCTCCGGCGGCTCCCGGGTAGGCGCTGTAGATGCAGGGCCAGATGCGGCTCTCCGCCTTGCGGTTGATGAAGAGCACACCCGCCTCCTTCGGGCCGCAGGGCCACTTGTGGGCGCTGCCGCTGAAGAAGTCGGGATCCATCTCGCGCAGGTCGAGGTCGAGCAGGCCGAAGGACTGCGCGCCGTCGACGAGCGTGAGCACGCCGTGCTCGCGCGCGAGCCGGCACAGCTCGCGGGCGGGGAAGACGTCGCCCACGGTGTTCGTGACGTGGCTGAAGGCGAGCACCCTGGTGCGCGGCGTGAGCGCCTTGCGGAACGCGTCCAGGTAGTGCTCCGCGCCCGGGTGGGGGCTCACCACTGGCAGCGCCGTCACCGTGTAGCCGAAGCGCTTCGCCTTCTCCTTCCAGGCGACGTCGTTGCTCGGGTGGTTGTCCGAGACGACGAGCACTTCGTCGCCGGCCTTGAGGTTGAGCCCGCTCGAAACCAGGTTGTTCGACTCGCTGGTGTTGCGCGTGATGACGATCTCCTCGGGCGTCACGCGCAGGAACTCGGCGAGGATCCCGCGTGTGACCTCCTTCGCGTCGTGCATCTCCTGGCGGCAGGCGGGCGACGGGTCGCGGTCGAGCGCGCGCGTCGCCGCCTCGAGGGAGTCCAGCACGGGCAGCGAGGACGGGCAGAGGTTGGCGGCGTTCATCACCGCGAGGTCGGGCGGCATCACGAACTGCTCGCGCAGCGCCCTCCAGAAGCGCTCGTCGGGCACGGCCGGCGCCTGTGGCAGGCGAGCGGCCTGCGCGCGCGCCACGCCTTCGCGGGTGAGCCAGAGCGCGGGCGCACTCGCCCCGAGCAGGCGCAGCGAGGCGCGGCGGGAGACAGCGTTTTTCATCGCGGGAACCTCTTGTCGGGGGGTCGCTTGCGCGCACGCTACCCCCTTCGCCGGGAGACCGTCAAGGTCGCGCTTCGCGCGGCCGGGACGCGCGCTGCTATGCTTGTGCGCCCGTTCGGGCGCACGACCAGGAGAGCCATGAAAACCCAGATCACCGTGGTACTCGGCGCGCTGCTCGCCGCCAAGGCCGCGCCGTTGCCGGCCGACGAAGGCAAGTGGATGCCGCAGCAGATCCCCGCGCTCGCCGAGCGGCTGCGCGCGCTCGGCTTCGAAGGCGACCCGCAGGCCTTCGCGGACCTCACCGGCCAGCCGATGGGCGCCGTCGTGTCGCTCGGCAACTGCACGGGCTCGTTCGTCTCGCCCGACGGCCTGATCGCGACCAACCACCACTGCGTCACCGGGGCGCTGCAGTACAACTCGACGCCGCAGCGCAACCTGCTCGTCGACGGCTACCTCGCGAAGACGCGCGCCGAGGAGCTGTCGAACGGCCCGGGCTCGAAGATCTGGGTCACCGTATCCGTGAAGGACGTCACCGACGAGATCGCGGGCAAGCTCGACCCGAAGCTCGACGACCTCGCGCTCCACGACCTCATCGAGCGCCGGCTCAAGCAGCGTACGAGCGCGTGCGAGACGGGCGGCCTGCGCTGCAAGGTCGCGTCCTTCTTCGAGGGGCTCTCGTACTACGAGATCGCGCAGCTCGAGATCCCCGACGTGCGGCTCGTCTACGCGCCGGCGGAAGGCATCGGCAACTTCGGCGGCGAGGCCGACAACTGGCGCTGGCCGCGCCACACGGGCGACTGGTCGTTCTACCGGGCCTACGTCGGCCCCGACGGCACGCCGGCGGCGTACGCGGAGGCGAACGTCCCGTACAAGCCCAAGCAGTGGTTGAAGGTCGAGCCCGCGGGCGTGAAGGAGGGCGACCTCGTGTTCGTGACCGGCTATCCCGGGGTCACGAGGCGGCTCGCGACGTACGCCGAGGTCGAGGAAGCGGTGGAGTGGACGTTTCCGCGCACGATCCGCACGTTCCAGGAGCAGATCGACCTGCTCACCGCGCTCGGGAAGCAGGACCCGACCCTCGAGATCAAGGCCTCGGCCCGCGTCCAGGGCCTCAACAACACGCTCACCAACCGCAAGGGCATGCTCGAGGGCCTGGTGGGCAGCGGCCTCCTGACACTGAAGCAGGAGCGCGAGAAGCAGCTCGTCGCGTGGATCGCCGCCGACGCCGCGCGGCAGAAAGAGTATGGCGACGTGTTCCCGGCGCTCGCCGAGCTGCACACGGACAGGCTGAAGACGCGCGAGCGCGACGCGCTGCTGACGCAGCTCCTCGGCGGCTCGCCGCTCGCGGCCGGAGCCTCGGCGCTGCTGCACGCGGCGCACACCGCTCTCCGCCTCGCGGCCGAGCGGCCGAAGCCGGACGCGCAGCGCGAGTCCGGCCTGCAGCAGCGCGACTTCTCGCGCATCCGCGAGCAGCAGGAGCGCGCCCAGCGCACGCTCGACCCGCGGCTCGATCGCGCCCTCCTCGGCTACTGGATGCGGCACGCCGCCGCGCTCCCCGCGGAGGAGCGCATCAGCGGGCTCGACAAGGCCGCCGGGCTGACGCCGGGCATGGCCAAGGCCGACAGCGACGCCGCGATCGACGCGTACCTCGATCGGCTGGTCGCGGGCACGAAGCTGACCGACCCGGACGTGCGGCTGGCGCTCTTCGAGAAGAGCAAGGCCGACATCGCGGCGCTGCGCGACAGCTTCGTGGACCTGGCCCTGGCACTCGACCCGCTCTACCAGGCGACCCAGAAGGCGGAGAACCGGCGCTACGGTCGCTCGACGCGCGTGCGGCCGCGTTACGCGAAGGCTCTGCTCGCCGAGGCGGGCGGGCTCGTGGCGCCCGACGCGAACTCGACGCTGCGCGTGACCTACGGCCAGGTGAAGGCGCGCCCCAACGCCCAGGACGGCATCGACTACCGCGCGTTCACCACCCTCGCCGGCATCGAGCGCAAGCACACCGGCGAGGGCGAGTTCGACGCGCCCGACGCGCAGCTCGCCGCGATCCGGGCGCTGCGCGCGGGCAAGGCCAGCCGCTACCTCGTCCCCGAGCTCGGCGACGTGCCCGTCGACTTCCTGTCCACGGTGGACATCACCGGCGGCAACTCGGGCTCGCCGACGCTCAACGGCCGGGGCGAGTTCGTCGGCCTCGTCTTCGACGGCACATTCGACACCGTGGCCTCGGACTACGTCTACGACCCGGTCCGCACGCGCTCGATCCACGCCGACGTCCGCTACCTGCTCTGGAACATGACCGAAGCCGACGGCGCCTCGCACCTCGTCGAGGAGATGGGCGTCCGCTAGGGCCTCGGGCTCCCCGCGGCCAGGAAAAAGGAGTGTCGTTCATGAGGAAGACCATCCTGTCGTTGCTCGTCCTGCTTCTCTCGCAGGCGGGACTCACGGCCGCCGCGCCAGCCGTTGGGCAGACGGCCGGGAGGGGCGGCGAGTACACGCTCGTGATCGAGGGCTACGACTGGGGAGCGGGAGTCAGCAAGGTCGTCCTCTCGCTGACCGAGCCCGTGTCCTCGGCGAGCGCCGGCGCTTTCGGCGTTGCCGTGAAGCGTCACACCGATTGCGCCCCTCTGGCTCCCGAGCAGGCCAAAGGCGAGCGGGTCGTTCTTCATGCCTACGTCTCGGACGCCGCGGGGCGGAAGCTGGAGAAAGGGACTCACGTCACGCTCGTGCTGGCCGTGGCGCCCGGGTGGCCCCTGAGCTCCCCGTTGCAATACCTGCGCGCCGAGAAATGCCGCGGCACGCAGTGGGTCGACTACGACCTGACAGTCACCGACAAGGCCAGCGGCCGCGTGTGGGACACCGAGGCCCCCGGGCGCATCCGCCCGCTCGTCGACAAGTTCGATCTCTCCGGCAAGTTCGTGCACGCCGACGGCAAGGCGCTGTCCTACGCGTCGTTCACGCCCGAGACGAAGCCCGAGAAGTCCCCGCTCCTGATCTGGCTCCATGGCGGCGGCGAGGGCGGAGCCGATCCCACCATCCCTCTGCTTGGCAACAAGGCGACGAACTACGTCTCCACCGAGATCCAGGCCCTCTTCGGCGGCGCCTACGTGCTCGTGCCCCAGACTCCAGGGGCGTGGATGCACAACGCCAGGGGCGAGATGACCCACGGGCAGGAGGACGACGTCTACAACGCCGCCCTGATGGCTCTCATCCGGGACTACGTTCGGACTCGTCCCGGCATCGACACGGGCCGGATCTACGTGGGCGGCTGCTCGAACGGCGGATACATGGCCCTGAAGCTGATGCTGCTCCACCCCGACTACTTCGCCGCGGGCTTCATCAGCGCGCTGGCCTATCAATCCCAGTACCTGTCCGACGCGCAGATCAAGACGATCGCCCAGCTCCCGATCTGGTTCGTACACTCGGCCGACGATCAGACGACTGCGCCCGACAAGACGGTGCTGCCCGTCTACGACCGTCTGAAGGCCGCAGGCGCCAAGGACGTCCACCTGTCCTACTACGACCACGTCGTGGACATCACGGGCTTCTTCGGCGGCAACGACTACCACTACAACGGCCACTGGTCCTGGATCTACCTGCACGCCAACGAGAGCCGCCTCGATCGCGACGGAAGCCCGGTGAC
>DATBSL010000322.1:0-12584 GCA_036559805.1 Vicinamibacteria bacterium
CGAAGCTCGCCACGGCCGAGCCCGGCGCCCGCAACCCCACGGCCCGCGTCGGCTTCAACCGCGACCTCTTCCCGCGCGACGAGTTCGGTACGCCGGCGGGCTGGTGATGGCGCCCCTCGACGTCGCGGCGCTGCGCCGGGATACGCCGGGCTGCGAGCGCGTGCTCCACTTCAACAACGCCGGCTCGTCGCTGCCGCCGGGGCCCGTCGTCGAGGCGCAGCTCGCGCACCTGCGGCTCGAGGCCGAGATCGGCGGCTACGAGGCTGCGGATCGCGCCTCTGAGCGCGTCGACAACGCCTACACGGCGGTCGCGGCACTCCTCGGGGCGAGTCGCGACGAGATCGCGGTGGTCGAGAACGCGACGCGTGCCTTCGACATGGCGTTCTACGCGTTCGCGCTGCGCGCGGGCGACCGCATCCTGTGCTCGCGCGCCGAGTACGCCAGCAACTACCTGGCGCTGCTCCAGGCCACGCGTCGCAGCGGGGCCGTGATCGAGGTGGTCCCGAGCGAGACCGACGGAAGGGTCTCGGTCTCCGCCCTGCGCGAGAGCCTCGCTCGCGAGCGCGCCCGGCTCGTGGTGCTGACCCACGTCCCCACGAACGGCGGCCTCGTGAACCCCGCGCGCGAGGTGGGGCGCGCCTGCCGCGAGTCCGGCGTGCCGCTCCTGCTCGACGCCTGCCAGTCCGCGGGCCAGATGCCGCTCGACGTCGCGGAGCTAGGCTGCGACGTGCTCTCGGCGACCGCGCGCAAGTTCCTGCGCGGCCCGCGCGGCGTGGGCTTCCTCTACGTGCGGCGCGGGCTGGTCTCGGAGCTCGAGCCGCCGTTCGCGGACCTGCACGCCGCGCTCTGGGCCGAGAACGACCGCATCGAGTGGCGCGCCGACGCGCGCCGCTTCGAGAACTGGGAGAGCAACATCGCCGCGAAGATCGGCCTGGGTGTCGCGGCCGACTACGCGAGGTCGATCGGCCTCCAGGCGATCCAGGAGCGCGTGACGGCGCTCGCGGCGCGGCTGCGCGACGGACTCGGCCGCGTGCCGGGCGTCAGCGTGCTCGACCTGGGCCCGAGCCCGTGCGCGATCGTCACGTTCGACGTGGCGGGCCGCTCGCCCGTGGAGCTCAAGGCGGCGCTCGGCGAGCGCTGCGTGAACGTGAGCGTCACGACGCGGTCCTCGACGCGCCTCGACATGGAAGCGCGCGGGCTCGAGTCGCTGGTGCGCGCCTCGGTCCACTACTACAACCTGGAGTCGGAGGTGGACCGCTTCTGCGAAGAGCTCGCCGGGATCGTGCGGTCCAATCGCTGAGCGACCCGTGACGCTCCGCCGCTTCGCGCTCGGCGCCGTGATCGCGGTGGCGGCGTTCGTCGTCCTACCCTTCGTCGGCCGGCGTGCCTTCTTCCTGCCCCCGCTCTACTTCCGTATGGCGTACTACCTGATCCAGCGCTCCTCGGCCGTCCGGGATCGAGTCGACTGGCCCACGGTCCGCGCAGAGGCCGACGAGCTGCGCCGCGGCGCTCGAACCACGGCGGACACCTATCCGGCGATCCGCCACGTGCTCCGTCGCCTCGGAGACGGCCACAGCCACCTGGCCGATCCCGAGACCGTGCGCGCTCACCGCGCCGGAGCGACGACGACGCTCGGCCTGACGGCGATCTGGCCGGAGCGAGTCGTGGCCACGGTTTCGCCCGGCGGCGCGGCCGAGATCGCCGGCGTGCTTCCAGGTGACGTCGTCGAGGCGGTCGACGGAAGGGATCCGGCCCACGTCGAGACGGTGGTGCTGTTCCCGCGCGAGGCGAGGCCAATCGGGGTCACACTGCGCCGCGCGGGCGAAGCGGCCCGGACAGTCACCCTCACCGCACGCGTGACGCCGTTCAATCGACCGGCGAGCTCGGGCGAAGCGATCACGATCTCCTTCCGCGGCCGGCCCGCCACACGCAGCTTTGGCGAGCCCACGGCTGGTTTGCCGACCTCGAACCAGGCCTTCCCGCTCGTCGACGACGCGGTCCTGGTCGTGATGGTCTCGCGGGAGGCCGACCGCACGGGACGGATCTACGAGGGGCGCATTCCCCCGGACGATGCCGTGCCGATCGACTGGACGAAGGTCGGGAGCGAGGACGACCCCGTGCTGGCGCGAGCCGTCGCCTGGCTTCGAAGCCAGCCGCAGTGCGCCCGCTGACGGAGCCCCGACATTACGAGAGCAGCAGGCTCTTCCAGTCCGGCGCCTCGGGCGTCCGCTCCTTCGAGAGCGCCTTCTCGATCGCGAAGCCCGCCATCTTCTCGACGGCCCAGGGGAAGTGCGCGTCCTTCAGGCTGCGGTAGTCGAGGTCCGGCGTGTAGTTGGTGAGGTCGATCCCGTAGAAAAGGCCGTCCTTGACCGCGAACTCGAGCGCGTTCATGTCGTAGCCGAGCGCCTGGTTGTAGCGCAGCGACAGCTCCTCGGCCTTGTCGCGCAGCGCCCGCGGCAGGATGTCGTAGTCCTGGTTGTAGCCGCCCATGCCGCCGGGCGCCGGGTCGTAGCGGATCGCGCGCGCGTGGCGACGCCCGATCGTCGGGACGCGGATATAGGTGTCCCAGGTGATGAACTCCTGCAGCATCATCGTGAGCGCGCCCGAGGCGTCGTAGAGCTGCCGCAGCTCGTCGAGCGTATGGATCTTGTGGACGTTCTTCCAGCCGCCGCCGAACGCCGGCTTCATGATGCAGGGCAGCCCCACGAAGTCGGCGTACATCCCGAAGTCCGTCGGCCACAGGTTGCGCAGGCTCTCGGCGGTGACGTCGTCGAGGTAGGCGCGGTTCGGCAGCACCACCGTCTTCGGCTCGGCGATGCCCAGCTTCTCGGCGGCGGCGTAGCCGAAGAACTTGTCGTCGGCGCTGCGCCAGAAGGTGTTGTTGATGCAGTAGCAGCCCTGCAGCGCCGCCGTCTTCAGGTAGACGGCGTAGTAGGGGACCTCGTGGCTCATGCGGTCGAGGATCACCCGGTAGGGCACGGGCTCGTTGAGCTTGGTGCCGCCGAGCTGGACGAACTCCGCGCTCACGCCCTTGCCGAGCGAGTTGACCTTCGCGATGAACGCGTCGGGAAACGAGTTCTCCCGCCCGCGCAGGACGCCGATGCGCACGTCGCTAGCCGCCATGGGAATTGACCTCCGCCTACGGACCTGTCCGGCCGAGGCGCTTCGCGAGGTTGTCGGACGTCTCGACGAGCCGCGCCGACGTGAGCGGGCGCGTGATGTGGCCCGCCGTGAGCGACATCGGCGTCCGCCGCGCCCGCTCGAGCTCGACCGGGCTCTGCGCGTCGTAGCTCAGGTAGAAGGCGAGGCCGGGGCGGTCCTTGTCCCAGCCCCGCAGCAGCCCGGCGACGTTCTGGTCTGGCCGGAAGCTCATCACGTCGCAGACGACCGCGTCGACGGCTGCAGCGTCGGGAGAGCGCAGCAAGAGCGCCAGCTCCTCGGGCTGGTGCGCGAGGCGCACCTCGATCCCGACCGCCTCCAGCTCGCTCGCGACCGGCTCGAGCGCGACCACGTCCCGGTCGAGCAGCGCGATCCCGATCTTTCGCGCGGGCCGTTCATGCTTGCCGCCGAGGGCGGCCACCTCCTCGATCGACACGCGCAAGAGCGGCGGCACGAACGCGGTCCGCCTGACCGCCGCGATCGCCACGTCGATCGCCGCCCGCGTCGCGTCGTCTGCCTCGCGGGCCGGAGCGGCTGGAGCCCCCTGGGCCGGCGCGTCGGCGGCGGGCTGGGCGGGCGCTCGCTTCAACGACTGGAGCTCGCGCCGCGTCGCGTCGAGATCGCGCTCCGCCACGTGACACTCCTCCCGCGTCGTCTCGAGCTCGCGCCGTGCGTTGTCGGTCTGCTGCCGTGCCGCGGCCAGGTCGAGGCCGGCAGTCTCGCGCTCCCGGCGCGCCGTCTCCAGCTCGCGTGCGAGCCCGTCCCTGGCCTGCGCCGCCGCGGCGAGCTCGCCCTCGAGCTCGGAGACGCGCGCCGTGAGCGCGGCGTCGGGCGCCGCGGGAGGGGGTGCGGCCGTGGCGCGCAGCCGCTCCACCTGGCGGCCCACCTCGCCTTCGAGACGGGCGGCGCCTTCCCGGAGGTCGTTCAGCAGCTCCTCGACGCGCGCCGCGGGCGAGCCGAGCAGGCGCGGCCATACGCTGGCCGCGACGAGCGCGAGCGCTTCGGCCAGGCCCAGGCGGGACGGCCGCGGGACGCCGCGCAGCACCAGCAGCCCCGAGTCGCCCTCGCACCACCACGGCACCACGACGTTGTCGCGGACGCGGATGCCCGGGACCTCCTCGCCGCGCACCAGCGTCGGCCTCGCCAGGCTCTCGGGGCTCTCGTCGCCGAGCCGCGCCAGCGTCTTCTCGATCCCGAGCGTGAGCGACCCGGCGCACAAGGACGGCAGCAGCCGGTAGCCGGCGGGCGCCGCGGGATCCCGGACCGCGCTCAGCACCGCGGACGGCGCGGCCCAGCGCTGGACGAGCTCGAGGAACGCGGCAGCCACCCGCGCCGCGTCGGGCCGCGTGGCGAGCTCCTGCGCCGCACGCGTGACGTCCTCGAGCGACAGCGCTTCCGGCTGCGGATCCTGCGGGTCGCTCACCGGCGAAGCTTACCATCGAGGCGCCCGCCGGGCTGCGTGGACGCGCCCTTCCGTGAGCTAGCTCACCAGGAAACTCGCGAGCGCCGCGTTCAGCGCGTCCGGCTGCTCGAGGTTGGCGAGGTGACCGGCGCGCGGCACGAGCTCGAGCCGGGCGCCGCGGATGGCGGCCGCCATCGCCTCCGATTCCGCGGGAGGCGTGAGCACGTCCTCGGCCCCCACGATCACGAGCGTCGGCACCTGCACGTCCGCGAGCGTCGGGCCCGAGTCGGGGCGCGCCGCGAGGCCGTGGAGCGCGGCGGCGATCGCCTGGGGCGAGGTGGCCAGGATGCGCTCGCGCAGTCGGGCGACGAGCGCCGGCTGCTCGCGCTGCGACGTCTCGCCGACGAGCTTCGGCAGGAACGCCGCCACCGCGGCGGTTGCGCCCTCGGCCAGCACCTTCGTCGCGAGCGTGGCGCGGCCCGCCCGGGCCTCGTCGCCGTCGGCTCCGGCGCGCGTGTCCTGCAGCACCAGGCCGCGCAGACGCTGCGGGTGGCGCCGCACGAACGCGAGCGCCGCGTAGCCGCCCATCGAGCAGCCCATCACGGTCGCCGCGTCGACGCGCAGGTGGTCGAGCAGCGCGGCGCCGTCGTCGGCGATGCCCTCCATCGTCAGCGGTCCAGTCCCGGGGCTGCTGCCGCCGAAGCCGCGCGCGTCGAAGCGGATCACGCGGTGCGTGGCCGCGAGCGCCGCGACCTGCGGCTCCCACATGAACTGCCCCAGCGGAAAGGCGTGCAGCAGCAGCAGCGCGGGGCCGTCGCCCGCGACCGTGTACTCGAGCTCGCCGTCCGCGACCGCGAGCCTCACGGCTTCGTCCAGCGGTCGAGCCAGCCGACGACCTCGGTATACCAGCGCACCGAGTTCTGCGGCTTGAGGATCCAGTGGCCCTCGTCCGGGAACGTCACGAGCCGCGCCGGGACCCCCTGGCGCTTGAGCGCCGTGAACATCGAGAGCCCCTGCTCGAGCGGCACGCGGTAGTCGCGCTCGCCGTGCACCACGAGCGTCGGGGTCTTGAAGTTCTTGACGTGGTCGCGCGGGTTGTGGCGGGCGTAGCTCTCGGGCTGCGACCAGTACGGCCCGCCGAACTCCCACTCCGGGAACCACAGCTCTTCGGTCGAGAAGTACATCGAGACGAGGTCGAAGACGCCGGAGTGCGTCACGAGCGCGCGGTAGCGGTCGGTGTGGCCCGCGAGCCAGTTGATCATGAAGCCGCCATAGCTGGCGCCGGCCGCGGCCACGCGCGTCTTGTCCACCCCTGGCAGCGTGAGCGCGAAGTCCGTCCCCTTCGTCACGTCCTCGTAGACCTTGCCGCCCCAGTCGCGGTTGATGTCGTCGACGAACTCCTGGCCCCAGCCGGTCGAGCCGCGCGGGTTGGGCATGAACACCACGTAGCCGGCGCTCGCGAAGACCTGCGCGTTCCAGCGGAACGACCAGCCGTCGGGGAAGACGCTCTGCGGCCCGCCGTGGACGATGACCAGCAGCGGGTAGATCTTCGCGGCGTCGAAGCCCGGCGGCCTCACGACCCAGGCCTGGACGCTCTTCCCCGCGGCTCCGGTGTAGCTGACGCTCTCGCCGGGCCCGAGCGCGAAACCCTTCAGGAGCTCGTCGTTCACGCGCGTGACGCGCGCGAGCCCCTTGCCGTCGACGCCGAAGCGGACGACCTCCGCCGGGTGGGTCAGCGTGGCGTGCGTCGCGACGAGCGTGCGTCCGTCGCGCGCGACGCCCAGGTCCCCGATCGTGCCCGGCCCCGCGAGGACGGTCGTCACGGCTCCGCCCGCCGCGGGCACCGAGAACACCGGCGACACGCCTCCGTCCTCGGCCGTGAAGAAGATCGTCTTCGAGTCGGCCGAGAACACCGCGACGTCGACCGAGCGGTCGAAAGACTCGGTGAGCGTGCGCCGGGCGCCGCTCGTCCGGTCGTAGACCACGAGCCGGTAGCGGTCGGCCTCGTAGCCCGCGCGCGGCATCGAGCGATACGCGAGCCAGCGGCCATCCGGGCTGTAACGGCAGCCGCTGTCGTAGCCGGGCGAGTCGGACACGAGCTTCAGCGGCCCGCCGGTGGCGGGCACCACGTAGAGCTCGGCGTTCGTGTGCCAGGCCTCGCCCTTCGCGTCCTTCTTCGCGACGCACACCTCCTGGCCGTCCGGGGCCACGCCCCAGTCCTCGCCGCCGAGGTTGAAGGGCGGGGCGTCATCGCCGCCCGGCGTCAGGTCGACGAGCGCGCCCGTTCCGAGCGTGAGCGCGAGCACGTGGCTGCGGCGGCCGTCGTCCCAGGTGTCCCAGTGGCGGTAGAGCAGCTCATCGTAGGCCCGCGCCGTCGAGGGCTTGCCGGCTTCGCCGAGCGCTTTCGCGTTGCACGCGCCGTCGGCGCCGCAGGCGGGGAAGACCTCGCTCACGAGCGCGAGGCGGGAGCCGCCCAGCCACTCGAACGCCTCAACGCCGGTCGCGAGCGAGCTGAGCTTCTTCGCCTCGCCTCCGCCCAGCTCGAGCTGCCACACCTGCGACGAGCCGTCGCGCGTCGAGAGGAAGCCGAGCGTGCGGCCGTCGGGGCTGAAGCGCGGCCGCGTGTCCGAGGCCGGGTTCGACGTCAGCCGGCGCGGCTCGCCACCCGCGACCGGCGCGAGCCACAGCTCGGCGTTGCGCGCCCCGCCCGCGAGGTCGATCTCGGTGAGGACGTAGGCGACCTGCGTGCCGTCCGGCGAGAGCTGAGGGTCGGTGAGCCGCTTGAGCTTCATCAGCTCGGTCGCCGTGAAAGGCGGCGCCGCGGCGGCGGCTGCCGCGAGTCCGAGCGCCGGGACGAGCGAGAGCAAGAGCGAAGACAGGGCGGAAACGCGGCGCGGATGCATGAATCCTCCGACTGACAGGGAAGTCGCAGGATAGTCGAAAAAAGCTTGCAACGCCCCGGCGGCGGGAGCATCATGCGCGCCTCCGAGACAGCAGCCGTCGCCGAAGACGCGCCGATCGAGCCCGCCGTGGTAGTCAGGGAGGCCAGGGATGGACGAGCGGCTCAAGTCGTTCGAGAAGTTTTGGCCGTTCTACGTGGCGCAGCACCTGCACCCGGCGAACCGGGCGCTCCACTTCCTCGGGACCTCGCTGGCGCTCGCCGCGCTCGCGGCCGCCGCGACGCTCTCCGCGTGGTGGGCGCTCGCGGTCCCGCTCGCCGGCTACGGGCCGGCGTGGGTCGGCCACTTGTTCTTCGAGAGGAACAGGCCGGCGACGTTCCGCTATCCGCTGTGGTCGCTCGTCGGCGACCTGCGCATGTACGCGCTCTTGTGGCGCGACCGCATGGACCCCGAGCTGGCGCGCGCGCTCGAGCTCTATCCGCGCGGAGCCTGAGCCACGGCGCGCTTCATGAACGACGCGGTCGAGGGGCAGCCGGCGCGGAACTCCCAGGACTCGCGGATCAAGGGCGGCGCCGAGTCGCGCTCGCAGTCGGCGAAGCCGCGCCGCGCGAAGTAGTCGCGCGCGGTGGTGGTGAGCAGGTAGACCGAGCGCAGCCCCACGCGCCCCGCGCGCTCGAGCGCCGCCTCGATCAGCGCGGCGGCGAGCCCCTGGCCCCGGTAGTCGTCGTCCACCGCGACGCTGCGCAGCAGGCCGTCCTCGCCGTGGAGCTCGAGCCCGGCGACCGCGATCACGCGGCCGTCGTCCTCGCGCACCACGAAGTAGTGTCCCCAGCCCTCGCTCACGTCCTGGTCGGTGAGCTCCGTGCGGCCCAAGAGGTCGAGCGCGCCGCGCAGGTCGTGGGGACGCGCCGGCTCGGCATGGAGCGTCATGCACCGATTCTAGCGCCTATCCGCGGGCTCCGGCCGGAAGCGGCCGTCGTCGCCCAGCACCTCGTGCGGGTGGAAACGGGCCTTGTAGGCCATGCTCGGGCTGCCCGCGACGTAGTAGCCGAGGTAGAGCCACGCGCAGCCGCGGCGCCGCGCTTCTTCGACCAGCCACAGCACGTTGAGCGTGCCGGGCGAGCGCGCGCCGAGCGCGGGATCGAAGTAGAAGTAAACGGCCGAGAGCGCGTCCCGGGCCGCGTCGAAGATGCCCGCGCCCACGAGGCGCCCGGCGGCGCGGAACACCACCTCGCGCGTCATCTCGGGCGCATGGTGCAGGAACTCGTCGAACTCCTCGGCGCTGCCGGTCATGCTGCCGTCGTGGCGCGCCTCGAGGTAGCGGCGGTAGATCGCGTGCTTTTCGGCGCTCGGAGCGGGCCGGCCCGTCTCGGCGGTCACGTCGGCGTTCCTCGTCCAGCAGCGGCGCTGCGCGCGCGTCGGGCGAAAACGCTCGACGTCGACGCGCAGCTCTCGGCACTCGCGGCAGGCGTCGCACTGCGGGCGGTAGACGAGGTCCTGCAGCCGGCGGAAGTTGAGGTCGAGGAACAGGCCATAGAGCCGCGGCGTGAGCCGGTTGGGGCGCAGCGCCACGAGCCGCGACTCGCGGTCGGGCAGGTACGGGCACGGCGACGGCGGCGACGCCTCCAGGCCGAGCGCTCCCACGAGCCGCGCCAGCCGCGCGCGCGCGAGCGTGCCCGCAGCCCCTTCCGTCACCGGCGCCGTCCCAGGCCGAGCGCCAGGAAGAAGAAGAGCCCCAGTGTCAGGATGATCGTCGCGCCCGGCGCGACGTTCCAGTGGTAGGAGGCGACGAGGCCCAGGCCGGTGCCGGCGAGGCTCATGGCGACCGCCGCGACGAGCGTCGTGCCGAGCGTGCGGCCCAGAAGCTGCGCGGTCGCCGCCGGGATCACCACGAAGGCCGCGACCAGCACGACGCCCACGGTCCGTGCGCCGACCACGACGAAGAGCGCCGTCGTCGCGAGCAGCAGCGACTCGAGGCCGAAGACGGGCACGCCCGAGAGCCGCGCCAGCTCGGGGTCGAACGTGGCATAGGCGAGCTTCGGGCCGATTCGCAGCAGGAGCGCCGCGACCGCGAGCGACACCAAGAGCACGACGGCGAGCGCTTCCGGCGTGACGGCGAGCAGGCTGCCGAACAGCAGCGCCTCGAGATTGACCGGCCCGCCGCGCGGCCCGCGCAGGCCGAGCAGCAGCACGCCCGCGGCGAACGAGACCGCGAAGAAGACGCCGGTCGCGGCGTCGCCGCCCAGGCTCGTGCGGCGCCGCAGCTGCTGGATGCCGAGCGCGATCAAGAGCGTGAAGGGCAGCGCGACCCAGAGCGCCCGCTCGGGACTGGCGCCCAGCAGCAGCCCGAGCGCCAGCCCGCCGAAGCTGGCGTGGGCCAGACCGTCGGCGACGAGCCCGAGGCCGCGCTGGACCACGAACACTCCGACGAGCGCCCCGGCGGCGCCGAGCGCGAGCCCGGCGCAGAGCGCCCGCCGCATGAAGCCCTGTCCCAGCGGCGAGGCGACGAGCTCGACGAGGTCGCTCACGCGTCGTCCTCGCAGCGGGCGTCGCGCGAGGCCTCGTGGTCGTGCCCGCTCCAGGCGGCCGCGCGCGCGGTCTCGCGCTCGAAGACCTGCTCCGGGGTGCCCCAGGCCTGCAAGCTGCGGTCGAGGAGCACGGCGCGGTCCGCGAGCCGCCGCACCGCGGCCTCGCTGTGCGTCACGAGCAGCGCGGCGAGCTCGCTGCGCTCGGCGATGCCCGACAGCAGCTCGAGGAACTCGGCCCGCCCGCGCTCGTCGAGGCCGGCGAACGGCTCGTCGAGCAGGAGCAGCGCGGGGTCGCGCGCGAGCGCCCGCGCCAGGTACACGCGCTGCAGCTCGCCGCCCGAGAGGCCGCGCAGCGGAGAGTCGACGAGCCGCTCGCCGCCCACGCGCGCCAGGAGCTCTCGCGCGCGCTCCCTGTCGGCGGCGCCCACGCGCAGCGGCCACGCGCCGCGCCGCGCCGCCACGATCACGTCCGCGGCCCGCGCCGGCAGCGAGGTGCCCGCGGCCTTCGTCTGCGGCAGGTAGCCGACCGCGGCGGCCGCGGCCCCGGGCCCGGTCCCCAGCACCTCGATCGAGCCCGAGACGAGCGGCACGAGGCCGAGTGCCGCGCGCAAGAGCGTCGTCTTGCCCCCGCCGTTCGGCCCCAGGAGCGCCGCGAACTCGCCGCGGCGCACCTCGAAGCTCACGCCCTCGAGCACGCGCCTGCCGCCGAGCTCGACAGTGACGTCGCGGACGGCGAGCGCCAGGCTCACTGCTGCGCCGCGTCCATGGCGCGCGCGATGCCGCGGACGAGGTTCTCGTAGCTGAGCGCGGCGGGCGTGCCGCCGAGCGCGTCGACCTCGTGCAGCTTGACGCCCGCCTCGCGCGCGAGCGCGCGCGCGTGCAGGTCGTCGAGCTGCGGCTCGGCGAAGAGCGCTGCCGGCTCCGGCGCGCGCAGCTCGGCGACGAGCGCCTGCAGGTGCTGGGCCGGCGGCTCGCTGCCGGGCACGGGCTGCACCACCCCCACCACCTCCAGCCCGTAGCGCGAGGCGAAGTAGAAGAGCGAGCCGTGCAGCGTCACGACGCGGCGGTGCGTCCAGGTCTGCGCCTGGCGGCTCACCTCGACGTGGAGCGCCTGGATCGACCGGCGCAAGGCGCTGCCGCGCTCGCGGTAGAAGGGCGCGCCCTCGGGGTCGAGGCCCGACAGCGCCTCGACGATCACCTCGACTGCGCGCTGGGCGCGCACCGGGTCCGTCCAGAAGTGCGGGTCGATCAGCGGCTCCGGGCGGATCAGGCCTTGCGGCGCCAGGATCGGGTCCATCAGCGGGCCGAGCTCGAAGACGCGCGCCTCGCCCGCGCCGGCGCTGCGCGCGAGCGCCTGCGCCCACGGGTCGAGGCCGAGGCCGACCGCGAAGATCAGCCCCGCGTCGGAGAGGCCGACCACGTCCTGCGGCCGCGGCTCGTAGTGGTGCGGGTCGACCCCGGGGTCGAGGATCAGCTTCACCTGCAGCCGGTCGCCCGCCACGCGGCGCGCGAGATCGTAGAGCGGGAAGACGGTGGCCGCGGCCTGGCCGCGCGCGGGGCCCGCGGGCGTGCACGCCGCCAGAGCACCGAGCGCCGTCACGGCGAGCGCCGCCCCGATGCGCGGGAGCGAAAGGGCTTTCGAGCGAGCGGACGACATCCCTGAGTGCGGCCTCCCTGAAGCCGCGACTATACCGCCATCCCGCGGCCCCGGCCCGCCCGTGGCGTTGACCCGTTCTGAGCTTCCTTTGCGCGCGGGCTGGTTCTGGCCGAGAATTGAAGCAGCTTCTCCGGAGGACCCACGCCCATGCCCGCGCGCCGTTCGACCCTCGCCGTTGTCGTGATCGCCAGCGTCGCTGCCGCCGCCGGGGCCGCCGAGCCCGACGCCGCCAAGATCTACGCCAAGACCTGCGCTCTCTGCCACGGCCCGGAAGGTCAGCCCAACGAGATGTTCGCCAAGATGGGTGTCCGCAGCTTCAAGGACCCCGAGTGGCAGAAGGCGTCCCCCGACGCCCAGATCGAGAAGTCGATCCGCGAGGGCAAGAAGGGCACCCTGATGGCCTCGTTCGAGAAGCAATTCACGCCCGAAGAGATCAAGGCCCTGGTCGCCCACGTCCGCAAGCTGGGCCCACCACCCGCCAAATAGCCACCCGGGGGGTTTGGGGGGCTTCGCCCCCCAAATCAAGGAAAGTCGACAACAGCCCTGGCCATTCGCGCCCCTAGCTCCATCCCGATTGAGGAGTCTTGGGCGACAGGGCTGGTTCCTGCGAGCTTGGCTAGCTTCCGCTCACCGTCATGCGTTTGATCCGCAGCGTAGGCGAGGCGCTCGGCCCGCGGAACACCAGATCGCTGCCGACGGCGTCGATGTCCATCAGCATCTCGCGCAGACTGCCGGCGATCGTCACCTCGTGGACCGGGTGGGTGAGCGTGCCGTTCTCGATCCAGTGGCCGACGGCTCCCTGCGAGTAGTCGCCGGTCACCACGTTCACCCCGAAGCCGATCAGGTCGGTGACGTAGAGCCCGCGCTCGACCGAGCCGATGATCGCCTCGGGCGCGAGCGCCCCGGGCTCGAAGTAGAGATTCGAGGCGCCGACGCCG
>DATBSL010000323.1:0-2089 GCA_036559805.1 Vicinamibacteria bacterium
GCCCTCGACGGCGCACGACGCCGCGCAGGCGGCGAAGGCCGCCGCCTCGAGCGGGTTGCCCGTCTCCTGGTAGCGCACGAGGAACGCCGCGGCGAACACGTCGCCGGCGCCCGTCGGGTCCTTCTCGGCGCGCGGCAGCGAGGGCACGTCGTGCTGGCCCTCGCGCGTGAAGAGCGTGAGGCCTCGCCAGCCGCGTGTCAGCGCCACGAGCGGCACGAGCGACAGCAGCTCGCGCGCGCGACGGTCGGCCTCGGGCAGGTCGTGCTGCGAGAGGAACAGCACATGCACGCCGAGCAGGTCGCGCTCGGGCCGCTCCCAGTCCTTTGCCGACACGACGCCCTCCGCGTCGATCGCGCGCACGTAGCCCTGGGCGATCGCGCCGACGCACTCGGCGTCGAAGGCCGTGGCGCCGATGCCGGAAAGCTCGCCCACGAGCGGCCCCAGCAGCAGCGCGTCGGGAGCCCGCCACGCCTCGGGCAGCGCCTCGAAGCGGATGTCGTCGGCGCGCGCCGTCACGGTCTGGCGGCGCGTGCCGTCGGGCTGGTACTCGTTCACGAAACGGGTCGTCGCCTTCGACGGCTGGATGAACATCGGGATCGCCGGCAGCTCGCGCTCCGGCTCGAAATCGGGCCCGGCGCTCGAGAGGATCCCGACCTCCCAGCCGAGCGTCCGCGCCGTCAGCGAGCCGTAGGCGACCGAGCCGCCGACCACGTTGCCGCCGGGGGCGGCGTCGTGGCACACGTGGCCCACGGACAGAAGGCGCGGCATGCGGCCGGGTTCAGGTCCTCGCCTTCTCGAACAGGCGAAGCTGCGACTCGTCGGGCAGCGTCACCGCCACGGGGTAGCGCCCGGTGAAGCAGGCGCTGCAGTGGCGGCGGCCCGGCGCGTCGCCCGCCGCCTTCAGCAGGCCCTCGTGCGAGAGGTAAGCGAGGCTATCCGCCTCGACGAAGCGGGAGATCTCCTCGACCGTGTGCGCGGACGCGATCAGCTCGCTCTTGAGCGGCGTGTCGATCCCGTAGTAGCAGGGCCCGGTGGTGGGCGGGCTCGAGATGCGCAGGTGCACCTCGCGCGCGCCCGCTTCGCGAACCATGCGCACGATCTTGCGCGACGTGGTGCCGCGCACGATCGAGTCGTCGATCAGCACCACGCGCCGGCCCTCGATCACCTGCCGCACCGGGTTGAGCTTGATCTTGACGCCGGCCGAGCGCTGGCCCTGGCGCGGCTGGATGAATGTGCGGCCCACGTAGTGGTTGCGGATCAGGCCCCACTCGAAGGGCAGGCCGCTCTCCTGCGAGTAGCCGAGCGCCGCGCCCATGCCGCTGTCGGGCACCGGGCAGACGACGTCGGCGTCCGCCGGCGCCTCGCGCGCGAGCTGGCGGCCGAGCTGCAGCCGCGACTCGAGCACGGTGCGGCCGAACACCAGGCTGTCCGGGCGCGCGAAGTAGACGTGCTCGAACACGCAGTGGGCCGTGGGCTCGGGCGGGAACGGCTTGAACGACCGGATGCCGTCCTTGTCCACGATCAGCACCTCGCCCGGCTCGACGTCGCGCTCGTACTTCGCGTCGATCAGGTCGAGCGCGCAGGTCTCGGAGGCGATCACGGTCGCCCCGTTGAGCCGGCCCAGCACGAGCGGCCGGAAGCCCCACGGGTCGCGCGCCGCGACGAGCGCCTCGGGCGTCAGGAACAGCAGCGAGAACGCCCCCATCACCTTGTAGAGGCTCGCCGCGATCGCGTCCTCGAGCCGCTCGCGGTGGCTGCGCGCGTAGAGGTGGAGGATCACCTCGGTGTCCGAGGTGGACTGGAAGATCGAGCCCGCCGCCTCGAGCTCCTGGCGCAGGATCGCGGCGTTCACCAGGTTGCCGTTGTGCCCCACCGCGATCGGGCCGCGGTGGCACTCGATCAGGTACGGCTGCGCGTTGGTCGCGACCGTATCGCCCGAGGTCGAGTAGCGCACGTGGCCGAGCGCACGATCACCCGCGAGCGACTCGAGCCGGCCGGCCGTGAACACGTCGTTCACCAGCCCCATGCCCTTCTCGAGGCGGATCCGGCCCGCGTCGGCGGCGGCGATGCCGGCGGACTCCTGGCCGCG
>DATBSL010000324.1:0-6587 GCA_036559805.1 Vicinamibacteria bacterium
TCCCAATCCCTCGCCCCCGAACGCCCGCAGCGCCAACCGCTCGGAGTCCAGCAGGAACGGATCGGGCCGGAACACGCCGGGGTATCCGCCCTCGGCCAGACCAGGAATCGCCAGCACGCGGAACGGCAGGCCGGCCATCGCGTCGAGCGCGCCCACGTGGATGCCGCCGCCGTCGAGCGGCTCGAGCGGCAGCCGCTCCCACTCGAAGCGCGCCTCGAGCACCTGCTCGACCTCGCTCCAGGGCGCGCGCGTCGCGACCGAGCCGAGCCCGCCCAGGTCGGCGATCACCTCGAGCACGCGCTCGCGGTCGCGCTCCGGACCGATCCACTGATCGGCGACGATCTGGAGCCGCGCGACCCACTCGGCCCACGGGGCGTCGCCCGCGAGGCTGTCGAGCGTCGCGTTCAGGATCTCGACGGTGCGCAGCAGCGCGTCGGCGTCCGCGCCGTTGCGCAGCCGCCGCGCGCGGCGGTCCTCGTCCCGCTCGGCGACGGCCGCCTCGCGCTCCGCCTCGGCCCAGGCTCGAAGCCCGACCAGCCAGCGGCTGTAGCCCGAGACGATGCCCGCCTCGCGACTGAGCTGGTCCCAGCGCGCCGGATGCGCGGATGCTTCCGCGCCGAGCATCGCCTCGAACGGGACCGGCGCGAATGTCAGGAACTCCATCACAGCAGGGCGCTCGAGCCCACGGCAGCGGAACAGCAGCAGTAGCGAGCGCGCCGCGCGGCCGAAGCGCAGCGGCAGCGACGGGTGCAACCGGTGCGGCACCGCGAGCCGCTCGAGTAGGTCGGTGAACAGCGGCGCGTAGCTCTGCGGCCGCGGCAGCACGACGCCCATCTCCTCGAAGGGCACGCCGCGCGCAGCCTCGCGCAGCAGGCGCCTCACGATCGCGCGCACCTCGGCGGCCTCGCCGGGTGCCGTCACGAGCTCGACGGCCCCGTGCGTGCCGTCCGCGGGGGGGAGCGGCTCGCCGCCCGGCGGCTCGAAGAGCGCCTCGCGCAGGCGCGCCAGGGGGGCTGGCGGGGGTTCGGACGGTGCCGTGGCGGCGAATGCCGTCTCGGCCCAGCCGACTTCACGCACGCCGAGCGCGGCGAGGCGCGCGCGGAACGACGACGGCCGCAGCGACGCGGGCAGCGCGCGGCGCAGCACGCTCACCGGGAAGCGCGCCGCGAGCGCGGCCACGAGCTCGATCTCGTCCGGCTCGAGCTCGAGGTCGTCGGCGATCAGCACCGTAGCACCCTCGAGCCAGCGCGCGTGCGCGAGACCCTCGCGCGCCGCGGCCAGGACCGTGACCGGGTCCGCCGTGCGCCCCTCGAGGAGCTCGCAGTAGCCGGCGTAGAGCCGGGCGAGCCCCACGAGCCTCAGCGCGTCGTCGGCGCTTTTGCCCTCGGCGCTGGCGAGCGCCGAAAGACGCGGCTGCGGGATTCCTGCGCGGCGCAGCGCGGCGAGCGTCCGCGCGAGCGCCGCGGCCACCGGTGCCCGCGGCGTGCCCTCCGGGAAGCGCAGCCCGGCATCGTCGTTCTCGGCGAGCAGCCGCGCCGCGACGAGCGCGTCGTGCCCGGGCGTCCAGTGCGCGAGGCCGCGGCCGAGCAGCACCGGCTCGGCGAGCACGCGCGCGAGCGTGAGCGGCTTCATCGCGTAGACGCCCGCGATCGCGCGGCCCGTCGACGCGACTCGGCGGGGCAGCTCGACCGCCGCGGCTTGCGAGGGGGTGAGGAGGACGAGAGGACGCAGGCTCACCGGGATCGCGCCCATGCTAGCACCGGCACAGGCGGCGTCCGGTCCGGCCGCGGGTCCATAATCCCGCTAATGGATCCGCTGGTCCGGCTGACGTCCTACCTTGAGTGGCTGATCGGACGCCCGGTGGCGGAGCTCAGCCGCGCGCAGCGCTTCCTGCGCTTCGTCGTCAACCTGGTGCGGCACTGCAGCCGCGAGCTGCGCGACAACGACGCCTCGGAGATGGCTGCCGCGCTCACCTACCGCACGATCTTCGGCCTCGTGCCCCTGCTGATGGTCAGCATGCTCGCGTTCCGGCTCTTCGGCGACATGGAGACCGCGGCGCGGCACCTGCAGTCGGCGGCCTACCGCTTCTTCAACTACCAGGTGGACCCCAACCGCCCCGAGGCGGCGGCCTTCAAGGAAGCGCTCGACGAGCGCCTGCTTGCGCTGATGAAGAGCGTGAGCGGGCTGAGCTTCGAGGCGATCGGTGCCGTAGGCGCGCTACTGCTGATCTGGGCCGCGCTCGGCCTCCTGGTCTCGCTCGAGAACGCGGCCAACCAGATCTACCGTGCCCCCCGCGGCCGCCGCTGGCCGGCGCGGATCGGGATCTACTGGACGGTCCTGACGCTCGGCCCGGTCGTGCTGCTGGTGGTGCTCTACGCGGCCGAGTTCTGGTTCAGCCGCGCCGAGGCGCTGCCGGTCGTGGGGCCGCTGTTCGCGCTGCTCTCCGAGTTCGGCTCGCTGCTCGGCAGCTTCATGACGCTCCTGCTGCTCTACAAGATGATGCCGAACACGCACGTGCGCTGGCGTCCGTCGCTCGTGGGCGCGCTCGTGGCCGCGGGCCTCGCCGAGGCTTCGAAGTGGGCGTTCGGGCTCTACGTGAGCGAGGCTCTGCCGTACCTCAAGCTCTACGGCGCGATCGGCCTCGTGCCGCTGTTCCTGTTCTGGCTCTTCCTGAGCTGGCTGATCACCTTGTTCGGGCTCGAGATCGCCTTCACGCTGCAGGCGATGCGCGGCCGCGTCTTCGAGCGTCGCGCGCGCCGCGGCCGGCTCGTCACCGCCGACCCGCAGTGGCTGGTTCCCGTGATGGTGGCGATCGCCCGCCGCGCGAAGAGCGGCCAGCCGGTGACGCTCCAGGGGCTGGCGGAGGACGTCGACCTGCGCCTCGAGGCGGTGAGCGAGCTCGTCTCGTGCCTGGAAACCGAGGGCCTGGTCCACCAGGTGACGTGGCGGGGTGCCGATGCGGGCGTCACGCTGGCGCTGCCTCCCGAGGGCGTGCGGCTCGCGCGCCTCGTCGAGATCGCGTCGCGCTTGACGCTCGGAGCGGGCGTGCACGGCGGACCTGCGTGGGACGCGCTCGCCAAGATGCTCGACGACGCGCGCGTCGCCGCCGGCGAGCGCACGCTCGCGGAGCTCCTGTAACGCCGCGGATCGCGGCTCAGTAGCTCCTGGGGCTGACGCGGACCGTCTCGCCGAGGGCCGCGGCCAGCACCAGGTGGCTCCAGAACGCGGCGGGGAAGACGCCGATGCAGCAGAGCAGGAACCCGAACTGCGAGAGGAACGACGCCACCAGGTAGCACACGAGCGCGAGCGCGTAGTTCGCCAGGTTGTCGCGGATGAACGCCAGGTTCGCGCGCCACTCGAACGCGGTGCCGGCGCGGCCGCTGAGCGACGCCCGCGCGAGCGCGGCCGGCAGGTAGACCGCCAGAGCCAGCGAAACGACGGCCACGAGCGCGTAGAGCAGCAGCACCCCCAGCCCCGCCATGAATCCCAGCGGGTCCGCTGTCTTGCCGGGCATGTTCGCCGCCATGAAGACGGGCGCGAGCAGGACGGCTGCGAACAGCGCGAACACGACGATCAGCCCCAGCACGTGGGCAAAGTAGACGAGAGCGAGCCGCAGACCGTCCTCGAAGAGGCCGCCGAGATCGTCCCAGTCGGGCAGCGGCCGCTCGGCGCCGGCAGCCACGTTGCGGAACGTGCGCGAAGAATAGCCGAGCACGAACGGGATCCCGACCAGGACGGCGCACGCGAGCGTGAAGGCGCCGCCGATCAGGATTTTCCGGATCCAGTCGGGGTCCTCGGCCACGAAGCTGAACGCGCGGCCGAAGTCGATGGTGCGAGACGGCACTGGAGACGCTGGCGTGGTCACGATTTCCCCCCGGAGGCACAGTGTAAGGGCAACCAACGGGGGTCCTAGGGGGCGAAGCCCCCTAGATCAAGATTGCAAGCGTGAACGCTCACCTCCCGGGATCACCCTTGGAGAGTCGAGGCCTACGCCTTGACGAGCGGTGCGGGGCAGTAGCGCACGATCCCCGTGCACAGCAAGGCCAGCAGGCTGCGCTCGACGTCCTCGGCGGGCAGCGGGGCGGACGCGATCGCCGTGCGCGCCGACGTCGCGCCGTCGGCGCACGCCAGCAGGTAGCCGTCGGCCGCGCTGAGCGTGATGCGCTCGATGCCGAACGGCGGGTTCTCGACCCACGCGATCGGACGGTCGACGTCGCCGAGGCCTTTGCGCACGCTCTCGGCTTTGGGAATCTGACGCACGACCTCCAGGATCAGGTCCGCCATCCAGCAGCGCAGCGCGACGTCTTCCGGCGAAGCGTCGGGCAGCTCCTGGTCCTCGAACAGCAGCGCGGCCTGGTCCCACAGGAGCGCCGTCACGAGCAGATCCTGGACGTGGAACACCAGCGCTTGCTCCAGCCGTTGAGTGTCCAGGAGCTCGAGCTCGCGCAGAACGGGTGCGAGCCGCCGGCGCTGCCCGCTCACGATCGCGAGCGCCCGGTCGAGGTCCGAGCGCGAGAGGAGTCCGCGGCGCACCATCGTCTCGCCGAGGCGTCCGCGCGTGTCGCTCGAAGAGCCGCTCACCAGCTCGCCGCTGACGGCTCGGAAGCTGATGCTGGTGGCCTCGTCGTGCGTCACGTGAAGCAGCCCCGTTCGCCGGCCGAGGAAGACCTCTCTCAGGAACTCCGGCAGCAGCAGCGCCGGAGCGCCCTGCTTGTGTAGAAGCATCATGGTGGCGGCAAGGGCTCCAGGCATCAGGCACAGGGAGAGCAAGACGTGTGCCCGCAGCGGCTCGGCGTAAACCGCTGATTCCCGGGAGGCGTCAGGAGAACCGAGCGTCGCTCAGCGCGCGGAGCGTCCGAAGTCTGGACACTCCGCGCGCCTTTTGTCGACTCTAGCCTCGGCCGGTCGCCACCACCTGCACGGGCGTGACCGCCGCGCGGTCTTCCTCGCCGGTGCGGATCCGGTAGATCTTCTCGACCGGCAGCACGAACACCTTGCCGTCGCCGACCTCGCCGGTGCGGGCGGCGCCCAGGATAGCCTTCACCGCCGGCTCGACGAAGTGGTCGGAGACGCCGATCTCGAAGCGGACCTTCTCGGCGAGCTCCATCTTCACGGTCATCCCGCGGTAGGTCTCGACCTGCTCCGTCTCGCCGCCGTGTCCCTGGACGCGGCTGATGGTGAGGCCCTGGACGTCGGCGCGGAAGAGCGCCTCCAGCACCTCGTTGACCTTGTCCGGCCGCACGACCGCCACCACGAGCTTCACGAGCGTCCTCCTTCCGCCGCCGCGGCGGTGAGCGCCGGACCCGGCTGCGCTGTCGTCTCGCCGCGCTGCAGGACCAGGATCGCGCCGTCGTCGTCCGCGTAGGCCTCCTCGCCGTGCTGGCTGACGTCGAGGCCGAGGCCCTCTTCCTTCTTCGCGACCTTGAGCGGCATCACGAGGCCCACGAGCTTCAGCAGCACGTAGCTCGCGACGGCGCTGTACGCGATCGCCGCCAGCACGGCGACGGCCTGGATCCCGAGCTGACCGGGATTGCCGTGGATCAGGCCGTCGACCGTGCCGTTCCAGGTCTTCGAGGCGAGCACACCGGTGAGCAGCGCGCCCACCGTGCCGCCGACGCCGTGCGCCGCCACGACGTCTAGCGAGTCGTCGAGGCCCGTGCGGGCGCGCATCACCAGCGCGAAGTAGCTCGGCAGCGCCGCGAACGCGCCGAGCGCGAGCGCCCCGAGCGGCGAGACGAAGCCGGCGGCGGGCGTGATCGCGACCAGGCCGACGACGATCGCCGTCGCCGCGCCCACCGCGGTCGCCTTGCCGCCGCGCGCGAAGTCCACGAGCGTCCAGACCACGAGCGTGCCGGCAGGCGCCAGCATCGTGTTCACGAAGGCCAGGCTCGCGAGAGCGTTCGCCGCGAGCGCGCTGCCGGCATTGAAGCCGAACCAGCCGAACCACAGCAGCCCGGCCCCGAGCAGCACGAACGGAACGTTGTGGGGCAGGATCGCCTGGCGCGCATAGTCCTTGCGCTGCCCGATCACGAGCGCCGCCACGAGCGCGGCCGTCGCGGCGTTGATGTGCACGACGGTGCCGCCCGCGAAGTCGAGCGCCCCCATCTTGAAGAGGAAGCCGCCGCCCCAGACCCAATGCGCGATCGGGCCGTAGACCACGATGCTCCAGAGCGTGATGAAGACGAGGTAGGGCAAGAAGCGCATGCGCTCGACGATCGCCCCCGAGATGAGCGCCGCAGTGATGATCGCGAACGTGCCCTGGTAGGCCATGAACAGGATGTGGGGGATCGTGCCCTGCGGCTCGAGCCCGACCCCATTCAGGAACGCGCGCGAGAGGTCGCCGGTGAGCGCCGAGCCCGTCGTGAACGCGACGCTGTAGCCGACGAGCGCCCACGCGACGGCCACGAACCCGAGCGCCGCGACGCTCATCATCATGGTGTTGAGGGCGTTCTTCGAGCGCACGAGCCCCCCGTAGAAGAACGCGAGCGCTGGCGTCATCAGCAGCACGAGCGCGGTCGCGACGAGCATGAACGCGACGTCGGCCGGAACGATTGCCGGTGTATCCAAGACGAGAACCTCCTGTGAAA
>DATBSL010000325.1:0-5262 GCA_036559805.1 Vicinamibacteria bacterium
CGGCTCTCAGCAGCCGGCCGCGCCCGCCGACAAGGAGCCGCTGCGCTACGAGGACACCGCCAGCGTCGAGGCCAAGGCGCCCGCCGTTCCGCCGCCCGCGGACACCGCCACCAAGCTGGAGACGAACGTCCGCGACCTGCCGGTGAGCGTCTCCGTCGTCTCGGGACGCCTCGCCGCCGAGCAGGCCGGGATGGTGCTGACCGACGCGCTCAAGAACGCGAGCGGCGTCAACGTCGCGACCGGCTTCGGGATCTTCGACTACTGGGTCGTGCGCGGCTTCGACACGCTCGACACCGGCCTCGTCCTGGTCGACGGCGCGGCCGACCCGGAGGCCGTCTTCTATCCGCTCTACAACGTGCAGCAGGTCGAGGTGCTCAAGGGGCCGGGCGCTTTCGCCTGGGGCGGTGGTGCCCTCTCCGGGACCACTCAGGTCGTGCGCAAGAACCCGGCGATCGCCCGCTTCGCCGACCTGACGCTCGCCTACGGGAGCTTCGGGACGTACGCGGCCGCGGTCGACGGCAATGCCGCATCGAGCTCGGGCAAGGTCGCGTTCCGGCTGAACGCGACGCTGCAGGGAACGGACGGCTTCCGCGACGGGCGAGACGGCGAGATCGCCGCCTTCAACCCAGGCCTCGCCTGGCGCCCCGACGCGCGGACGCGCGTGGCGTTCTCGTACGAGTACCTGAGCAGCGACCAGTCCCCCGACTCGGGCTTGCCGTTCGTCGACGGCTCGCTCGCCGGCCCCTCGCGGGAGACCTCCTACCAGTCCGCGAGCGACCTCGCCGACCAGGGCCTGCATCGCTTCCGGGCCGACGCGCAGCGGCGGCTCAACGACACGTTCCTGCTGCGCGACAAGCTCTACTACTCGAAGCTCGACTGGATCTCGAACGGCACGCTGATCGTGGGCGCCTTCCCCTTCCCGCCCGACTTCCGGACCTACGTGCTGCGCACGCAGGGGCTGCTCGACGACAGCCAGCGCCTGTTCGGCAACCAGCTCGAGCTCGTGGCGACGTTCCGGACCGGTTCGGTGGCGCACGAGCTCGTCACCGGCTTCGAGATGAGCCAGCTGAGCGACACCTACACGCAGGACGCGCAGCTCGTTCAGCCGCTCGACCTGATGCAGCCGGTCGAGCTCGACCTGGGCATCTACCCGATCCCGATCCCGCAGGCGCACCAGGCGGGCGACTCGCAGAGCCTCGTGCTCGCGCCCTACGTGATCGACCGCATGATCATCTCGCCGAAGCTCGAGCTCTCGCTCGGCGGGCGGCTCGACAGCGTCGACTTCGAGGACGACGCCACCGCGACCTCGCGTGACGACTCCCAGCTGAGCCCGATGGGCGGCATCGTGTGGAAGCCCGTGCCGACGGTTTCGGTCTACGCCAGCGGCGGCCTCGGCTTCGCGCCCCCTTCGATCCAGGTCGTGGGCCCGCGCGACCCCGAGGAGAGCACGCAGCTCGAAGGCGGCGTCAAGTTCGCGTTCCTCGAGGGCAAGGGTTACGCGAGCGCCGCGGTCTACCAGCTCGAGCGCGAGAACATCGCGATCCCCGACTCGACCGGCCTCACGCGCCAGAGCGGCAGCCAGCGCTCGCGCGGCTTCGAGCTCGAGCTCTCGACCGAGCCCAAGGCCGGCTGGAGCGTGCGCGCCAACTACGCCTTCAACGACGCCGAGCTCACCTCGTTCGCCGAGATCGTCCAGACCGAGCAAGGCTTCTTCGTGGTCGATCACAGCGGCAACGTGCCGGCGTTCGCCCCGCGCCACATCGGCTCGCTCTGGGCGACCGCCCCGCTCCCCTTCGGCCTGTCGCTCGCGGCCGGGTTGCGCTGCGTCTCGGACCAGTTCGTATCGGCCGACAACCGCAACAAGATCGACACCTATGCCGTCGCCGACGCCGCGATCTTCTACACGCGCAACCGGGCGCGCGTGGGCGTCCACCTCCGCAACCTCACGAGCACCGAGTACGCGGCGCGCGGCTTCGGCTCCGAGTCGGCGATTCCCGGCCGGCCGTTCGAGGTGATGGGCCGCGTCGAGCTGGGCTTCGGCAGCCGCTGAGGCGCGCATCCGGGGGCGCGCCCACGCGCGTATCATCGACGTGGCGATGAGCGCGACCCCGGCAGTCCGCGGCCTGGTCGTCCTGACGTCGGCCCTCGCCTGCGCCTGCGGCGGCGGCCTGCCGACCGAGGCGCCTCCCCCACCCGCTCCTGCCGTCCCCGCGCCCTCGGCTGCCGCCGCGCCGAACCTCGCCCCCACGATCTCCGGCGACGACCGCTGCATCGGAGCGCTCGGAGCCAGCCACGTCTTCGTCCTGGTGCTGGACGATCCCGAGCGGGACCCGGTCTCGTGGGACGCCGAGAAAGACGGCTCCCAGGGACGGCTGGAGCAGGCGAAAGGCGGCCCCGTCGCGGCCGGGACGAGCGTGACGCTCGTCTACGCGCCGCCGCTCGATCGCGCCGACGAGAACTGGATCACCGTCACCGCACGCGATGCGCGCGGTGCGGCGACCGTGAAGCGCCTCTACGTGAAGAGCGGCTAGCCCGCGCTCACTCGACGGGCAGCTCGTAGGCGGCCGCCTCGCGGTCGTTGCGCACGAGCAGCAGCGAGCCGGCGAGCGCCGGCGGGTTCCAGGTCTTGCCGTCGAGCGCGGCGAAGCGCCCGAGCTCACGGTACGCCTCGGGCGAGGGCTCGACCAGCACCAGCTCGCCCTCCTCGGTCTGCACCAGCAGCAGGCCGCCGACCAGCAGCAGCTGGCCGTGGCCGTGGCGCCCGCTCTTCCAGCGCCGCTCGCCGCGCGCCGGGTCGAGGCAGGTGAGGACACCGTCGTCGAGCCCGTAGACGAAGCCTTGGTGCACGATCAGGTTCGCGAACTTCGACTTGAGGCGGGGGCTCTCCCACTCGAGCGACGCGTGAAGCGCGCCGTCCGTTTCGCTCACGCGATAGGCCTTGCTGCCGACGCCGTAGCCGGCCGAGACCAGCAGGCGGTCCGCGCCGAGCGGCACGGGCAGCGCGACGTTCGGCTGCTGGTCCGGGAACGGGTGCTCCCAGAGCACGGCGCCGGTGGCGGGTTCGTGGCCGCTCACGCTCGCGGCGTTGAGGACGACGAGCTGCGGGCGCCCGGCGAGCGTCACGAGCGTCGGCGAGCTGTAGCTCGCGCCGCCCTCGCCCGCGGCCCAGACGGGCGCGCCGCTCGCGGCGTCGTACGCCACGAGCCTGTGTCCGTCCGGCCCTCCCGCGATCACGATCACGCGGCCGTCCAGCAGCAACGGCGAGCAGCTGCGCCCCCAGTCCGGCAGCGACGCGCGCGTCTCCTTCAGGACGTCGCGCGACCAGAGCTTGCGCCCGCTCGCGAGGTCGAGCGCGTTCAGCAGGCCGGTCGCGCCCATCGCGTAGACGCGCGCGCCCGCGATCGTGGGCGTCGCGCGCGGGCCGATCCCGGCAATCACGGTCTCGTAGCGGGTAGCGTCCGCGTGCGACCAGAGCGGCTTGCCGCTGCGAAGGTCGTAGGCGACCACGTGCTCCTCGCCGCCGCGCTGCTCCTGCGTGACGGCGATCCCGCTCGAGGTCGCGAAGCCGGACCATCCCGGCCCGAGCGGCCGACGCCACAGCTGCCGGGGCGGCTGCCGCGACCAGTCGCGCGCCAGGCGCGGGCCGCCGAGGGTGCCATCGCGCGACGGCCCGAGGAACTGCGGGAAGGCTGGCTCGGGCGCGGCCGCCGCCTTCGGCGGAGCCGGTGGGGCGGCGCCGCGCTCCCCCGCCGCGGGTGCGGCCGCGGGAACGCTCGCGGGCGACGCGGAAACGGACGGCTGCGGCGTCGCAACGGGCGCCGCCTCGGGCGCCAGGCTGGCAGGCGGAGGTGGAAGCTCGGGCAGCCCGGCCGAGCGGCCGAAGCGCGGCTCGACGATCGGCCGCAGGTCGCCCGTCACGCCGCGAATGCGGAAGAAGGCGGGCACGATCGCGAGGACGCCGAGCGACGCGGCGACGCCGACGAGGCGCGTGCGACCGGGCAGGCGCGAGAAGAACGCGAGCCACAGCAGGAGAGCGACGAGCACCAGCACGCCCGTCGCGATCGTCCCGAGCATTTTCTGCTGGCGGATCGCCTCGCCGGTCAGCCAGAGCCGGGCGAGCCAGAGGCCCGCGAGCGCCAGCACTAGGTAGGCCGGCCACAGCCGAGCCCGCGGCATCGGCTAGAAGCGCGTCCCGAGGCCGACGGCGAGATCGAGCGTCGGCGCGAGCGGCGAGCCGCTCGAGCCCGTTGCGATCGGGATCTTCAAGTAGGTGTAGAGCACCGAGCGGCCGGTGAGGCCCACGCGGATCCCCGGCACCACGCTCAGCGTCGTGAGGCCCGTCGCGGGAACGGTCTGGCCGCGGAACGCATCCTCGCCCACGAAGCGCCAGGCGAACTGCGCCGACCAGCGGAAGCGCGGGCCCTTCGAATACGTGACGCCGAAGCCGAAGGAGGCGTCGTCTCCGAACTGGTAGCCGAGCGAGCTCTCGCCGTTCAGCCGGTACATCCCGGTGGCCATCAGCCCGAGGCCGGGGAGGGCCACGCTGCGCTGGTACTGCATTGACCCGATCGCGTCCCAGGAGCCGCTGCCCGCCTGCACGTCGGGGCGGTCGATGTAGCCCCAGACGTCCGCGCCGCGGTACTCGCCCGTCGGCAGCTCGAGGGCGGCGCGCGCGACGAGCGACTCGCGCGCGCTCCACAGCACCGCGTAGGTCCCGCCGAGCTGCACGTCGCCGAGCCCGCTCTTGCGGTGCACGAGCTCCTGGTCGGACAGCACGCGTCCCGGCGGGATCGGCCCATGCTCGTGCTCGATCGGCCCGCCCTCGACGGTCTGGAACTCGTAGTGCCCGTGTGCGCGGCGGTTCAGGATCGGCAGCGACGAGAAGAGCGTGAGCTTCTGGCTGAGCCCGTAGGAGACGTCGAGCTGGAGCAGCTCGTGGCTCATGCTGGCGTCGCGGTGGTGGCCGCCGATGACGCGCCCGTTCTCGAAGTCCACGAGCGCGGAGGTCGCGCCGCTGCGGCCCACGTAGCGGTCGTGGGCCATGGTCCGGAACGCGACGTCCACGCCGAAGCTGCCGCGCGTGCGGACGCTGTCCTGGCTCTGGGTCAGCATCGGGCAGCTGCCGGTGTCGCAGGCGGGCGCGGGCCGGGCAAGGCTCAGCACGACGAGCACGGCCAGGGCGGCCGATCGAGCCGCGCGCGTCCGCGTTGGTGTCGGCAAGGAGTCCACTCGCGAGCCAGCGTAGCACGCGCGCGGCCGTGT
>DATBSL010000326.1:0-30042 GCA_036559805.1 Vicinamibacteria bacterium
CTTCTCGGCGAGCGCCGGGAACTCGTCCTTCAGCACGCGCGCGGCCGTCGCGACGATCACGTCGCCGCCCTCGCCCGAGGTCACGCGCCCCAGCACCAGCACGTTCTCGATCCTGTAGAAATCCGCGAAGTGGGCGACTCCATAGCCGAGGTAGACGCCGATCGCCTGGTAGATGCGGCGGGCGCGCGCATCGCCCTTGGCCATGAGCGCCTGCACCTCGACGAGCCGCTCGGCGAGCGGCATCTGCTGCGGCAGCTCGATGCCGGCACCCGGAAGCAGCCGGCTCACGGCCTGCTGCGAGAAGTACTGCGCGCCGACGCCCGGGTCGCCGGACCACTCGTCGACCGGGGCGTTGTCGCGGTAGTCGATCGGGACGAAGGCGAGCTCGTTGAGCCACGGCGTGATGTTGCCTTCGGGGGTCACGTAGCCGGCGGCGGTGCTGGTGCCGAGCGAGACGCCGAGCACGGCGTTCGAGCGCAGCGACATCGAGCCCGCGAGCGCCGTCACCTCGCCGTCGTTCACGACCTCGAACGGCACGCCGCCCCACCACTGCTGCAGCGCGCGGAACAGGCCCCGGATGTGGCGATCGAAGTCCGGCTCGGAGACGCCGCGGTAGAGCGAGCCGACGCGCGGCTCGCTGTTGACGTAGACGCCCGCGGCGCTGCCGCCGATCGCGTCGATCCGCGGCAGGTGCGCGGCGGCGCGGCGGATCGAGTCGTTGACGCCCTCGAGGTGGTAGGCCGGGTCCTTCTCGAAGTACGGGTTCCACTTCACCTCGTCCGAGAACACGACCTTGCCGTCGACGACGGCCGCCGCCTTGCGGTCGCTGCCGCCGAGGTCGAAGCCGATCCGGCAGCCCGTGAGGTGCCGTCCGAGCGGCCGCTGCGTCTCCTTCGCGCGCGGCAGCGTGCGCGCCTGCCTGACCTCGATCGGCGCGCCGAACACCCGCCGGCCGAGGAAGTCGCGGTCGAAGGCGCGCGCGCCCTTCGCGGAGTAGAGCGCCCCGAGCGAGCGAGCGATGGACGCGGAGCCGCGCACGAGGATCGTCGAGCCGCCCTTCTGCCACAGCAGGAACTTGACCAGGCGCTCGACGTGGCGGCGGTTGAGCGCCGCGTGCGACGCGCTCTCCGGCAGGATCCGCGTCTCGTGCGTGAAGACGGTCCCGTCCTGCCGGAGGAGCGCCAGCCCGAGGGGAACACCGCGCGCCCTTCGCACCGCGGCGTCGTACGCGCGAGTCCACAGCGCGGCGGGCAGGAACTGCGGGTCGACCTCGGGCCGGTGGCGGACTTCGACGTCGAGACGCAGGGCCATCGGCGCCGGCTACGCTACGCAACCGGCTCCGCAGGTGTCAAGGAGCCTATAATCCACGGCGCCGCGAGGGGTGATGTGAGCCACGTCGAGACCGAGATCCGCGAGCAGCCCGAGGCGCTCGCACGGCTGTTCACGGGCGGCCGCGCGAAGGCCGAGGAGATCGCCGGGCTGATCCGCGCGCGCGCGCCGCGCTACGTCGTGATCGCCGCGCGCGGCAGCTCCGACAACGCCGCCCGCTACGCGCAGTACCTGTTCGGCGCCCACAACCGGCTGCCGGTCTCGCTCGCGACGCCGTCGCTCTACACGATCTACGGCACGGGGCCGTCGCTCGCGGGTGCGCTCGTGATCGGCGTCAGCCAGTCGGGCCGCTCGCCCGACATCGTCGCGGTGCTCGAGGCCGGCCGGCGCGACGGCTCGCTCACCGTCGCGATCACCAACGAGCCCGGCTCGCCGCTCGCGCAGGCGGCCGACCAGGTGCTGCCGCTAGCCGCGGGCGTCGAGCGCGCGGTCGCCGCCACCAAGACCTACAGCGCGTCGCTCGGCGCCCTCGCGATGCTGAGCGCCGCGCTCGAGGGCGACCCCGCCCGCTTCGAGGAGCTCGCGCGCGTGCCGGGCCTGGTCCAGGCGGCGATCGACGCGAACACGGCGCTCGCGGACAAGGTGGCGCGCTACCGCTATGCCGAGCAGTTCGTGGTGGTGGGGCGCGGCTTCAACTACTCGACGGCGTTCGAGGTCGCGCTCAAGATGAAGGAGACGAGCTACCTCGTCGCCGAGCCCTACTCGCCCGCCGACCTGCTGCACGGGCCGGTGGCGATGATCGAGCGCGGCTTTCCGGCGCTCGTGATCGCGCCCTCGGGCCGCGTGCTCGCCGACCTCGCGTCGTTCGTCGGCACGCTCGAGGAGCGGCACGCCGAGGTCGTGGCGATCTCGGACGACGCCTCGCTGCTCGCGCGGGCCACCGTCGGGCTCGCACTGCCGCCGTCGGTGCCGGAATGGCTCTCGCCGATCGTCGCCGTCGTGCCCGGCCAGCTCTGGGCGGTGGCGCTCGCGCGGACGCGCGGACTCGACCCCGACCGTCCGCGCGGCCTGACGAAGGTGACCGAGACGCTCTGAGATTGGACCCTCGAGTGGCAAAAGAGGGTCAAAAATGCAAATCCTCGTAGTGACACCAACACAATGGAATCGGTCCGTTGGATCGACGGAAGAAAACGACCGCGGCGTCCTTGATTCAACGCGCTGACAAACCTGGGGTTATCGCCTCAACAGGAGACGCGTCGAGCGCGGGGCACAACAGTTGCCTTAAAGGAAGTGCAAGCCTTGGTGTCGTGTCGTCAAGGCTGACTCGCAGGCCTTCAGCAGAATTGAGGAGAACAGATGACTGACCTGACTCGTCTGGCGCTTCGAGCAGCGGTCGCGATCGCAGTTCTCGCGCTGCTCGTCCCCGCACCCGCCTCGACCCAGACCCTCTACGGCTCGATCATCGGCACCGTTACGGACGCGCAGGGCGCGGCGATCCCCGGCGCGACGGTCTCGGCGACGAACGCCGGAACCGCCCACAAGGTGGAGGCGGTGTCGGATGCGGACGGCCACTACGCGTTCCGCAACCTCCAGCCCGGCACCTACACCCTGGGCGCTTCGCTCCAGGGATTCCGTGAGCTGAACCAGACCGGGTTGCGCGTCTCCGCCAACACCGCCGTCCGCGTCGACCTCAAGCTCGAGGTCGGGGCGCTCGCGGAGACGGTGACCGTCGTGAGCGACACGACGCTGCTGCAGACCGAGAAGGCCGACCTCAGCATGGAGCTCGGCTCCAAGGAGGTCGTGAATCTGCCGCTCAACCAGTTCCGCAACTATCAGGCGCTCTTGAACCTGTCGCCCGGCACGACGCCGGCGCAGCTGCAGAACGCCGAGATCGACACGCCGGGCCGCGCGCTCAGCACCAGCGTCAACGGCATGCAGCGCAACTCGAACGCGTTCCGCATCGACGGCGCGGTGTCGGTGAACATCTGGCTGCCGCACCACGTCGGCTACGTCAACTCCGCCGAGACGATCGACACCGTCAACATCTCGACCAACAACTTCGACGCCGACCAGGGCATGGCGGCCGGCGCGGCGGTCACGGTCGTGACCAAGTCGGGCACGAACGACCTGCATGGCTCGGCGTTCTTCCTGCGCACGCAGGACGAGCTCAACGCCAACACCTTCGCCAACAACGCCAACGGGCTGGCGAAGCCGAACCTGTCCAACAGCATCTACGGCGGCACGCTCGGCGGGCCTATCCTCCGGGACAAGCTGTTCTTCTTCGGCGCCTGGGAGCGCTACCAGGGCAGCCGCGGCGTCAACAGCACCTACGTCGCGCCCACGGCCAGGATGCGCGCGGGCGACTTCGGCGAGGTGGCCGCGGCGTACCCGACCTTCCGGCTCTACAACCCGAACACGGGCGGCGCCGGCGGCGTCGGTCGCGAGCAGTTCGCGAACTTCCAGATCCCGTCGAGCATGCTGAACGCCACGTCGCAGAAGGTGCTCGCCGACTGGCCGATGCCCAACTCGTCGGTCGACGTCAACCGCAACGGCATCCTCGACGACATCGTGGTCCCGCGCACGGTCACGAACGACCGCGACAACTTCGACGTCAAGCTCACCTGGCAGCGCAACAACATGCACTCGATCTGGGCCAAGTTCGGGATGCTCGACGCCGAGGTGGTGGACAACTTCATCCTCGGCTTCGACGAGGGCAGCCTCGGCGACACGCGCACCTACGTCGGCACGATCGGCCACACCTGGACGCTCAGCCCCACGCTGGTGCTGGACGGCAACTTCGGCATCAACCGCATGGAGCAGACCGTCACCGGGCCCGACTACGGCGACAACTTCGGCACCGACCGCTACGGCATCCCCGGCACCAACGGCGACAGCGTCCGCGCGAGCGGCCTGCCCTTCTTCGACACGACCGGCTTCAACGGCCACAACCAGGCGAACGACTACGACTTCGGCACGACGCCCAACTGGATGCCGCTCTTCCGCACCGAGCAGAGCTTCACCTTCAGCTCGGCGCTCACCAAGGTGATGCCCAAGCACGAGCTGCGCTTCGGCATCGACGTCGTCAAGCACGAGCTCGACCACTTCCAGGCCGAGTTCGGCTCGATCGGCGGCGTGCGCGGCCGCTTCTCGTTCGCGAACGAGCTCACCGGGATCCCCGGCTACGTCTCGCCGGGCTGGAACTCGTTCGGCGGCTTCCTGCTCGGTCAGCAGTCGATCCAGGCCAAGGACGTGCAGGAGATCGCGATGAGCGGCCGCGAGTGGCAGATGGCGGCCTACGTGCGCGACCGCTGGCAGGTGGGCGACAAGCTGACGCTCAGCCTCGGCCTGCGCTTCGAGTACTACCCGCTGATGACGCGCGCCGACAGCGGCATCGAGCGGCTCGACTACGGCACCTACGAGGTGCTGCTCGGCGGGCGCGGCAACACGCCCGAGGACCTGGGCATCGACATCCAGAAGTTCTACTTCGCCCCCCGCATCGGCGCCATGTACCGGCTGAGCGACAAGACGGTGCTGCGCGCCGGCTACGGCCGCACCGTCAACCCGCTGCCCTGGTCGCGGCCGCTGCGCGGCTCGTACCCCTACGACATCTTCTACAACCGCACGGCCGAGCAGTTCGGCAACCTGGGTACCCTCGAGCAGGGTATCCCGGCCGTCCCGGTGCCCGACCTCGACAGCGGCCGCGTCAAGCTGCCGGCGAACACGTTCATGCGCTCGCCCAGCATCGACGACGTGGACCGCGCGATCCTGCAGCAGGCGAACGTAGCGGTCGAGCAACGCCTGCCGCTCGACCTCTCGCTCGAGGTGGCCTTCGTCCACGGCCGCTCGGACGGCGGCTACGCCGACGCCAACGTGAACTACGGCGAGCCCGGCGGCGGGCAGGCGGCGCGCCAGCTGTTCTCCGTGGCCGGCACCACCGACGTGTGGGACTGGGGCGCGCGCACCAAGCGGCGCTACAACGCGCTGCAGGTGGCCCTCAACCGCCCGTACCGCAACGGGCTGCTGCTGAAGGGCGCCTACACGCTGAGCGAAGCCAAGAACGAGACCGACGAGGACGGCTGGACCACGCTGCCGTGGAGCCACCCCTCGAAGCTCGGCGACAACTTCGCGCTATCGGGCGAGGACCGCACGCACGTGTTCCAGCTCGGGTTCCTCTACGACCTGCCGTTCGCCAAGAACTCCAGTGGCCTGCTGGCCGCGATCGTCAAGGATTGGCAGATCAACGGGATCTTCTCGGCCTACTCGGGTACGCCGTTCTCCGTCGGGGGCACCAACACGGCGCTCAACTGCCAGGGTTGCTCGTCGATCGGCGTGCTGATCAACGCGCCGGCCGACACGAGCCCGAGCGGCTCGGCTGGCTCCAGCACCGAGCCGTGGTACGACACGTCGCTCTTCACGCAGCCGACGGGCACGGGCCTCGACGGCTTCGGCACCAGCAAGCGCAACCAGTTCCGGAGCCCCTCGGTGTGGAACGTCGACTTCGGCGTCTTCCGCTCGTTCCCGGTCGGCAAGCTGCGGCCCGAGCTGCGCATCTCGGTCACCAACCTGTTCAACCACACGAACTGGGCGCGCCCGGTGACCGCTGTGACGGCCGCGAACTTCATGACCTTCATCCCGAGCGCTGCGCACCAGTTCAACACGATCTGGGGAACCGGCACGGTCGAGCGCCAGATCCAGATCGGGCTGCGGCTCGAGTTCTAGGCCTCGAACAGGCCTCCTGCCGGCCCGGGTGCTTCCCGGGTCGGCGGTTCGCGATTCGTAAACCGGGCCGGGGCGCCTCGGGGCGCGCTCCGGCCCGTTCGTTTTTCTACCAGATCCGTTTGCGTCAGGCGCCGATGACCTCGACGCCGAATGAGCGGGCCGCGAGGGCCAGGGCAGGATCGTGAGTGGCCAGCACGGCGACCTTTCCCAGCCGCTCGCGCCACACGAGGAGAGTGGCGAGGTGCAGGGCATCGAGGGTGCCGAGCGGCACAGGGAGCGGGTCGCAGGCCCGAGCCAGGATGGGCCGCTGCAGCACCACCAGGTCCACGGCCTCCAGCCATTCGGTCACGACCGCGCGGCGCGCCACCGCTTCCTCCAGCGACAGCGCGCCAAGGAGATGCAGCCGATCAAGCGAGCGCAGCGCCTCGACCGTCAGCAGCTCGCTCGAAACAAAGGCTTCGCAGGACCGAAGATCCTCGAGCGCGCCAGGCTCCCGCAGAACCAGCCGCAAGAGGGCGGAGGTGTCGAGGTAGGCGATCACCGCGACGCGCGGTCCTTGAGTAGGACTGCGAGGCTGTCCGTGGAGGCGGCCGGCCGCGGCGGCAGTCGGAGCGCCCCCGGCTTGCGGAGCGCGAGCCGCACCTCGAGGGGCGCGTCCGAATCGTAGGGGACGAGCTGCGCCACCGGAGTGTCCCTGTCCAGCACCGTCAGCGTGTGCCCGCTCCGGACACGGCGCAGATACCGGCTCAGATTCGCCTTCAAGTCCGCGACGCCCACCTTGCTCATGACCTGATGATAGTCATGAATAGTCATATCGTCAAGGCGGCGTCTATGGCGTCTCGCGCACCGTGAGCACCTGGTCCACCGCCACCTTCTCCAGGACCTGCAGCGTGCCGCTCGGCCAGCGGATCTCGACGCGGTCGATCGTGGTCGCGCTGCCCGTGCCGAAGTGGAGCGGGCCGGCGCTCGCCGAGGCGTAGCCGTAGGACGTCGTCGCGTGGTTCCACTGCTCGCGCCAGCGCGAGTCGCCGCTCGCGGAGAGCTTCACGACGGCGCCGATCCCGTCGCGGTTGCTCTTCGTGCCGACGAGCCGCAGCGCCAGCCAGTGGCCGGCAGGCGACTCGTTGTGCCACAGCTCCGCCGGCTCGCCGAGGGCACTCACCACGACGTCTATGCGCCCGTCGCCGTCGAGGTCGCCGAAGCCCGCGCCGCGGTGGGCGCGCGGCGCGGCCAAGGCCAGGCCCGAGGCCAAAGACGCGTCCTCGAACGACCCGTCGCCGCGGTTGCGAAAGACGCTGTTCGTCTCGCGGTAGCTCCTCGACTCGAAGCGGTCGATCGCGTCGTTGACGTGCGAGTTGGCCGTGAACAGGTCCTTCCAGCCGTCGTTGTCGAGGTCCACGAGCGCGTTGGCCCAGCCGCTGCGCTGCGCGACCGCTGCGGCGAGCCGCGAACGGAAGGTCGCGTCCTGGAACTGGCCATTGCCCAGGTTGCGGTAGAGCGGGAAGCTCTCGCCCGCGAGCGCCGTGACGTGCACGTCGGGCCAGCCGTCGTTGTCGTAGTCGCGGAAGTCGACGCCCATCGCCGAGATCTCCCGGCCCGCCTCGGGCAGGAGCGTGCCCGACGCGAGCCCGGCCTCCTCGAACGTTGCGTCGCCGCGGTTCCTGAACAGGAAGCTCGGCAGCTTGTCGTTGGCGACGTAGACGTCGAGCCGCCCGTCGCGGTCGTAGTCCGCCAGGGCGAGGCCCATGCCGCGCCCGCGGTGGCGCGCGATCCCGGAAGCGGCGCTCGTGTCCTCGAAGCGGCCGTCGCCGCGGTTGCGGTAGAGCACGAGGGGCACCGCCTCGAAGAAGCGCGGGTGGCAGTAGACGCGAATCCCGCGCGCGGAGTCGCCGCAGAAGCGGTCCATCTCGGAGCTCCAGGTGGTGTAGCTGACCGCGAGCAGGTCGAGCCAGCCGTCGTTGTCGTAGTCGAGGAAGCCGGCGCCCACGATCCACTGCGTGCTCGCGAGGCCGGCGGCGGCGGTCACGTCCTCGAAGCGGCCGCCCGTGTTGCGGAGGAGCTGCTGGCGGTGGACGCCGCCCACGTAGAGATCGGGGTCGCCGTCGTTGTCGTAGTCGGCGACCGCGGCCGCCATCGCGTAGCCTTCGCCGCGCAGCCCCGCCGCCTCGGTGACGTCGGCGAAGCGCAGGCCGCCCAGGTTGCGGAACAGCCGGTTGCCGTGGCGCGGCGCGCTCTTGACGAGGCCCGGCAGCTCGGCGCCGTTCGTGAAGAAGACGTCGAGCCGCGAGTCGCCGTCGTAGTCGAGGATCGCGAGCCCGCCCGGCATCGTCTCGACGAGGTGCTTGCGCGGCGTGGGCGAGTTCTCGTGCGTGAAGTCGAGGCCGGCCTCGCCGGCCAGGTCGCGGAAGCGCAGGCTCGCGGCGGGGCCCTGCGCGCGCGCCGACGCGACGAGCAGCAGGGTCGCGAGCACGTAGTGCCGGCGCCGCATCGCTGACGGTACCATGTGGCCGGGGACGGGAACGATGGAGCCCGCAGTCGCACGCTGGATCGAGCGGCGCCTCGCACCCACGCTGGCGGTCTGCCTGGCGCTGGTCCTGCTCGAAGCGCGCCTCCTGCCGGAGGCGTACACGCTCTGGGCCAGCAACCTCCTGCAGCTGTCGCTCGCCGTCTGGGCCTCCTGGGCCTCGTTCCGGGCGGGGGCTCGCGAGCGAGGGCTGCCGCGCTGGTTCTTCGGCCTTTTCGGCCTCGGACTGGCGCTCTGGTCCCTGGCCCAGGGAATCCTGACGCTGACCGGATCCGCGACCCCGCCGCGGCTGCTGGTGGCCGTCCAGGATGCGATCTTCGTGAGCAGCACGGCGCCTCTCATCGCCGCGTGCGCCTTGCGGCCTCACCGGCCCAGACCCGGGGCTTTGGGGCTGGCCGCCGACGTCGGCTTGCTGTGCGTGCTGACGTTCTTCATCCAGGTCTACTTTCCCTTTGCGCGCCAGGCGCTCGGAGGGCCCGATTCCTCTCCTCCGGCTCTTTTCGTCAACCCGCAGAGGCTGATGCTGCTCGCGGGGATGCTGCTGTTCCTGCGGCGCGGGTCGAGCGGCGACTGGCGCCGCCTCTACGACGAGCTGGGCCTGGCCATCGCCGTCTACGCCGGGCTCGGCATGCTGCCGAACCTGGATCTCGTCGCCGGTACCTATCGGCCCGGGCTCTCGGACCTGCCCTGGAGTGTGCCCTTCCTGTGGCTGGCGCTCGCGGCGAGCGACTGGCAGCCGCGCGAGCACGAGGCGGCGGGCACCGACGAGGTCGACCTGGCCGGCTGGGAGGCCGGGGACTGGAAGGAGGCGCGCCGCGGCAGCACGCTGGCGCTCGCGGCGGTCGTGCTGGTGCCGGCGGTGCATCAGCTCGCGACGCTCGCGACGCTCGGGACGCCAGTCGCGCCCGAGCTCGCCGAGCTCAGGAGCCGCATCGCCCTCGTGGGCACGCTGGTGGTGGGCGGGCTCTACCTCGTCCGCCAGCTGCACATCCTGCGGCGCGTCGCGGGCACGCAGCGCGCCCGCGAGGAGCGCTTCCGCGCGCTGGTCGAGAACAGCGCCGACGCGATCGGAGTCGTCGACGGCCAGGGCAGGCTTTCCTACCTGAGCGCGTCCAGCCAGCGCGTGACGGGACATGCGCCGGACGAGCTGATGCTCGGCTCTCCGCTCGAGCTCGTTCCTCCCGGCGAGGTCGATACGCTGCGCCGCGCGCTCGCCCAGGTCGGCGCCCAGCCGCGCGCGAGCGCCCGCGGCATGCTCCACTACCGGCACAAGGACGGCAGCTTGCGCCACGGCATGATCGACGCCGTCAACCGGCTCGACAGCCCGGCCGTCGCCGGCATCGTGCTGCACCTGCGCGACGTGACGGACGAGCGGCGGGCCGAGGAAGAGCGCCAGAAGTCGCTGTCGCTGCTCGAGGCGACGCTCGAGTCGACGGCCGACGGCATCCTGGTGATCGACCGCGACGGCCGCATCGAGCGCAGCAACCAGCGCTTCGCCGCGCTGTGGCGGGTCCCCGCGGACGTGCTCGCCGCGCGCGACGACGCGCGTGCCAGGGACTACGTGCTCGAGCAGCTCCAGGAGCCCCAGGCCTTCCAGGACGGCGTGCGCGCGCTCGAGGCCCAGCCCGAGGCCGAGAGCTTCGACACGCTGCGCTTCAAGGACGGCCGCGTCTTCGAGCGCTACTCGCTGCCGCAGCGGCTCGCGGGCGAGGCGGTCGGCCGCGTCTGGAGCTTCCGCGACGTCTCCGAGCGCGCGCACGCCGAGGAGGCGATGGCCCGCCTGGTCGCGATCATCGAGGCGACGCCCGACTTCGTCGCGACCTGCGACGCCGGCTTGCGCCCGCTCTACCTGAACCGCGCCGGCCGCCGCATGGTGGGGATAGGCGACGAGCAGCCGCTCGCCCCCAGCATCGCCGAGCTGCACCCGCCGGGCGCGCGCGAGCGGCTGCTCGCGGAGGCGGTGCCCGCGGCGCTCCGCGACGGCGTCTGGAGCGGCGAGACCGCGCTCTGCCACCGGGACGGCAGCGACGTTCCCGTGCTGCAGGTCGTGCTCGCCCACCGCTCCGCGGACGGCGAGGTCGATTTTCTCTCCACCATCGCCCGCGACATCTCGCAGCGCATGCGCTCCGAGCAGGCGCTCAGGCGCAGCCACACCATGGCCGCGCTCGGCTCGCTCGTCGCCGGGGTGGCCCACGAGGTCCGCAACCCCCTCTTCGGCATCAGCTCGACTCTCGACGCTTTCGAAGCTCGTCTCGCGGGGCGGGACGACCACGTCCCGTACGCGCGGGTGCTGCGCGAGCAGCTCGACCGTATGACCGGCCTGATGAACGACCTGCTCGAGTACGCCAAGCCCACGCGGCTCGAGCCGACGCAGGGACGCCTCGATCGCGTGGTCGCGTCGGCGCTCGCCGGCTGCGCGGAGCTCTGGAAGCGAGCCGGCGTCAGCGTCGAGACACGCGTTCCCGCCGAGCTGCCGCCGTTGCGCATGGACGAGCGGCGTCTCACGCAGGCCCTCCAGAACCTGCTCGAGAACGCCGTGCAGCACTCCCCGGCGGGCGGCCGCGTGGCCCTCGAGGCCCGCCAGCTCCGCGGCCGCGGCGGCAGCTGGGTCGAGTGCACGGTCGAGGACGAGGGTGCCGGCTTCACGCCGAGCGACCTGCCCCACCTCTTCGAGCCCTTCTACACGCGGCGTCCGGGCGGCACCGGACTCGGGCTCTCGATCGTCCACAGGATCCTGACCGACCACGGCGGCACCATCGCCGCCGCCAACCGCGCCGAGCGGGGCGCGCGCTTCACGCTCACGCTGCCGGTCGTGGCGGAGGCCGCGCCGTGACGGCCGGAGCGCCGCGCTGGATGGGCGGCCGCCGGGGGCTCTGGCTTTCGGCCGCCGTGGTGCTCGTGCTGGCGCTGCTGCACGCCGGGCTGCCGTCGAGCGAGTCCGCCCAGCGCGCGAGCGACGTCCTGCAGCTTCTGCTGTCGGTCGCGGCGGCGGCAGCCTGCCTCAGGGCGGCCGGCTGGGGCCCACGCGCGTCGCGACCCTTCTGGTTCGGGATGGGGCTCGGCTGCCTGTTCTGGGCCTGCGGACAGCTGACCTGGGTGGTCGAGGGCCCGCCCTTCTCGCCCGATGCCACCTACCCGGGGTCCGACCTGCTCTTCACGGCGTCGCGTGCCTGCTGGCTGGTCGCCTTCGTCGTGCGCCCCGAGCGCGACGACGTGCGGCTGCTCAGGGTCGCGATCGACGTGATCGTGGCCTTCGTCGCAATGCTGTACCTGTTCTGCGAGACGGCGCTCCCCCACCTGCTCGCGGGCGACACCGCCGGCTACGAGGCCCGCTCCAGCATGCTGATCGAGCTCGCGGGACTGGCGCTCTTGCCGATGATCCTGTGGTCGCTGCGTGCCGCGACGCCCCGCTGGCGGCCGCTCTACGCCGAGCTGGCTCCGGCATTCGTCCTGCACCAGCTCGGCACCGCCGTGAGCAACCTGTCGTTCGAGGTGGAGTCGATCGCCGGCCCCTATCACGCGGGCTTCTATGACCTGCCCTGGACCCTGCCGTTCGTCTGGATCGGCCTCGTGGCCGGGCGCTCTCGGGTCGAGCCAGCTACGTCCGCGCGCGAAACCCAACCTCACGCGACGAGCTGGGGGCGAACGCGCCGAGCGACCGTCGTGGCCTTCGTCTCGGTGCTGCTCTTCCCGGTGGTCCACATCCTGGCCGCCTGGCAGGACCCGCCCGCCTCCCCGCTCGCGCCCTGGCGCGCCGCGATCGCGTTCCTGGGCACGCTGCTCGTGGCCGGCTTGTACCTGTTCCGCCAGCTCTTCGTGATGCGCGAAGCCGAGAAGACGCTGCGCGAGGGCGAAGAGCGCTACCGCGTGCTGCTCGACTCCAGCGCCGACGCGGTGGGGGTGTACGGGGCGGACCTGCGTGTGCGCTACGTGAGCGGCGCCGTCACGGGCATCGCTGGCTTGAGGCCCGAGGAGCGGATCGGGCACGACGTGCTCGAAGTCGTGCATCCCGACGACGCTGAACGACTGCGCGCCACGGTCGGCACGTTGCTGGCCAGGCCGGGCGAGCTCGTGCGCGCCTCGGTCCGGGTCGGCGGCCGTGGCGGTCTCTGGCGCGACGTGGAGGTCGACGCGGTGAATCGGCTCGACGAGCCGGCCGTTCGCGGCATCGTCGCGAACTTCCGGGACGTCACCGGGATCCGGCGCGCGGAGCAGGAGCGCGAGCGCTCGCTGTCGCTCTTGGAGGCGACGCTCGAGTCGACGGCCGACGGGATCCTGGTGGTGGGCCGCTCGGGCCGCCTGGTCCGCTTCAACCAGCGCTTCGCCGCGATGTGGCGCCTGCCGCGGGAGGTGCTGGCCGACGGCGACGCGGAGCGCACGCTCGCGTTCGTGCTCGACCAGCTCCTGGATCCGCAGGCCTTCCTCGACAAGCTCGACAGGCTCTACGCCGAGCCGGAGAGCGACAGCTTCGACACGTTGCGTTTCAAGGACGGCCGTGTCTTCGAGCGCTACTCGCTGCCGCAGCGGCTCGCGGGCGAAGTGGTCGGCCGCGTCTACAGCTTCCGCGACGTGACCGGCCGCGTCCAGGCCGAGCAGGCGATGGCGCGACTCGTCGGCATCATCGAGGCGACGCCCGATTTCGTCGGAACCTTCGACGCGTCGTCGTTCCGACCGCTCTACGTGAACCGCGCGGGGCGCCGCATGCTCGGCCTCGCCGACGGCGAGCCGCTCGTCGCGCGCACGTTCGCCGAGCTGCACTCGCCGCCCGCCGCCGTGCGGTTGCTGGAGGAGGCGATCCCGCAGGCGCTGCGCGAGGGGGGCTGGAGCGGCGAGAGCCGGCTGCGCCGGGCGGACGGCCACGAGATCCCCGTGCTGCAGGTCGTGCTCGCCCACCGCGCGCGGGACGGCGCCGTCGACTTCCTGTCCACCATCGCCCGCGACATCTCGCAGCGGATCGAGGCCGAGCAGCAGCTCCGGCGCAGCGACACGATGGCCGCGCTCGGCTCGCTCGTCGCCGGCGTCGCACACGAGGTGCGCAACCCGCTGTTCGGCATCAGCTCCACGCTCGACGCCTTCGAGGCCCGCTTCGCGCGCCACGCGGATTACCGCCCCTACGTCCAGGTGCTGCGCGAGCAGCTCTCCCGCCTCACCAGCCTGATGAACGACCTGCTCGAGTACGCGACTCCCACGCGCCTCCAGCTGGAGCCGGGCCGCCTGGAGGACGTGATCGCCCACGCGCTCTCGGCGTGCGCCCCGCTCCAGCAGCGCGCCCGCGTCCGCGTCGAGACCCGCCTCGCCTCCGACCTGCCCGCGCTGCGCATGGACGAGCGGCGCCTCGCCCAGGTCTTCCGCAACCTGCTCGAGAACGCGCTCCACCACGCGGGGGCGAACGGCCGTGTCAGCCTCGAGGCCCGTGTCGTCCCGAGCCGTGGTGCTTCGTGGCTCGAGTGCCGTGTCGAGGACGACGGGCCCGGCTTCGACCCCGACGACCTGCCCTCTCTCTTCGAGCCCTTCTTCACGCGGCGCCAGGGCGGCACGGGCCTCGGGTTGTCGATCGTCCAGAGGATCGTCACCGACCACGGTGGAAGCGTCGCCGCCTCGAACCGCGAAGCCGGCGGCGCACGGCTCACCGTCTTGCTGCCCGCGACGCTCAGGGAGGCGTGAGCGGCCGCGCTCCCGGCGCACCTGGCTCGTCGCGCGCCTTGCGCAGGCGCTCCCACTGCGCGAGCGTGCGCTCGGCGTCGGCGCTGCGGCCGGCGGCGCGGTACGCGCGCGCGAGCTGCAGGTGCAGGCTGCCGTCCTCGTCGACGGCCAGCGCCTTCTCGAGGTGCGGGACCGCCTCCTGTCCCCTGCCCACGAGCGCGTAGGCGCGCCCCAGCACGGCGTGCGCGTGCGCGAGCGAGGGATCCTGGCGCAGCGCGCGCTCGAGGTGCGGGATCGCGGCCTCGGGCTGCTGGCGCGCCACCAGCACGTCCCCGAGCAGGTAGCTCGCCCCCGCGGCGTCCGGGTGCTCGCCCACCAGCTCCTCGAGCACGGCCTGCGCGGCGGCGAGGTCCTGGTTCAGGCGCAGCGTGACGGCCAGCTCCCGGCGCAGCCGCGCGTCGCGCGGCGCGAGCGCCGCGGCCCGCCGCCACTCCGCGGCCGCGTCGGCGTAGCGCCCGGCGCCCCGCAGCTGGTCCGCGCGCCACTCGTGGAGCGCGGCCGAGGACGGCAGCTGCTCCAGGCGCGCGAACGCCGCGCGCGCGAGCTCGTTCGAGGACCGCGCCAGCCAGTAGGCGGACGCGAGCGTCGTCGCGCCGGAGGCCGCGGCGACCACCTCGCGGTGCTTGCCTTCGGCGAAGCGGCACTCGAGCGCGTGGCGCGCGCAGTCGGGCTTCGGCAGGCGGCCCTCCTCGGCTTCCTCGGCGGCGGCACGCTCGGCGCGGCCCGCCTCGCGCTCGAGCTCGGCGGCGGCGGCGTGCAGGCCGCGCATTCCCGGCGCGCGCGCGCTCGCCTTGCGGTAGAGCTCGAGCGCCGCGTCGGGGCGGCCCTCGTCGCGTCGTACTTCGGCGACGAGCGCGAGCGTGAACGCCGACTCCGGCCCGCGCTCGAGCAGCGTCTCGAAGGCGCGGCCCGCGAGCGCTTCGTAGCTGCGGCCGAGGCGCAGCCAGGCCGACGCGTCCTCGGTCGAAAGGCGCGTGAGCGCCTCGAGCTGCGCGGCCGCCTCGGCGGGGCGGCCTTGCGAGACGAGCGCGTCCGCCAGCAGCGAGCGCGCCTCGGGCTCGTCCGGCTTCAGCCGCACCGCGGCCTTGAGCGGAGCGAGCGCCGCGCGCGACGCGCCGGTGCGCAGGCGCGCCGCGCCGAGCAGGAGCGCGGCCGGATAGGACGTCGGCTCGGACTTGAAGGCGGCCGCGAGCGGCGCGACCGCCGCTTGTGACGCGCCCGACAGGTGGAGCGCCATGCCGAGGTTCAGCTGCACGCCCGGGCTCGCGGGCAGGGCCGCCGCCAGCTCCTGGTAGACCGGAACCGCCTCGGCGTAGCGGCCGGCCGCCATCAGCTCGCGGCCGCGGGCGGAGAGCGCCGCGCGCGGATCGTCCTGGGTGGCCGCGCCCGCGGCAAGGAGCGAGACGAGCGCGGCGTGGGCTGTCCGCCGCAGCCTGGCGCGCCCCACTTCAGCCGCCCGCGCGCGCAGTCGCCGCGGGCTGCATCAGAGCCTGGAAGCGGTGCTCGCCCCGCAGCGACTCGAGCGCCGGCTCGATCGCGGCGCGCGCCGCGGTCAGCCGCGGCCGGCTGCGGGCCGCCCGCTCCAGGCACTCGAGCGCCGGCTCCGCCTCGCCGCGCAGCGCGTAGGCGCACGCGCCGTAGTAGGGGCTCATCGTGTCGATCGCGCCGCTGCGCATGCGCCTGTCGAGCGACTCGACCGCCAGGTCGAGCGCAGCCCTGCCGAGCGCCGACTCGCCCAGCTGCAGGTGCGCTTCGCCGATCCGCTGCTGCAGCTCGATGAAGATGCGCGCGCGTAGCGCGTGGTCCACCTTGCGCACGAAGTCGAGCTCCTGGCCGTACTCGACGAGCGCGTCGCGCGGACGCCCCGCGAGCGCCGCGACGTGCCCGAGCCGCATGTGCGCGCCGACGATCACCAGGCCCGCGCGCCCCGACAGGAATGCCTGCTGCAGCTCGAGCGCGCGGCGCGCGGCCGTCTCGGCCTTCGGGAAGTCGCGCAGCAGCGTCGCGCAGTGCGCGAGCTGCAGCGCGGCCCAGCCGGCCCTTGGGTTGAGCGCGAGCGCCCGCTCGTAGGCGACCACGGCCGCTGCGAAGTCGCCGCGCAGGATGAAGTGCACGCGGCCGAGGCCCGAGTGCCCCGAGAAGTCGAGCGGGTTGAGGCTGAGCGCCAGCTCGTACGCGGCGAGCGCCTCGTCCTCGCGGCCGAGCGTGACGAAGACGCCGCCCCGGTTGCGCCACACGTCCGGCGAGTCCGGCCGCAGCGCGAGCGCGCGGTCGAGCGAGACGAGCGCCCGCTCGCTGAGCTCGGGGGCCGACAGCCAGTCGCCCTTCAGGTCGAGCGTGCTGCCGAGCATCATGTGGGCGCGCGCGTAGTCGGGGTCGAGCGCTATCGCGCGCTCGAAGAAGACGATCGCGCGCTCGATCGACTCCGGGCTCTCGGCCTGCAGGTTGATCAGGCCCTTGGAGAAGGCCTCGTAGGCCGCGAGGCTCTGCGTCTCCTCGGGGCGGGCGCCACCCGCCGGCAGCTTCTCGCGCAGGCCGTGGACGATCTCGGCCACCAGGCGATCCTGCAGCTCGAAGATCGCCTCGCGCGCGCCGTCCACCTGCGGGTGCAGCATCACGCGGCCGCTCGCGGTCTCGCTGAGCCGCGCGGTCACGCGGATGCGGTCGCCCGAGCTCTGGTAGCCGCCGCTCACGACACCGCGCACCCCCAGCTCGCGGCCGACCCGCACGGCGACGCCGGGGTCGTCGCGCTCGGCGCTCTGCCCCAGCTCGCGCAGCACCTCGAGGATGCGCTCGCGCGAGACCACCACGAAGCCGGGCACGCCCGCGAGCCCGGCGCTCACGCTCTCGGCGAGCCCGGTCGCGAGCCAGGCGTCCTCGGGCCGGCCGGTGATGTTGGCGAATCCGATCACGGCGACGGTGTGCTCGCGGGCGGCCGTGGCCGTGGCGGGCTCGCCGCGGCGCACCTTCTCGAGCTCCTCCAGCACCTCGTGCATGTCGGTCGGGCGCCGCTCCTTGTCCTTCTCGAGCATGCGCAGCGCGAGGACACCGAGGCCGGCGGCGAGCCCGTCCTGGGCGCTCGGCGGCTGCGGCTCGCGGCTCATGATCGCCTCGACCAGCTCGACCATGTTGCGGCCATCGAAGGGCTTGCGGCCCGTCAGCATCTCGTACAGCACGACACCGAGCGAGAACACGTCGCTGCGCGCGTCGACCGCGTGCCCGCGCGCCTGCTCCGGCGACATGTAGGAGAGCGTCCCCACGATCATCCCGTCGAGCGCGCCGTGGCGGCCGCTCCAGGTGAGCGAGTCCTCGTGCGCGGGCGGCGCGAAGCGCGCGAGCCCGAAGTCGAGCACCTTCACGAGGCCGCGCTCGCCGAGCATGACGTTGCCCGGCTTGACGTCGCGGTGCACGATCCCGTGCTCGTGGGCGTCGGCCAGCGCCTCGGCCACCTGCTCGGTCACCTTCAGCACCTGGGCGGCATCCATGCGCCCGTCCTTCAGCAGCTCCGCGAGCGTCCGGCCCTTGACGTACTCCATCGCGACCCAGGCGCCGCGCTTTTCGTCCGCGTCGTCCTCGCCCACGTCGTAGACCACGGCGACGTTGGGGTGCGTCAGCGTCGACGCGACGCGCGCCTCGCGCACCAGCCGCGCCTCGGCCTCGCGGTCCCCCGCCGCGGCGGGCTTCAGCCGCTTGAGGGCCACCATGCGGTGCAGCCGCGTGTCCTCGGCCAGCCAGACCTCGCCCATGGCGCCGGCGCCGAGGCGCTCCCGGAGCCGGTAGTGGGCGATTCGCTCTTCCTCGGCCATGGGAATCTTCATTATGCGTTCGTGAGTGAAAACTGGCCGCGCGGGCCGTCTAGAAGACTTTGTGGGTGTCGAGGAGGATCGTCACTGGCCCCTGGTTGACGAGAGCCACGTCCATCGTCGCGCGGAAGACGCCCGTCGCGACCGTGAGGCCGCTTCGGCGCAGCAGCTCCACGAAGCCGAGATAGAGCCGGTCGGCCTCTTCCGGGCGCGCGGCCTGGATGTAGGACGGGCGCCGGCCCCGGCGCGCATCGCCCAGGAGCGTGAACTGGGAGACGACCAGCAGGCCGCCGCCTTCGTCGAGCACGGAGCGGTTCATCTGCCCCGCCGCGTCCGCGAACACGCGCAGGTTCAATACCTTGTCGGCGAGCGCCTGTGCGTCGCCTTCGGAATCGGAGCTCTCGACGCCGACGAGGACGACCAGGCCGGGGCCGATCGAGCCCACGGTCTCGCCCGCAACGCGCACCGAGGCCTCGCTCACCCGCTGCACGACCGCGCGCACGGCGCGGAGGATAGCACCGGCTGCCGGCGCCGCGGTTTTTGGGCTAGGATGCAGTGGCTGGCCCGGGGTGCCCCGGGACGAGTCCCGCGAAGGAGGGGTCGTCCGATGGCGTACGTGATCGCTGAGCCCTGCATCGACACCAAGGACACGGCCTGCGTCGAGGTGTGTCCGGTCGACTGCATCCACCCCAAGAAGGACGCGCCCGACTTCGCCGCCGAGAACAAGCTCTACATCGATCCCGAGACCTGCATCGACTGCGGTGCCTGCGTGCCGGTGTGCCCCGTCCAGGCCATCTTCCCCGTCGAGGAGCTGCCTGAGAAGTGGGTTCATTTCACCAAGATCGATGCCGACTGGTACGTGAACCGCAACAAGAAGTAAGCGAGGGCGAGCGTGCCCCCCTCCGAGCGCCGCCGCGATCCGCGCATGGGCATGAACGTCACCGTTCGTGTCCTGGGGCACGATCCCGACGGATCGCAATGGGAGGAGATGAGCGCGACCGACGACGCCTCCTACGGCGGCGCCTGCTTCCCGCTGCGCCACTCCCACGGCGTCGGCCAGGTGCTGCTGCTGTCCGCGCCCCTGCCGCGCAACTTCAGGCGCTACGACCTCGCCGAGACGTCCTACAAGACCTACGCCCTGGTTCGGAACACGCGCACCGCCGAAAACGGCAACCACGTGGTGGGCGTGATGTTCCTGGGCCGGGTGCCGCCCAAGGGCTTCGAAGCCAAGCCGGGGGGCCGCTACCGCCTGCCGTCGGACCCGCGCACCGACAAGGTGCCGCAGCCCGCGGTCCCGCCGGGCGAACGGCGACGCCACGAGCGGCTGCAGCTCTTCGTCAACCTGCGCCTGAAGCGTCCCGGCAACTCGGGCGTGATGGAGGAGCAGACCGTCACCGAGAACGTGAGCCGTGGCGGCGCGCGCGTCTTCACCACGCTGCCGGTCACCAAGGGCGAGACGCTGACGGTGACGGATCTGGAGGACACGGTCGCGGCGGAAGCGGTCGTGAAAAACGTCTTCGCCGGCCCGGACCGCGTGACGCGGCTCAACCTGCAGTTCCTCGACGCGCGCGGCTACGAGCGGCTGCTGCTCGCCGCCGGCACGCCGCCCCTGCCGCAGGACGAAGCCCCGTGAGCGGATCCGGCGCGGAGCGCCGCGTCACGATCCGCTTCGGGGCGCCGTTCGCGATCGGCGCCGCGGGGGTCGTGGCGCTCGAGGACTACGCGCGCGAGCTGACGCGGGCGAGCGGCGCCGAGGCGCTGCTGGGCGACGCGGGCCGGCTCGCCGGCATAGCACTCGAGGCGCCGCTCGTGGCGCCGGAAGGCGACGTGCTCGAGGACATCGAGGCTTTCGCCCGCGACCTCGCGGAGCGGGAGGGCTTCGGCCTCGGCTGGTCGTGAGAGGGAGGAAGCGATGATCCAGGAGTACGCCCGTCTCGCACGTCCTTACTTCGTGCTGCTCGCGATCTTCGCGATCGGACGCTGGCTCATGGGAACCGCGTTCGGAGTGCCGTACGAGAAGGGAACCAACGTCCTCAGCATCGTCACTCTCACGCTCTTCGCGTCCTTGTTCTCGGCGGCGTTCACGAGGCGCTGGCTGGGCTACCGCCTGACGCAGGCCGCCGGGCTCGCGATGTTCCTGGCGCTCGTCTCGCAGGTCGTGGTCCTGCTGTCGACGGCCGCCTCGTACCTGCTCGGCATCTCAAGCTACTTCAACGAGCCGATGGCGCTCAACCGCCAGGCGGACGCGATCGGCTTCGGCGCGGCGATGGGCTTCCGCGCCGGCGGTCTCGTGGTCAACACGATCTTGAACGGCATCATCGGGGCGCTCGGCTGGGCCCTCGGGGGCCTGCTGCCGGCGCGCGAGCGCTGAGACCGGCAGAGTGTCGACCCGGGGGGCCCGTCGATTGAGACCTTGACGGGCCAAAAGCACTTTTGCTAGCGTGTGCGCGCCCTGGCGATCGTCGCTCTGGCGCCGCTGCCGTACCGCCCACGATGGGCGGCACGGGCCGAGCCGGCGCGCACGTAGCTTTCGCCAGGCAAGGCTAGGGAGGCCTATACGTTCATGGTCGAAGGTACGGTCAAGTGGTTCAACGAGTCCAAGGGTTTCGGCTTCCTCTCGCGTGAGGGCGGGCCGGATGTGTTCGTCCACCACAGCGAGATCAAGGCGGAGGGGTTCCGAACGCTCAACGAGGGTGACCGTGTGCGGTTCGAGGTCGTGGACAGCCCGAAAGGTCCGCGCGCCGCGAACGTAACCAAGATCGGCTAAGGGACTCTTTCGAGCCACTGAACCGAGAGGCGCCCGGGGCCGCGAGGCTCCGGGCGTTTTCTTTTCTGGGGGGCGCTGCGTCGCGCCCCCCAGACCCCCCCTCCGCTCCGCAGGAGCGAATCCCGCTCCGCTCCGAGCCCGCTACTTGGTTGCAGCGCTGCGTCGCGCCCCCCAGACCCCCCCTCCGTTCCGCGGGAGTGAATCCCGCTCCGCTCCGAGCCCGCTAACTGGTTGCAGCGCTGCGTCGCGCCTCCCACGACCCCCTCCGCTCCGCAAGAGTGAATCCCGCTCCAGCTTCAAGCCTGCTGCTTGGTTGCAACGCCTACGTCGCATTTCCCCGGGCCCGCCGCCCTCCGCTGATATAGGATCCCTCGCGTGATTGAGGGCCAGGGCGGTTCCCCCGGGCGGCTGCAGTCGCTCGATGTGTTTCGGGGGGCGACGATCGCGGCGATGATCCTGGTCAACAACCCCGGGGACTGGGGGACCGTGTATTGGCCGCTGCTGCATGCGCCGTGGCACGGCTGGACGCCGACCGATCTCATCTTTCCGTTCTTCCTGTTCATCGTCGGGGTGTCGCTCACGCTGTCGAGGCGCACGGGGGCTTGGGCGGCGGTCGCCCGATCGCTCAAGCTCGTCGGCCTGGGGCTGCTGCTGAATCTCTACCCGTACTTCAACTTCGCCGAGCTGCGCTGGCCGGGCGTGCTGCAGCGCATCGGGGTCTGCTACCTCGCGGCCTGGGCGGCCAAGCGCTTCCTGGGGCCGCGCGGACAGACGGCGCTCGCGGCCGTGCTGCTCGTGGGCTACTGGCTGCTCATGACACGCATGGTCGGGCCCGAGGGGCACCCGCCGGGACTGGAGGTACAGACCAACCTCGCGGCCCAGGTGGACCGGCTGGTGCTCGTCCCGCACGTCTGGAGCGAGACGAAGACGTGGGATCCCGAGGGTGTCCTCTCCACGCTTCCGGCGATCGCGACGGCGCTCCTGGGGCTGCTGTGTGGCCAATGGCTGGCCGGGAGAGCCGCGCGCGGCGCCTTCAGGACCACGCTGGGGATGCTGCTGGGCGGGCTGGCGCTGACGGCCACGGGCGTCGCGTGGGCGGATCTCGCGGCGCCGTCCTTGGCGTTCCCGATCAACAAGGGCCTCTGGACCTCGTCCTACGTGCTGCTCACGGGAGGGCTGGCTGCGGCGTTTCTCGGGCTGGCGTACGCGGTGGTCGACGTGGCCGGGAAGAGACGCTGGGCGGCGCCGTTCGTCACGTACGGCACGAACGCGATCGCGGTCTACGTGGCGTCCGGCCTCGTCGCCGACACGCTCTCGGCCGTGCGCTTCACCGCCGCCGACGGCAACGTGACGCGCCTCCACACCCTGCTCTACGGCTTCCTGTTCGCGAGCGTCCTGCCGCCCTACGTCGCGTCGCTCGCGTGGGCGCTCATGATGGTCGTGCTGTTCTACCTGCTGGCCGCGTTCCTGGACCGGCGGGGCCTCTACCTCAAGGTGTGAGGCGGGCCTAGCGCTTCTTCAGCCCCGCCAGCACGGCGAACGGGTTGTTGAACGCGGGACGGCGCGGGTCCGGCTTCTTCGCGACGGGACCCGGCGCCGGCTTGCCCGCCGCGGCGGGACGCGGCTGGGGACGCCGCTTGGGGGGCTCGCGAGGAGCCTGGTCCGGCGGCGGAGCGGGTCGCGGCGCCGGCCGTTCTCGCCGCTCGCGCGCGTCCCGAGCGGCGGGACGATCGTGCGCCGGACGTGCCGCCGCGGGCGCGCGCGGCTTGCGGGCCGGCCTGGCGCGCGGCTCGGGGCGGGGCTTCATCGTGAGCGAGACCTGCTTCTTCTCGAGGTCGACCTTGAGCACCCGCACCTCGACGCGGTCGCCCGGCTGCAAGGCGGCGTCGGCGCCCGGCCGCGCCGGCGGGAGCTGCGAGACGTGGACGAGGCCGTCCTGGCGGGCGCCCACGTCCACGAACACGCCGAAGCTCGTGACGTTCGTGACGAGACCCGGGCAGACCATGCCGGGCTTCAGCTCCGCGATCGAGCGCACGTCGTCACGGAACGCGAAGGCGCTCCACGCGGGCCGCGGGTCCCGGCCGGCGTCGGCGAGCGCCCGCGCCACGTCCGCGCGCGCGAGCGGCCCCAGCTCGAGGTCCGGCTCCTGCGCGTCGCGCACGAGCGCGGCCCCCGGGCCGACGAGCTCGGCCGCCGTCTTGCCGTGCCGCGCCGCGAGCGCTTCGAGCGCGGCATGGCGCTCGGGGTGGACCGCGGTGGCGTCGAGGGCGTTCTCACCCTCGCGCACGCGCAGGAAGCCCGCGGCGTGCTCGAACGCCGGCTCGTCGAGGAGCTTCGCGAGGACGAGCTCGCGCCGCGTGGCAAAGCGGCCGTGCGCGGCGCGGTGCTCCACGATCGCCGCGGCGGCGGCCGGCGAGACTCCGGGCACGCGGCCGAGGAGCGCGCGGGGGGCGGAGTTGACGTCGACCCCCACGCTGGTCACGACGTCCTCGATTACCGCGTCGAGCGCGCGGAAGAGCAGCGCATGCGGCACCTCGTGATGGTGCTGGCCGCCCCCGAGCGCCTTGGGGTCGAGCCGCACCAGCTCGGCGAGCGGGTCCTGGAAGCGCCGCGCGATCGAGACCGCCGCGCGCAGGCCGGGCTCGGCGTCGGGCAGCTCCGCGCGCGCCGCCTCGCTCGCGGCCCATCCGCTCGCTCCGGCCTCGCTCACGACCGACACCGGCAGCTCGAGCGCTGCGGCGCGCAGCCCGGCGCGGGCCACGAGCTCGAAGTCGCGGCCGCCCGCCCCGTCGCCGATCGCCAGCGCCGCGGCGGAGCGCTCGCGCGCGAAGCCCGCCACGAGCGCGCCGGCCGCGGCCTTCTGCTCGTCGGTCGCGAGCTCGAGCGCGAGGCTGCCCTCGAGCTCGCCCGCGGCGCTCACGGCCGCGAGCCGGCAGCCGCGCGCGCCCGGGTCGACTCCGATCACCGGCCGCGGCCCGAACGGCGCCTCGAGCAGGCGGCGGCGCGCGCTCTCGGCGAAGCCCGCCGCGATCACGGCGAACGCGGCATCGGTGAGCGTCCGGTGCACCTCGTTCTCGATCGACGTGCGCACGTCGTTCTTGAGCGCGATCCTGCCGGCGTGGCGCAGCACCTCGGCCCCCGGCGACTCGGGGTCGCTGCAGGCCGCGGCCTCGAACGCGGCGACCAGGCGCTCCTCGAAGCCCTTGTCCTCCGGGCCACCGCCGATCGAGAGCACGAGCTCGTCCTCGGCCAGCCCGCGCTTCAGCGCCAGGTAGCGGTGGGTCTGGCGCGGCTCGCGCAGGGTGGCGACCCGCTCGTGGAACGCGAAGTAGGCTTCGAAGCGGCTGCCGGGCTTCGCTTTCGCGCTGCGCGCGCCGTGGACGGAGCCCTCCTCGAAGTAGGCGCGCCGAACGAGCGCGCGCAGCTCGGGGCTCCCGGCGAGCCGCTCGACCAGGATGTCGCGGGCGCCCTCGATCGCAGACTTCGCGTCCGGGATGCCCTTGTCCTCGTTGCGGAAGGTGAAGGCCCACAGCTCCAGCGTCTGCCCCGGCTGCGGCGTCTCGCGTCCGTGGCCGCAGTCCCAGATCCAGTCCGCGAGCGGACCCAGCCCCGCCTCGCGCGCGGCGAGCGCGCGGTTCTTCTTTTGCTGGCGGTACGGGTGGTAAAGGTCCTCGAGCGCGTCGGGATCGAAGCAGGCCAGGATCCGCTCGCGCAGCTCCGCAGTGAGCGTCGCGTGGCGCTCGATCGACTCGAGGATGATCGCCTGGCGCGAGCAGAGCTTCGCGAAGACCTCGCCCGCCTCGAGCACCTGGCGCACCGCCCGCGCGTCCAGCCCGCCCGTCGCGTCGCGGCGGTAGCTCGCCACGAAGGCCGCGGGAGCGCCCCGGCCGCAGAGCTCGAGCACGGCGCGGGCGGCGGCCGCGGGCACGCCGGGCACGCGGGCCTCGAACCAGGAGTCGAAGGCGGATGGGGGGGTTTCGGGCAACACGCCGGGCAGTTTCGAGAAGGGCCCATGCTGCCACGCCCGGGCCTGTCTGGGAAGCCCCCCGTTCTAGCGGGCAACGCGCGCGCATGCTAACGTGCACGCGTGTCGGCGGATCCCCTGTTTCCTGAGGCTGCTGCGCCGTCACCCGACGACGAGCGGCGCCTCCGCGAGCTCCCCAAAGTCGAGCTGCACCAGCACGTGGACGGGTCGATCCCGGCGGACGTGACGTGGGAGCTGATGCACCACTATCGGCTCAACCCCGCGGATTCGCTCGAGGAGATGCGCCGCCACCTCGAGATCCAGGACGGCGAGGAGGGGACGCTGCTCGCCTACCTGGACAAGATGCACTACCCGCTCTGGGTGACCCAGTTCTACGAGAACGTCGCCAAGGTCGTCGAGGAGATCGCGCTTGCGGCAGTGGCGGCCTCGGTCGCGACGCTCGAGCTGCGCTACGCGCCGCTCATCCACACCTTCGCCGGCCTCACACCGCGCCAGTCGATCCGCGCGGCGCTCTCCGGCATGAACCGCGCGCAGCGCAAGCACCCGCGCCTGAAGCTCGGGCTGATCGTGATCACGATGCGGCAGCACGGCCCGCACATCGCGAAGATCCTGGCGCGCCAGGCGCTCGCCGAGGCCCAGCACCTGCACGAGCGCACGGGCGTCGTCGGCTTCGACATCGCGGGGCCCGAGCGCGGCAACCCGCCGCGTCTGTTCCGCAGCTCCTACGAGATCGCCCGCCTCGGCCGGCTCGGGCTCACCGCCCACGCCGGCGAGGACGCACCGCCCGAGTACATCTGGCAGGCCGTCGACGAGCTGGGAGTCGACCGCGTCGGCCACGGCTGCTCGGCCGCCCGCGACCCGGAGCTCCTGAAGCGGCTGGCGCGCGACAAGATCACGGTCGAGGTGTGCTTGTCGAGCAACTACCACACGGGCGCCGTGCGCCGCGGCAGCCGCCACCCGCTGCACACCTTCCTCGAGGCCGGCGTCCCGGTGGCGCTCTGCAGCGACAACAGCACCGTTTCGCGCACCGACGCGGTCAAGGAATCGCTCCTGGCCGCGGCGCAAATCGGCGTGGACGCAGTCGAGGCGATCCACCGCTCGGCCGACGCCTACTCGTTCATCCGTCCGGAGTCCGCGCTTCCGGGGCGTCCGGAGCCCGGACCCAAGGCCTGACCCGAAAGCGGACAGGAACGAAGCCGCTCCGCGCACGCTGGGGAGATCAGGGGCGCAAGTCCTTGCGCTTCAGCGAAGGCGGAAGCGGGCACCGGCTTTGCTGTACAGGAGGCGGGGTCGCAAGGACGCGGCCGACCGCCGCCGGGCGGCGCGCACGGGGTGGGGTTGGAGGGAGCCCTGCTTCGCGCTCGTCGCTCGGAACGGCGGGGCGGAGACGAGCGTCCGACGCGACCCCCGTCTTTTTCTCCCGCCGCTCCAAGAAGGCTGCTCGCGTTGATTGACCACGGCCCGATCCTGCCGACTCCCGTGCGCCTCGAGGCTCCCGCCGGATGCACGGGGCGCGGGGTCACGATCGCCTTCCTCGACTCGGGCTTCTTCGCGCACCCGGACCTGGTGACGCCGGGCGACCGGATCCTCGCGTACGTCGACGTCAACAATCCGCGCGCGCTTCGCAGCGATCTCGACGCCCCCGACGTGTCGAGCTGGCACGGGATGATGACGTCGGTCGTCGCCTGCGGCAACGGCGCGCTCTCGCACGGCCTCTACCGCGGGCTCGCGTCCGAGGCCAACCTCGTGCTGGTCAAGGTCGGCAGCGCGCGACGCATCAAGCACGACGACATCCGCCGCGGGCTCGCCTGGGTCACGCGCAACCGCCTGCGCTTCGGGATTCGCGTCGTCAACGTGAGCTGCGGCGGCGACTACGAGGCGAGCTACCTGGAGGACCCTCTCTCGCGCGCCGCCGAGGCGGCGACGCGCGCCGGCCTGCTGGTGGTGGCTGCCGCCGGGAACCGGCCGGGCCAGCCGGTGGTGCCCCCTGCGTCGGCCCCGTCGGTGCTCACCGTGGGCGGCCTCGACGACAAGAACAGCCTGCCGTTCCCGGGCTACGACATGTACCACTCGAGCTACGGACCGACGCTCGACGGGCTGCAGAAGCCCGAGGTGATCGCACCGGGCATCTGGGTCGCGGCGCCGATCCTGCCGGGGACGCCCACCGCGGAGCAGGCGGCTCTCCTCGCGCGGCTCGCCGCTGCCGACGACGTCGCGCTCGGGCAGGTCCTGGCGGCGCGACCCGGCCTCGATGCGGATCTCGACGCGGCCAGGGGCCTCGAGCCCGCGCTCGTGCGCCAGCTCGTCACGGCGAAGATCCGGGACCACAACGTGATCTCGGGCGCCTACAAGCACGTCGACGGCACGAGCTTCGCCGCGCCGATCGTCGCCTCGCTCGCGGCGCTGCTGCTGGAGCTGAACCCCGCCCTGCGTCCGCGGGAGCTGAAGCGGCTGATCGTGCGCACGGCGCGCCGGCTGCCGCACGTGGATACCGACAGGCAGGGCTGGGGCGTCGTCGACGTGCGCCGGGCCTGCGAGGCCGCCACCACCGAGGGCCAGCAGGGCTGATCTCGGGCACAAAAAGACCGGGGCGCCTTGGAAGGCGCCCCGGGTGCGTCCAAGAAGGCAGTCCCCTCTTAGGGGGGCGGGATTCTGCTCAGGCGGGTACTCATGGGGGGGTTGGATGATCGGTAGGAAAGCATGTGCGTCTCGCCCTCCTTGCGTGCAAGCGACGTACCCGGGCGGCAGGCCATGACGTCGCGCGACGCAAGTCGCTCTTCTCGAGTGAATTGGAGAAACGGCGCCGATCGAAGGGGCTCGGAGAACGGTCCCGAATCCGCAACTTCTTCCGGCGGCTGGACGCCGTCAGGCGGGTTTTGCGCGGGAAGGCTTCAGTGCCCGACCTTGAGCCGCGCCGATTCGAGCTCGCGAGCGCAGGTGTCGCAAAGGAAGTCGTAGCCCGAGCAGATGTCGTAGACGCGCAGGCAATCCGCGCAGGCGTAGCGCTCGCAGATGTCGCACTGGAGCAGGTCCGCGTTGTGGACCACCGTGTCGCCGCGCCGGTATTCGAGGCGGCTCTCGGTCACGATCTGACGACACGACTGACAGCTGCCAAGTGGCTCCATAGGGGGTTCCCACGGCCGGTGGCGGCGTGAGGCGTTGGAAATACGATAGCATAGTCTGCGACGGGCGCATCCCCCGCCCCCTTGACCATAGACAGTAAAGGACATCTACCCCGGAGACGGAGCCCGAGATGAAAAGAGCCTTTGCCGCATTCGCCGTAGTCGCGTTACTGGCACCGCAGGCCCTCGCCCAGCAGTCGAAGCTCGAGCAGGCCTACGCGAAGGCTCTCGATCAGATCGCGAAGGGCAAGCCCGACGACGCGGTCAAGACGATGACCAAGGCGGCGTCCGAGAACGGCGCCGAGGGACAGATGCTGCTCGGCCGCCTCCACGAGCGGCTCGGCAACCTCGACGAAGCCCAGAACGCCTACAACGCGGCGAAGGCCGCGGCCACCGGCCCGGCGCGCGCGGATGTCCTCGCGGCGCTCGCGGACTTCACGCTGCGCAAGGGCACGGGCAAGGACGCGCTCGCGGCCGCCAACGAGGCGCTCGCCGCGTCGCCGTCGGCCAAGGCGCTCGCGGCGCAGGCGCGCGCGCTGGTCAGGAACGAGGACGGCCCGGGCGCGCTCGCGGCGGCCGACAAGGCCGTGGCCGCGGGGGCGACGGTCGCGATGGCTCACGTGGCGCGCGGCGAAGCGCTCACGGCGCTCGGCCGCAATGCCGAGGCCGAGCAGTCCCTGAAGAAGGCCGTCGAGCTCGACCCGAAGTCGGCGCTCGCGTACTCGCGGCTGGCTCGGGCCCAGGTCTCGCTGCCCCAGCGCGCGACGGACGCCGTCGCCTCGGCGCGCAAGGCGACCGAGCTCGACGACAAGTTCGGAGAGGGCTTCGCGATCCTGGGCGTGGCGCTGCTCGCGGAAAACCCCAAGAGCTGGAGCGACGCGATCGCGCAGGCACAGCAGGGCGCTTTCCTCGATCCCGCGAACCCGCTGGTGCAGACGGGCGTCGGCAAGATCTTCGAGGCGAACGGGCAGTTCGAGCAGGCTTCGGGCGCCTACCGCAAGGCGCTGCAGACGGACCCCGGCTTCGCGCCCGCGAGGCTGGCTCTCATCCAGACCGAGCTCAACCGCGGCAATCGCGAGGCGGCGTTCGCCGAGGCCAAGAAGGCCGCGGCCGACATGCCGACGAGCCCCGAGATCCAGCTGCTGATCGGCGAGATGGCGATCCGCGGCGGCGACTACGCCGCGGCCCTCGGGGCGCTCGAGAAGGCCACGAAGGGACTGCCGGGCAACGCCGACGGCTGGGCGCTGCTCGGCCGCGCCTACCACTACAACCGGCGCTACGACGAGGCGGCGGAGGCCTACAAGAAGGCGGTCTCGCTCACCCCGCTCAACGTCGGCTACAACACGACGCTCGGCCTCGTGCTCGGGCAGGCGGGCGAGCTCGAGGAAGGCCTCGCGGTGCTCCAGAAGGTGACGAGCACGCCCGGCTACAAGGACGCCGCCGGCTGGGTCAACCTCGGCTGGATCTACCGCAACATGAACCGCGCCGACGAGTCGATCGCCGCCTACAAGAAGGGCCTCGAGCTCGACCCCAAGCAGGAGCAGGCGGCGCTCGGGCTCGGCTGGGCGTACTCGTACACGAAGAAGTACGACGAGGCGATCAAGGCCTACGAGCAGTCGATCCAGATCGACGCGAAGGAGGCGACCCCGGACGCCACGATCGGGATCGCCTGGAGCTACTTCTTCAAGCGCGACATGGCGCAGGCACGCGCCTTCGCGGACAAGGCGACCGCGGCGGGACGCAACGGCGGCCTCGTCAAGGAGAACATCGACAAGTACGAGAAGGCGGTGGCGAGCGGCGCGGCGGCGACCGAGGCCGACATGGACAAGGCGCGCGACCAGCAGCAGGCCTACGAAGCGAAGATGAAACAGCTCGATCAGGCGAACAACGCGGTCCGCTCGCGCAACCCCGCGACGCGTTCCCGCGCCTGCTCGCAGCTGGTGCAGGCGGCCGGCGCCGACGCGCTGAACGCGCTCGTGTCGCTGATGCAGCAGGATCCCAACTTCGACGTGCGCATCGCCTGCACGAACGCGCTCGGCTCGCTCGGCCCGTCCGCTCGTGCGGCGCTGCCCAACATCGACGCGATGATC
>DATBSL010000327.1:0-3563 GCA_036559805.1 Vicinamibacteria bacterium
CGGGTTCCTCTTCTACGACGAGAACGGCAATGGCACGACCGACGGCGCCGAGAGCGTCCGGCTGCCGAGCGTGGGCGTCTCGATCGGGGGCCAGACGGGCACCACGACGGCCGGCGGCCGCTTCTCGCTCGCGAGCGTCCCCAACGGCGCGCAGAGCGCGCAGGCGCGCACCGAAACGCTGCCCGCGTACTTCACCGCGACGGGAGTGAGCGTGACGGTGCCGGCGACGGGCGACGTGGCGCTCCCAGCGCGGCTCGTGATCGGCTCGCGCAACCGGCCCAACGTCTACCTCGCCTTCGGCGACAGCATCACCGTCGGCGAGGGCTCGACGGACGAAGAGGGCTACGTCGACGACCTCGAAGCGCAGATGCGCACCTTCTGGGGCAAGGCCGACATCGTCAACGCCGGGCAATCCGCCACGCGCAGCGACGCGGGGCGAAGCCGCCTGCCGGGCGAGCTCGGCCGCCACCGGCCCGCCTACGTGCTCATCCTCTACGGCACGAACGACTATAACGACCCCGCGTGCCGCTCGGCCTTTCCGTGCTTCACCGTCGAAATGCTGCGCGACATGGTCCAGGACACACGCAGCGCCGGCGCGCACCCGATCGTCGGGACGATTCCCCCGGTGAACCCGCAGTACGCGGACCGCAACCCGACCGAGCGCAACGACTGGGTGCGGCGCATGAACGACCTCGTTCGGCAGATGGCGGCGCAGGAGCGCGCGCAGGTGGCCGAGATCCACGGCGACTTCATGCGCCAGGCGAGCCTGCCGCCGCTCTTCGCCGACTTCCTGCACCCGAACGACGCCGGCTACCAGATCATCCAGCAGGCGTTCTTCCGCGCGATCACGCAGCCCCTGCCGGGCGCCGCGGCGACGTTCGCCGACCTTGGGCCGACGCTTCTCCTGCCTCCAGGAGCGCGGCCCTAGGTCAGGCTCGCTCCGGCGCCGCAGCCATCCCGGCGCCGAACACCAGCACGACGCTCGACACGTACGCCCACAGCACGAGCGCCACGGCGAAGGCGAGCGGGCCGTAGAAGGTCTGCAGCTGCACGCGCTGCAGGTTCCAGACGAACGCGTACTTCGACGCCTCCCAGGCGCAGGCCGCCCAGAGCCCCGCGCGCCATGCCACGCCCCAGTCGACGCGCGCGCTCGGCGCCACGCGGTACACGAGCGTGAAGAGCGCCCAGCCCAGTCCGAGCGCCGCCGCCTTCGCGGCCCACGAGGCGACGAGCGCCGCCGACGCCTCGAGCTGCGGACCGTAGCCGTACGCGGCCATGCGCGGCAGGCCGCGGCCGAAGACCGTGAGCGCCACGGACACGAGGGCGAACGCCGCCCCGGCGGCCGTGAGCAGGAACGCGAGCAGCCGGCTCTTCCAGAAGCTGCGCGTGGCGCGCGCGCCCCAGACGATGTTGAGCACGCGCTCGACCGGAATGAAGATCCCCGACGAGCCCCACACCACGAGCGCGAGCGACAGCAGCTGGAAGCCAGCGGCGAGCCGCGTCATCTGCCGGAGCGAGCTCGCGAGCTCGTCCGGGCCGACCGGGATCAGCTCGGACAGCACCAGGCGCAGCGCCGTCGCCGTCGCGCCGCCGGGCGCGAGCCGATGCGATGCGGCCACCAGCACCAGCAGCAGCGGGAACAGGCACAGCAGGAAGTTGAACGCGATCGCGTTGTTGAGGACCGTCACCTCGCGCGACAGCAGCAGCCCGCCCGTGCGCCGGAGCCGCTCCGCGAGCCCGGGACCGGCCCAGGACCGCCGGCTACGCCCCACGCCCTGCCTCTCGCGATTCGCCGGCTGCGCCTGTCATCGATGCGGAGCGGGATTCTAGCGGAATCGCGGCGGCCGCGCCCCGCCCAACACCCGTCACCGATGTGGTACGAATTCAGCCGTGAGGCTCGGCTCCCTTTTCGTGGCCATGCTCGCCTCGCTCCCGACGGCGGCGCGCGCCGCCACGCCGCCGTGTCCGTCGAAGGACGAGCTCCTGGATCGCGCCGGCCGCTACGTCGCGGGCATCGAGCAGGAGCTCGCGGTCCTCGTGGGCGACGAGGCCTACAGCCAGTACTCGTACTGGGGCGCGTCGGCGATGCACCGAGCGAAGCGGGTTCTCGCGTCCGACGTGGCCTGGGTCCCGACCGGAGACGCGATGGTGTGGGCCTTCTACCGCGACGTCAGGAGCGTGGACGGGCTTGCCGTTCGCGATCGAAGCGCGAGGCTGGAGGCGCTCTTCCCCGAGGGGCAGACGCCGGCGGCGAACGCGCGCGCCCTGCGGATCCTGGACGAGAGCTCGCGCTACAACCTCGGCCAGCGGCGCACGGTCAATAGCCCCACGCTCGCGCTCACGCTACTGCACCCGCGCAACCGGAAGCGCTCGTCGTTCGAGACATCGGGCGGCGGCCGCAAGGAGGGCGTCCCGGCGTGCAAGCTCCTCTACGAGGAGCGCAAGCGGCCGACGCTGATCAGCAACCCGGATGGCGAAGACGTGCCCGCCCGCGGAGCGTTCTGGATCGAGCCGGGCAGCGGAGCCGTCGTCGCGAGCTCGTTGGAGCTCAAGACCCCGGGCCACGACCCGGTCCTGATCGAGACGAGCTTCCGCCACGAGGCGGCGCTCGCGTGCTGGCTGCCCGCCGAGATGAAGGAGACCTACGGGGGCCGCGCCCCTCGCCCCGGGAGCGAGCGCCTCGAGGCCGTGGCCCGCTACTCCGCGTGGCGCCGCGCCCACGTCGAGGTCGAGGTCATCATCCCGAAGTAGCGACGGCCGCTGCGATGCTAGACTGCCGCGCGCATGACCTCGAAGGTCGAGATCCGCGAAGCGCGCGGGCGAGCCGACTACGACACCTGCGTTTCGCTGCAGCGCGAGGTCTGGGGGCTCAGCGACCTGGAGATCACCTCGGCGATCCAGCTGATCGCCACGGTCCACGCCGGCGGGCTGCTGCTCGTGGCCGAGGCGCCCGGCGAGGGCATCGTGGGCTTCAGCTACGGCTTCGCGGCGCGGAGCCACGGCGTCTCGCACCTGCACTCCGACATGCTCGCGGTGCGGCCCACCTGGCGCGGGCGCGGCGTGGGCTTGCGCCTCAAGTGGGCGCAGCGCGCCGCGACGCTGGCGCGCGGCCTGTCGCTCGTCACCTGGACCTTCGACCCGATGCGCGCGAAGAACGCGCGGCTGAACCTCCACCACCTGGGGGCGCTGGCGCGGGACTTCCTGCCCGACCTCTACGGGCGCACGAGCTCGGCCCTTCACCACGGCCTCGCCACCGACCGGCTGCTGGCGCGCTGGGAGCTCGCGAGCCCGCGCGTGAAGCGGCTCGCCGCCTCGAAGCCGCCGCGGCCGCGGGAAGGCCCGGCCATTCGAATCAACGAGGTCAGCCGGCAGGCCGGCCTGCCGGTGAGCTCGGAGCCGCGCCGCGACCTCGACGCGCCACTGCTGGTGCTCGAGATCCCGGGGGACTGGGACGCGGTCTGCCGCGCCGACCGCGGGCTCGCGCTCGAGTGGCAGGACGTGGCGCGGCGGGCGTTCAAGGCCGCCTTCGCGCGCGGCTACGCGGCCGTCGACGTGCGCTCGCT
>DATBSL010000328.1:0-12155 GCA_036559805.1 Vicinamibacteria bacterium
GTGACGGACAAGCGCCGCAAGCCGATCGCGGACCTCAAGCGCGACGACTTCGTGATTCTCGAGGAAGGCAAGCCGCAGCCGATCGTCCAGTTCCAGGCCTTCACGCGCCCGGTGAAGTCGGCCGCGCCAACCGCCGCTCCCGCCGAGCAGGACGAAGCCGAAGAGCAGCTTCTCCCCGCCCGCTACGTCGTCCTGGTGATCGACGACGTCCACATGGAGTTCGACAGCCTGGCGCGGCTGCAGAAGGCGATGTCGCAGTTCATCAAGACCGACCTCCGGCCAGAGGACCAGGTCGCGCTCGTGACCACGAGCGGCGCGGGCGCCGTGGCGCAGGAGTTCACTGCCGACCGCGAGACGCTGCGCGCGACGCTGTCGCGCCTGGCGGTGCAGAACCGCCGCACGACATGGCATGGGGCCCCCTACCTGTCCGAGTACCAGGCCGAGCTCATCGAGCGCAACGACCCGCTCGCGATCGATGCCGCGGTTCAGGAGACGATGGCGGCGCAGCTGTTCCAGGACCCCGAGAGCGCGGAGCGCTACGCGAGGCAGAAGGCGCGCGCGCTCCTGACCGAGGCCGTGTACAACGCCCGGCTCACGCTCGAGACGCTCGAGGGCCTGACGCGCGGCCTCTCCAACCTGTCGGGCCGCAAGGTGATCTTCCTGGTCTCGGACGGCTTCCTGACCGGGGTCGGCCACGGCACCAGCACCACGTACGACATCCGCCGCATCGCCGACGCGGCCACGCGCTCCGGGGTCGTGATCTACTCGCTCGACACGCGGGGTCTCCACGCGACGCCGCCCATCGCGCCCGCGTGGAGCCCGGTGCGGGCCACGGGCGGCAACTCCGGCCTGGTCGATGCCATGCAGCGGCGCGGCATCGCCGCCAACAGCGACTCGATGAACGCCCTCGCCGCCGACACGGGCGGCTTCCTGGTCGAGAATTCGAACGACCTGCGCGGCGGGCTCAAGGAGATCCTCGACGACACGGAGGCCTACTACGTGCTCGCCTACGAGCCGACAGAGCGCAAGAGCGACGGCAGCTTCCGCAAGATCGAGGTGAAGCTGCCCAAGGCTTCGGACGTCAGGGTGCGCACGCGCTCCGGCTACTTCGCCCCAGCCGACGCTCGCGCGGGCGTGGCGCTGCCGACGGCCGAGGCGGAGGCGCGCAGGACCGAGCAGCGGCGCGCCGAGATCAAGACGGCGCTCTATTCGCTCGCTCCGTTGAACGCGATCCCGGTCCGGCTCGCTACCGACTTCGTGAGCGTCGACAGCGGAAAGACGCAGCTGGTCGTGAGCGGGCGGCTGGACCTCACGCCGCTGCCGTTCGTGAAGGTGCGAGACCATCACCGGACGACGCTCGAGGCGGTGGCCGTCGTGTGCGACGAGAGCGGCGCCGTCGTCAAGACGCTCCCGACCGAGCGCAGCGAGCTCGACCTGAGCGACGCGGACTACGAGCGCGTGCTGCGCACCGGGCTGCCGTACCAGAAGGACGTCGCGCTCGGCCCCGGGCGCTACCAGGTGCGGCTCGCGGCGCGCGAGGACGCGACAGGACTCCTCGGCAGCGCGCGGCAGTGGGTCGAGATCCCCGACTTCGGCCCGGGCCGGCTCGAGGTCAGCAGCGTATTCCTGCTGCGCGAGCAGGACTCGGCCGGCGCGAGCGCGCAGGCCGGCCCCAGCCTGGGCAGCGCCCAGGCGCTGCGCTACTACGAGCGCGGCGAGAGCCTGTACGCCCAGCTTTACGCCTACAACCCGAAGCGCGACGCCACGGGGAAGGTGGACCTCGTGTCGCAGGCCGAGATCCTGCACGATGGCAAGCTCCTGGGGAGGGCCGCGCCCGAGGAGATGACCCCGCCCGAGCCCGGCGGGCCGTCGGTCCCCCACACCACGCGCATCAAGCTCGAGCGCTTCGAGCCGGGCGACTACGAACTCCGGCTGACGGTGACGGACCGGGTCGCGAACGCCATGGTGACCCGGCGCGTCGGGTTCACCATCGACTAGAAGGCTGCGAAGCGAGGCGGATTGACTCCGCGGAGCGTAGCGTAGGGGTGAGAGGGGGGACGCGGCGCAGCGTCCCCCTTACCAGGACGCCAGCCAGTCGCCCTCGTACAGGACCTCGGCCTCCGCCGTCTGGCGGACGCTGCCGCCCTCGGGCCACTCGATCTCCAGCGTTCCGCCGTCGCAGACGGCCCGGAGCTTTCGCGACGCGCGGCCGGTAACGATCGCGGCGACCGCCGCGCTGGCGGAGCCGGTGCCCGAGGCCATGGTGTAGCCGACCCCGCGCTCCCAGAAGCGGACGCGGATCTCGCCGGCTCCGAGCACGGTGACGAACTCGACGTTCGTGCGCTTCGGGAAGAACGCGTGGTGCTCGAGCGCCGGGCCGAGCGCGCAGACGAGCGCGTCGTCGGCCACCTCGTCGAGGAACACGGCGCAGTGCGGGTTCCCCATCGAGGTCGCGGTCACGAGTACGCGCCGGCCGGCCGCCTCCAGCGGGTGGTCGACCACGCGCGCCGCGGGGGGCTCGAGCGCGACCGGTACGTCCCGGCTCCCCAGCGCGGGCGGGCCGAGGTCGGTCACGATGCGGTAGCGGCCGCCGCCGAGCGGCTCCACCTCGACGGCCTTCGGCCCGACGACCGTCGTCACCACGTGCCGCGGCCGGGCCCAGCCGTTGCGGACGGCGAGAGCAGCGAGGCAGCGCAGGCCGTTGCCCGAGATCTCGCCCGGCAGGCCGTCCGCGTTGACGAGGCGGAACGACACGCCGCCCGGCGCCACGGCGTGGAGCACGACGCCGTCGCCGCCGATGCCGCGGTGCCGGTCGCACAGCCGCACAGCCCATTCCGTGCGCTCGGCGGGCGCCTCCGCCTCGGGCACGAGGATGAAGTCGTTGCCGAGGCCGTGCGCCTTCGCGAACTTCACTTGCGCGGCCGATTGGTGAGCAGCGACTCGGGGGCCGGGAAGGTCCCGACCGTGAGCACGTCGGTTCCCTGGAATCCTGCCGGCTCCCAGTGCGCGCCCGTGTCCTGAGTGCGGAACAGGCCCTGTTCCGTGGCCAGGAACGCTTCCAGGCCCGCGTTCGGCGCGAGCGGGTAGAGCAGGCGACGCGGCCGGCCCGGGCTCGCGCTGAGCCGGGCCCAGGTGGCGCCCGCGTCCTCGCTGCGGTAGTAGCCGGCGTCGCCGGCCGCGTACAGGAACGGACCGAGCCAGGCGAAGTCCGCGATCCTCTCGCCAGCGAGGCCGACGAGCCTCCAGCTCTTGCCCCCGTCGGCCGTTCGATAGACCCCGCCGGCGTCGGGGCCGGCGAACATCACGGGGTCGGCCGCGAAGTACGACGACAGCACCAGCGCTCGCACGGGGCCCTCCGGCAGGCCCGCGCCAGGGCCGGTGAAGCTCTTGCCTTCGTCGGTGCTGACGAGCACTCCACGGTCGCACGCGACGACGAGCGCCGGACCCGGCCACTCGGCCCTGTGAACGCCCGAGTCGCCGAGCGCCGTGGCCTCGAACGTCTTGCCGCCGTCGCGCGAGCGCAGCAGGCCGAAGCCGGTGCCTGCGAACACGGTCGCGTCCGATTGCGGCCAGCGCGACGGCAGGAGCATCGCCACGCCGCGCGTTCGGCCGCGCTGCACCCACGAGTCGCCGAAGTCGTCGGACACGTAGATCCCGTCGCCCCCGACCCAGACCTGCGTCGTGAGCAGCACGAGGGCGCGCGCGGCGCCGAGGCCCTCGAGCTTGGTGCCGGAGAACGTGCCCTCGACGCGCCGCCAGCTCCGGCTCCAATCGGTGGAGCGAAAGAGGCCTTCGGAGGTGCCAACGAAGAGCGTCAAGCTGCTGACGATCCCGCCGGTGCCGATCTGCTGAGGCGCGCCCGTCGCGGCCGCGGCGAGCGCGGCGAGCGCCACGACTGCGGAGCGCCCCCTGCTCATCGCGCGAAGCGCCGCCGCAGGCGCTCGCACGCCTGGTCGGGCGTCTCGGGCAGCACGCGCGTGTCCGACACGACCGTCATGAAGCTCGTGTCTCCGCTCCAGCGCGGCACCACGTGCAGGTGGATGTGGTCCGCGATTCCCGCGCCTGCCGCGCGGCCGAGGTTCATTCCCAGGTTCACGCCGTCGGGCCGGTACTCCTCGCGGAACGCCTGCTCCAGCCGCTGCGCGAGGCTCATCATCTCGGCGAGCTCCTCGGGCGAGGCCGCGCCGAGCGAGCCTATGTGCCGGTTCGGGGTGACCATGACGTGCCCGCTCGTGTACGGGTACAGGTTCATCACCACGAAGCACAGCGCGCCGCGGTGGACGACCAGCCGCTCGGCAACTTCCCCGCCGTCGCGCGCCCGGCACAGCGCGCAGACAGCACCCGCGTCGTCCTGGCTGGTCACGTAGGCCAGCCTCCACGGAGTGAAGAGCCGCTCGAACACGCTAGCGGCGCTCCTGGTAGCTCGCGTCGTAGACGGGCAGGCTCGCGTTCACGCCCTTGAAGCGGGCATCGCCGGCGTAGCGGATCAGGATGCGCCGGGCGATCGCCTGGTCCTCGTACTCCATCACGCCGCCTTCGCCGTGCGTCAGCGCGAGGTGCGCCTCGAGCTGCAGCACCGCGTCGCGCGACAGTGCAATGCCCTCGTTGAAAAGCACGCCCTCGATGTCGACGCTCACCCCGAGCGTGTGCTTGGAGCGCGACTGGACCGGGGTGCCCTGCGCCTCGTCCTCCTCGAGGCCGCGCTTGGCGGCCGAGGACAGCCGGCCCGCCAGGTTCACGTTGCGCCCGATCACCGTCGAGTGCAGCTCCCCGTGGCTCGCGATGAAGCGAGCCAGGTAGACGCGGCCGTAGTGGATCGCGATGCCCATCGTGAACGGCGTGCGGCCGGCCTCGCGCTTCTTGCGCAGGGACTCCTGGCACAGCACGGCGGTTCGCAACGCGTGGAGCGGGTCGAGCGGGTCGGCGCGCTTGGTTCCCCACGTCACCATCATGCCGTCTCCGAGGTACTTGTCCACCGTGCCCCCGAAGCGCTCCACGATCGGCACGAAGTCGTCGAAGACGGCGTAGAGCTCGCGCGTCAGGTCGCCCTCGGAGATGTGGCCCTCGGAGGTGCGCGTGAAGCCGCGCAGGTCGAGGAACAGCACGGTGGCGTTCACCGCGTTGTTCAGCACCTGGGCCGCCTCGCCGAACTCGTAGACGCGCAGCCCCTGGCGTGTCTTCTCCTCGAGCTCGAGCGAGCGCTCCGCGCCCAGGCACTCGACCCGGTCGCGCACGTGCGACACGAGCTCGAAGCGCCGCAGCGCCACCGACAGGTCGAGGAACGCGTCCATGATCTCGGCGCCGCGCCGGCGCTCGAGCTCGGCCTTGACCGCGCCCGCGCCCTGCAGGCGCGCTCCCGTGGTCCAGGCGTCGCCGAGCAGATAGGCCTGCACCGGCGGGCTCAACACGATGCGCACGAGCATGCCGGGCTTCAGGTAGTGCTCGCGCGGCACGAGCGGCAGGTGGCGCGCGAGCCGCGCGAGCAGCCCGCGGTCGCCCTCGCGCAGCCGCTTCTCGGCCTCGCGGACCAGCACCTGCTGGATCTCGAAGAAGGTCTCGGGCGCGATCCGGTAGCGCTTGTTGGAGGCGAGGAACGGGCCCAGGTCCAGCCGCGTCGCCGAGACCTCGGTGAAGGCGAAGCCGTCGTCGATGATCGCCGCGACGAGCGCCGGGCTCTCCTGGAAGTCGAGACCGCCGTTTCCCTCGCGCTGCCGGCGGCAGTCGTGGTCGACGCGCTTGTAGAAGGACTGGATCAGCGGGTGGAGCGACTGCTTGCCGCGGCGCAGCGACTGGCTGCGCTGCTCCAGCTGGCGCAGGTGCTCGGCGGCGTCCAGGCTGTGGGCCAGCCAGAACAGGTTGAGCAGGCCCTGGCGCCTGTCGGCCTGGCGCACGGACGACACGACGCGCTCGAGTGCCGTCTCGTACTCCTTGAAGTCCCGCCCCGGGTCGCCGGTGCGCAGCGTGAGGGCGCCGATCTGGCCGAGCTGCCCCTCCAGGAAGCGCTGCTGCAGCACACGCAGCCGCGAGTGCACGTGGACCAGGAACACCTCGCGGCCTTCGTCCAGCTCGGGGGCAGGCAGGTCCGGCAGCGGCGAGCCGAAGAGCTCCTCGGCTTCGGCCAGGCCCCCGGCCGCGTAGCGCGCTGCGGCCGGGTCCTTGAGGAAGAGAGCGACGGACATGCCCGCTCGGCTAGGCCCGGTTCAGCAGCTCGCGCAGCTCCTTGCCCGGCTTGAAGTAGGGAACGCGCTTGGCGGGCACGACGACGCCCTGGCCCGTCTTCGGGTTGCGGCCCGTCCGGCTCGCGCGCCGCCTCACGCGAAAGCTGCCGAAGCCCCGCAGCTCGATCTTGTCGCCCCGCTGCAGGGCATCGGCGATCGTCGAGAAGACGGCGTCGACGATGACCTCGGAGTGCTTGCGGGTGAGGGCGGCCTCGCGCCCGACCTCGTCCACCAGCTCGGCCTTGGTCATCGTGCGCTACTCCTCCTGCTGCTCCTTCTGGGCGGCCTCCGCGGCGCGGAACACGTCGCCGAGCGTCGAGCGGTCGCTGCCCGACGTCTGGCGGTACGTCTGGACGTCCTGCGCGTATTCGTCCGACTTCACCGCGCGGATCGACAGCCCGATCTTCTTCTCGCCTTCCTGGACCTTGATGATCTTCATCGGGTGGACGTCACCGGGTTTGAAGGCGTCTTCCGGCTTCTCGACACGCTTCTCGTCGAGCTCGGAGACGTGCACCAGGCCTTCGACGCCCTCCGCCAGCTCGACGAAGGCGCCGAAGGTCGTCAGGCGGACGATCTTGCCCTCGACGATGTCGCCCACCTTGTGGTGCGAGAAGTAGTCGTCCCAGACGTCGGTCGACAGCTGCTTGAGGCCCAGCGAGAGCCGCTGGTTCTCGGCGTCGATATTGAGCACGACGGCGTCGACCGTGTCGCCCTTCTTCAGCACCTCGGAGGGGTGCTTGATGCGCTTGGTCCACGACATGTCGGAGATGTGAACCAGCCCGTCGATGCCCTCTTCCACCTCGACGAAGGCGCCGAACTCGGTCAGGTTGCGGACCTTGCCCTTGAGCCGCGAGCCGATCGGGTACTTCTCGGTGAGCTGCTCCCACGGGTTCGACTCGACCTGCTTCAGGCCGAGGCTGATGCGGTGCGCCTCCTGGTCGAGGCCGAGCACCTGGCACTCGACCTCCTGCCCGACCGTCAGCAGCTTGGACGGGTGCTTCACCTTCTTCGACCAGGACATCTCGGAGACGTGGATCAGCCCCTCGACGCCCTGCTCGAGCTCGACGAAGGCGCCGTAGTCGGTGAGGCTCACGACCTTGCCCTTGACGCGCGCGCCCACCGGGTACTTGATGGTCGCGGTCGTCCACGGGTCGGCCTGCAGCTGCTTCATCCCGAGCGAGACGCGCTCGCTGTCGCGGTCGAACTTGAGCACCACCACCTTGACGTCGTCGCCGACGGCGATCACCTCGCTCGGGTGGTTGATGCGGCCCCACGACATGTCGGTGATGTGCAGCAGCCCGTCGATGCCGCCCAGGTCCACGAAGGCGCCGTACTCGGTGATGTTCTTGACGCTGCCGGTGAGGACCTTGCCCTCCTCGAGCGTCTCGAGCGTCTGCGTCTTGCGCTCGGCGTTCTCCTCCTCGAGGACCGCCTTGCGCGAGAGCACGATGTTGCCGCGCTTCTTGTTGACCTTGATCACGCGCATCCGGAGCTCCTGCCCCTTGAGCGCGTCGAGGTTGCGCACCGGCCGCACGTCCACCTGGCTGCCGGGCAGGAAGGCGCGCACCCCGATGTCGACGGCGAGGCCGCCCTTCACCCGCTCGATGACGCGGCCCACGACCACGCGGCGCTCCTGGTAGGCGCGCTCCACGTCGTCCCAGACCTTCATCTTCTCGGCTTTTTCCTTGGAGAGCACGACGTAGCCGTCGCGGTCCTCGGTCTTCTCGATCAGCACGTCGACCGAGTCGCCCGCCTTCACCACGATCTGGCCGTTCTCGTCGCGGAACTCCTCGAGCGCGATCACGCCCTCGGACTTGTAGCCGACGTCGACGATCACCTCGGACTCGGAGACCCGCAGCACGTTGCCCCGCACCACCTCGCCCTCGGCGAAGTTGCGGAAGCTGACGTCGTACATGTCGAGGAGCTTCTCGTATTCCTCGGGGTCGAATCCGGGCTCGGTGGGCTCCTCCTCGGGCTGTTGGGCTGCGGCGCTTCGCGGCGCCACGGGAGCGGTCTGCTTGCGTGTCTTTTCGGTCTCCGGCATGGGGGGACTTCTGTCCTCCAACTTTCTCGAGATTTAGTCCGGCGGGGGGGCGGCCTGCCTCACGGCGGGGCGCGCACGTCCACGGCCAAACGCCGAATCGTAAGCGAGTCAGTGGGATGCTGTCAAGGACGCGGCTGTTTCAGCACCCGCTCGGCCGTTTCGACGAGGGCCTCGAGCGTCGCCGGCGAGGCCCGGCCGAGCACGTGGAAGCCAGCGGCGCGCGCCGCGGCCTCCGTGGTGGGCCCGATGACCGCAACCGGCCGGCCGCTCGCCCGGTCTCCCGCCGCACGGGCAAAAGCCTCTACGGCAGAAGGAGATGCAAAGAGCGCCAGGTCGAATCCCCCCTCGAGGCAGGCGGCCACCGCTCCCGGCAGTCCGTCGGGCTCGACGGTCGCGTAGGCCAAGACCACGTCGACCTGTGCGCCGCGGGCGCGAAGGCCCTCCGGAAGCTCGTCGCGTCCCGCCGTCGAGATCGGCAGCAGCACTCTCCTTCCGGCGAGGTCCCGATCAGCGAAAGCGGCCAGCAGGCCCTCGGCCCGGTAGTCCTGCTTCGGCTCGAGCGCGACCTTGTCCTGGGGAAACGACGCGCGCAGCGCGACGGTCGTCGCCGGTCCCACGCTCGCGAGCTTCGCGCGCTTTCCGGAAAGGCGCGGAAACAGCCCCTGCACCGTCAGGCGCGACAGGAGCGCCCCGACGGCGTTCGGGCTCGTCACGACCACCCAGTCGTACGCCTCGAGGTCGGCGAGCGCCGCGTCCAGCGGGCCGAGGTCCGCAGGCGGTGCGATCTCGATCGCCGGCACCTCCAGCACCGTCGCCCCGAGCTCGCGGAGCCTCTCGACGAGGCTGCCGGCCTGCCCCTTGCGCCGGGTCACGACGATGCGGCGCCCGTCGAGAGAGCCCACGGCGTCAGCCCGCCATGACCGCGCGCGCCCCTCGCGCGAGCATCTCTTCGGCGAGCGCCCGGCCGAGAGCGCCGGGATCCTCGCCGCTCCGCTCGGCGCGCAGGAGCGCGCGGCCGTCCGGGGCGGCCACGAACGCCACCAGCTCGAGAGCGGAGCCCGCCGCGAAGGCGTGCGCGCCGAGCGGGGCGTTGCAGCCCCCCCCGAGCGCCGCGAGCAGCGTGCGCTCGGCGGTCACGGCCCGCGCGGTCGGCGCGTGGTGGAGCGGAAGGATGGCGGCAAGGGCCGCCGCGTCGCCCTCGCGGCACTCGAGCGCGATCGCCCCCTGCCCCGGCGCGGGGACGAAGCGGCGCGGGTCGAGCGCCTCCGTCGCCTCCTGCGCGCGGCCGAGCCGCTCGAGCCCCGCCATCGCGAGCAGGATCGCGTCGAAGCGGCCTTCGCGCAGCTTGCCGAGCCGCGTGTCGACGTTGCCGCGCAGGTCCTCGAGCACGAGGTCCGGGCGCACGGCCAGCACGAGCGCCCGACGCCTCAGGCTGGTGGTCCCCACCCTCGCGCCTGACGGCAGCGCGTCGAGGCGCGGCCCACCCGAGACGAGCGCGTCGCGCGGGTCCGCGCGCTCCAGGAAGGCGGCGAGCACCAGCCCGGCCGGCAGCGCGGTCGGCACGTCTTTCAGCGAGTGGACGGCCAGGTCCACCTCGCCGGCCAGGAGCGCCTCCTCGATCTCCTTCAGGAAGGCGCCCTTGCCGCCCACGGCCTCGAGCCTGCGGTCCTGGAGGCGGTCGCCGGTCGTGGTGATCGGGTGGAGCGACACCTCGTGCCCGAGCGCCTCGAGTCTCTGCTTCGCGTGCCCGGCCTGCCACAGCGCGAGCGCGCTGCCGCGGGTCCCGATGCGGATCCGGCTCACAGGTCGAACAGGCGCCGCACGAGGCCCACGTGGTCGGCCTGCCCGTGGCCGGCGAGCTCCTTGAGCCGCACGGTGGGCGCGTGGAGCAGCTTGTTGACGATCGCGGACGTCGCCGCCTGCAGCGCGCTCTCTTGCTCCGGCGTGAGCGGCCCGAGCCGATGGCGAGCCTTCTCGATCTCGGCGCGCCGGATCTCGTCGGCGCGCCGGCGCAGCTCGGCCACGAGCGGCACGATCTCGAGCGCGCGGCGCCATTCGAGGAACTCGACGAGCTCGTGCTCCACGATCGCCTCGGCCGCCGCGGCCTCCTTCTTGCGCTCGCGCAGGTTCGCCGCCGCCACCTTCTGCAGGTCGTCCATGTCGTAGAGGAAGACACCGGGCACGCGCCCGGCGTCCTCGGCGATGTCGCGCGGCACCGCGATGTCGATCAGGAACAGCGGCCGGCCGTGGCGCGTTTCCTGCGCGGCCTCGACGTCCTCGCGCTGCACCACGACGCCCGGGGAGCCCGTCCCGCTGATCACCACGTCCGCGCGCGCGAGCTCGGCGCGCAGCGACTCGAAGGGAGCGGCGCGGCCGCCCAGGCTCGCGGCGAGCTGCTCCGCCTTCTCGAACGTGCGCCCGCCGAGCACCGAGGCTCGCGCGCCGCGTCGCACCATCTGCCGCGCCGCGAGCTCGCTCATCTTGCCGGCGCCAACCAGCAGCACCGAGTGGCCCTGCAGCTCTCCGAAGATCTTGGTCGCGAGCTCGACGGCCACGTGCGAGAGCGAGACGGCGTTGCGGCCGATCGCCGTCTCGCGCCGCGCGCGGCGGGCCGCGGCCACCGAGCGCATGCGCAGCCCGTTGAGCACCGCGCCGAGGCTGCCCGCGCGCTCGGCCGCCTCGTAGGCTTCCTTCACCTGTCCCAGGATCTGCGGCTCGCCGAGCACCATCGAATCGAGGCTGGCCGCGACGCGGAACGCGTGGCGCACCGCCGCTTCGCCCTCGAGCCGGTACAGGTGCTTCGCGAGCTCCTCGGGCGTGCGCGAGTGGAAGCGCGCGAGGAAGCCGGCCACGGCGTCGAGCGCGGGCTTCTCGGCGAGCCCGTACACCTCCACCCGGTTGCAGGTCGAGAGGATCATCGCCTCGGCGAGGGACGCCTCCTGCCGGACGCGCGCGAGCGCCTCGGGCAGCTGGTCCTTGGCGATGGCCATCGCCTCGCGCACGGCGAGCGGCGACGTCTCGTGGTTCAGCCCGACGACGAGGATCACCGCGCGGCCACCGCCACGGCGGGGACGAGCGTCGCCCAGCCGAAGGTGAAGACCACCACCAGGAAGCCCGCGATCGCCAGCCAGGCCGCGCGCCGCCCGCCCCAGCCCCAGCGCCAGCGCGCCACCAGGATCACGACGTAGATCAGCCAGGCGATGAGCGCGGTCCATTCCTTGGCGTCGCCGGTCCAGTAGCGGCCGAGCAGGGTGCCGTTCCACAGGAAGCCGGTGACGATCGCGAGCGTCAGGAAGCCGAAGCCGCCCACCACGCATCGCCCGCCCACCGTGTCGGAGCGCTCGAGGCTCGGGATCAGGTAGTAGAAGCGGCGCGGCGAGCGCGCGAGCAGCTCGCGCTCCTGGAACAGGTAGAGCAGGCCCATCGTGAAAGCCACGAAGAGCGCGCCGTAGCCGAAGACGGCGAGCAGCAGGTGGATCGGCAGGTAGAGGCTGCGCAGCACCGGGTCGGCGCGGCCCGACTCGGGGGCCAGGTTGGCGACGAACAGCAACCCGAAAACGAACGGGTAGGCGAACAGCGAGGCCACCTCGACCCGCGTCGTCACGTGGACGAGCAGGAACACGAGCACGATCGCCCAGCCCAGGAATGACGCGCCGTCGCGCAGCCCCACGGCCGGGAAGTGGCCTGCCTCCGTCCAGCGCAGCGCCAGAGCCGCCGTGTGGAACGCGAAGCCCAGCAGCGTCGCGACGAGGCTCAGCCGGGTGAGCGTGCTCCGCCGCAACAGCGCGTGCAGGAGCGCGTGGACCGCCCCCGCCGCGTAGAAGACGAGGGTTATCAGGAGGTAGGCGCGCGAACCCATGAACCCGAGGTCAATCTACCACGCGGGCTCGGCG
>DATBSL010000329.1:0-3589 GCA_036559805.1 Vicinamibacteria bacterium
GGCGGCGGGCGCGCGCCCGCTGGACCCGGCGGTGCGCTTCAACGTCGCGGACGGGCTCTACAAGAACGGCCGCTACGACGAGGCCGGGACGCTCTTCAAGGCGCTCGGCGCCGACCCGGCCTCGCCGCTCGCGGGGCCCGCGCGCTACAACCTCGGCAACAGCCTGTTCCAGAAGCAGGACTACAAGGGCGCGATCCAGGCATACCGCGACGCGCTGCGCGCGCTGCCGGGCGACGCCGACACCCGGCGCAACCTCGAGCTCGCGCTGCGCAAGCTCAAGGAGCAGGAAGAGCAGAAGAAACGCGACCAGCAACAGAAAGACGACCAGGACAAGAAGGAGCAGGACAAGAAAGACCAGCAGAAGCAGGATCAGCAGGGCCAGGACCAGAAGCAGCAGGACCAGAAAGGCGATCCGAAGGCGAACCAGCAGCAACGCCCCGGCGAGAACCAGCGGCCGCAGACGCCGGAGGAGAAGGCCGATCAGCGCTTCCGGCAGGAGGCGGGGATGCCCAAGGAGCGGGCGATGCAGCTGCTCGACGCGCTGCAGCAGAACGAGAAGGCCGAGCAGCAGAAGGCGCTGGCCCTGAAGCGCGCGCAGCGGAAGAAGGGGAAGGACTGGTGAGGGGGCGGGCATGCCGCGTCGGCCTGGCCGCGCTCGCGGCTCTGCTGCCGTGCTCCGCCTCCGCGGAGTTCACGCTGCGCTCCGAGGTCGACGCGCGCAAGATCGGCGTCCAGGACCAGCTGCAGCTCACGATCACGGTCGAGGGCAGCGCCGCGCCCGACGAGATCCCGCTGCCCGCGCTTGCGAACCTCGACGTGGCCGCGGGGCCCTACCAGTCGAGCCAGGTCTCGATCGTCAACGGCCGCATGTCGCAGTCGCGCAGCCTGACCTACGTGCTGCAGCCGCGCGCGCCTGGAAAAGCCGAGATCGGTGCCGTGCAGGCTGCCGGGCAATCCTCGCCCGCGATCGCGATCGAGGTGGTGGCGGGCTCGATCCGGCCCGCCGAGCCGCCGCGCCAGCTCGGGCGGGATCCTTTCGGCGACCCCCTCGAGGAGTTCTTCGGGCAAAGGCGCGGTCGCGCGGCCGCGCCGCGGCTGCTGATGGAAGCGGTGCCGTCGCGCACCCGGCTCAAGGTGGGCGAGCCGCTCGTGCTCACCTACTGGCTCTACACGCAGACCGCGGTCGCCGACCTCCAGTTCAAGGAGGCGCCGCAGTTCGCCGGCTTCTGGGTCGAGGACCTCGAGCGCGAGAAAGCACCGCCCGCGGGCGAGCCTGCCACGGTCGAAGGCCAGAGCTACCGGCGCTTCCCGGTCCTGCGCAAGCTCCTGTTTCCGACCAAGGCCGGCACGCTCGCGATTCCCGCGAGCCGGTTTCGCGTCGGCCTCGCGCGCACGGGCTTCTTCGACGCGGGCGGCAGTGTCGAGCGCGCGACCAAGCCCGTGTCGATCGAGGTCGAGCCGCTTCCGGACGCGCCGGGCTTCGCGGGCGCCGTCGGCCGCTTCCGCGCCGCGGCGAGCCTCGACCGCGACGCCGTCCCGCTCGGGGAAGCGGTGACGCTGCGCTTTCGTGTCGAGGGGACCGGCAACCTGAAGTGGATCGACCGCGGCCCCGAGCTGGCGGTCCCCGGCGCCAAGGTGTTCCCGCCCCAGGCGAAGAGCGACCTGCGCACGACACCGGAGGGGATCGTGGGCTCCCGCACCTGGGAGTTCGTGGTCGTGCCCGAGACGAGCGGCGCCGTCCTCATCCCGCCACTGGCCTTCTCGTACTTCGATCCCGCGGCCGGACGTGTCGTGACGTCCGAGGCGGGTCCGCTGTCGCTGCGCGTCGAGGGCGGGACGGTGGCCGCGGGTGTCCCGGCGGCCGCTTCGGCCTCGGCGGCGGCTCGGGCGACCGGGTCGCTGCCGCTGCGCTCGGATCTCGACCGACCGGCCGGGTCGATGCTGACGAGCCGCGCCCTCGCCGCAATCGCCGGCCTGGCGCTGCTGCTGCACGCGGGACTTTGGGGAGCGGACCGCCTGCGCGGAGGGCTCTCCGGGAGCGGCGGGAAGACGGCGTCCCCGCGCTCCGTGCGCGCGGCGCTCCACGACCTGGAGCGCGCCTCGCGCGAGGCCATGAGCAAGGAGCAGGCGGCCTCGCTCGTGGAGAAGGCCATAGGCGAGGCCTTCGGCGGCATCCCCGACGCGGACGACAGCGAGCGCGCGCGGGCCGTGCGCGCCCTCCTCGACGACGTCCGCTTCGTGCGCTACGCGCCGCAGCTCGGCGACTACTCGGACAAGGTGAGGGACCTGGCGGCCCGCGCCGCGGAGGCGGTGCGCCGGTGGGCCTGACCTCGAAGGTCCTGGCCGTGGCGCTGGCGCTCGCGGCGCTCGGGTCGGCCGACACGCCCCAGGACCAGTTCCGCGAGGCGAACGACCTCGTGCGCGCCGGCGACTACCCGCGCGCGATCACGGTCTACGGCGAGCTCGCCCGCTCGGGCGTGGAGAGCGCGACGCTCTACTGGAACTGGGCGCAGGCGGCGACCGCGAGAGGCGCCCACGGCGAGGCCCTCTGGGCGCTCCTGCGGGCCCGCGAGCTCGACCCCGCGGACCGGGCCGTCGTCCGCGACGTCGAGCGCCTCCGTTCGGCGCTCAACCTCGACCCAGCCGAGATCGCGCCCGAGCCCCTCGCGGTGGCCGGCCGCTTCGCCCGTCGTTTCCGCCTGGACCTGTTGGCGGTCGTCCTGCTCGCCCTGTCGGTCGCCGCACACGCCCTGGCCCGGACGCGCTCCCGGCCCGCCTTCGCGAGTGCATCATCCTGGCTGCTCCTGGCTCTGGGGCTCGGTGCGGCGGCATGCCCCCTCCTCGGGTACCTGGCTCGGCCGACTGGGGCCGTCGTCAGGCGCGGCGCGCCGCTCTTCGACGCGGCGTCGCCGTCTGCCAACCCCGCCGGGACGCTCCGGGAGGGGGAGGTCGTGCCCGTGCTCGAAACGAGCGGAGACTGGCTGCGCGTCGAAGACAACGCCGGGGCCCGGGGATGGGCCCACCGCGGCGACGTCAGGCGGCTCGACCTCCCCCCGGAAAAGGGCTGAGCGCGGCCGCTCAGCGACGCCTCCATCATGTTGGATGGAGGCACTTTGTCCGCTCATCCGGCCCTCACCGCAAGCTCCGCAAATGCACGCGGAACGCCCGGCTAACCTGCTCGTAGGCGCTCGCAAGGACGTTGGGGCGCTCAATGGGGAGGGACGAGATGGCTGTACTGGCACACGCACACACAGGGGGTCGGCCGCAGCAGACCAACCTCCGACAGCTCGTGGAGGCCTACGAGCGGCGGCTGATCATCGAAGCGCTGGTGCGGGCGCACGGCAACCAGCGGCGCGCGGCGGTGGAGCTGGGCTGCCTGCCGACGACGCTCAACGAGAAGATGCGGCGCCTGGGCCTGCGCACCTGCGACCAGAGGATGATGTCCGACGCCTCGGCCGCCGAACCGGAGCTGATGGGCCACGCTTGACGCCGGCGGGCCGAGCGGGCACCCTCCTCCGTCCGTTCTCCATGGAGGGTGTGGATGTCCCGCTCGCTCGCCGCCCTGGCGGCCCTTGCGCTCCTCGTTCCG
>DATBSL010000330.1:0-1621 GCA_036559805.1 Vicinamibacteria bacterium
TTCGTCCCCGCTCTCCGGTGACGGCCCCTCGAAGAGCGGGATCTGCTCACCCTCGGGATCCGAGAGGCCGGACTCGACGGGCAGCGGCGACTCGATCGCCCGCTTCAGGCCCGCGACGTCCACCTCCTCCCCCAGCACCTCGGCGAACTCCTCGATGCGCGGCAGCTCGCCCAGGTCCTTGAGGCCGAAGTGCAGCAGGAACTGCTTGGTGGTGCCGTAGAGCATCGGCCGGCCCACCACCTCCTTGCGCCCGGTGATGCGGATCAGGCGTTTCTCCAGCAGGGTCTTGACGACGCCGCCGGACTTCACGCCGCGCAGGGCGATGATCTCGGGCAGCGTCGCGGGCTGCTTGTAGGCGATCACCGCGAGCGTCTCGAGCGCCTGGATCGAGAGCCGCGTCGGCGTGCGCGGATCGATCAGCTCGCGCACCCAGTCGTTGTACTCGGGCCGGGTGGTGACCTGGAATCCGCCCGCCACGTCCACGAGCTGCAGGCCGCGCTCGTCGCGCGCGTAGTCCGCGCGCAGCGAGACGAGCTCGCGCTCCCAGTCCTCGCGCGCCACGCCCTGCAGCACGCGCGCGATCTCCTTCGGCGTGATCGGCTGCGGCGAGGCGAACACCAGCGCCTCGAGCACCGCGCGGATCTGCTGCGGCGGCAGGACGCTCGCCTCCTCGGCCTCGGCCGGGGCGTCCGCCTCCCGCGCCGGCTCGACCCCGGCCACCTCGCCGACGTCGTCCGGCTCGCTCACGGGCGGACCCGCGACGTACGCCTCGAGCGCGGACGGCCGTCGCTCGCGCTTTTTCCCGTCCTTGTCGCTGTCCTTCTCGGCCAAGCTTTCCTCTCTCGGCAAGACGCTAAGCGGCCGGCGCGGGCGCGCCCTCGGCGGGCGGCCCGACCGGCCGGAACACGCGGATCGACCCGAACATCCCGCGCTGGTAGACGCGCACGCGCTTCAGGCGTACGAGCTCGAGCAGCGCGAGGAACGTCACGATCATCTCGCCTTTCGTGTCGAGCGTGGCGAAGAGCTCGAGGAACTCGAGCGACTCGCCCTCGCGGATCATGGCGACGAGCTCCTCCATGCGCTGCTCGACCGGGGGCCCCTCCTTCTCGACCTCGTGCGCCAGCAGCGCCTTCCTGCGGTCGAGCAGCTCCTTGAACGCGGCGATCAGGTCGTAGAGCCCGGCCTCGAGCATCTCCTCGCCCGCGTCGTCGAAGCGCGGCAGCACCGCGTCGGGCCGCGTCCACTGGGCCGCGCGGATCTGTGCCTGCTGGTGCAGGACGCCGGCGGCCTCCTTGTAGCGCTGGAACTCGAGCAGGCGCTGCATCAGCTCCTCGCGCGGGTCCACGTACTCTTCCTCGCCCACGGCCTCGGTGGGCTCGATCGGCACGAGCAGCTTCGACTTGATGTGGATGAGCGTGGCGGCCATCACCATGAACTCGCCGGCCACGTCGAGGTTCAGCTCGCGCATCAGCTCCAGGTACTCCATGTACTGGCGCGTGATCGGCGCGATCTCCAGGTCGTGGATGTCGATCTTGTCGCGGCGGATCAGGTACAGCAGCAGGTCGAGCGGCCCCTCGAACAGCGGCAGCGTGATGCGCGGGGCGTCATCCGGCAGCACCGA
>DATBSL010000331.1:0-2033 GCA_036559805.1 Vicinamibacteria bacterium
GTCCGCTCGCGCAGGAACAGCAGCTGGCCGGCCGCGTATTCGGCGGCGGCTGCGGAGCGCATCAGCAGCCTGTCGGGACCGCCGTCGAGCGACCCCAGCATCACGGCGTTGTCGCCGCGCTGGCTGCCGCCCGGGTTGCGCGCGAGATAGAGGAAGTGGCGGCCGTCGGGCAGGAAACGCGGGTGGCGGTGCGAGTCGTCCTTGCGCGCGGCGTCGAGGCTGGTGACCGCCACGGGCTCGCCGCCACCCTGCGCCACGCGCTGCAGCACGGAGGCGGAGTCGGGGGCGAACACGATCACGCCGTCGGGGCTCCAGCTTCCGCCTTTGCCGAGCGGGGCCTTGCAGAGGCTGAGCGGCGCGCCGCCCGTCGCGTCGACGCGCTTCAGCTTGTCCTCCGCGAAGAAGCCGATCGCGCGCGAGTCCGGCGACCAGAAGGGGTACTGGGCGTCCTCGGTGCCGCCGAGCGGCCGGGCCTCGGTCTCGTCGAGCCCGCGCACGTAGAGACGGGTCTGGCCGTTGCTCACGGCGGCGAAGACCAGGCTCCGGCCGTCGGGCGAGACGACGGCGGGCCCCGGGCGGTTCGAGACGAGCTGGAAGTCGGCTTTCGGGGGCGGGTGGACCTCGAACCGCACGAGCTTCGGCCGCTGCTCCGGATCGCGCGCCAATAGGAGGCCGAGTCCTGTCGCCGCGATCCCGAAGACGCCGGCCAGCGTCCACGGCAAGAGCGCGCGGCGCCCCGGCGCGGTCGGGGCGACGCTCTGCTCCGGCTTCGCGGCGAGCGCGTCCGCGATCTCAAGCCGCGCGTCGCCGATGTCGTGGAGCCGGGCTTTCGGGTCGCGCGTCAGGCAGCGGCGCAGCAGGCGCTCGAGGGGCGCGGGCACTCCCCCGGGAAGGGCCTTCCAATCGAGCTCCGCACGCAGCACGCCGGCCAGGATGTCGCTCACTGTCTCGCCGCCGAAGAGCCGCTGGCCGGTGAGCATCTCCCACAAGATCACGCCGAAGGCCCAGATGTCGGCCCGCTTGTCGACCGCCTTGCCGCGTGCCTGCTCGGGCGACATGTACGCAGCCGTACCCAGGATCATGCCCGCTGCCGTGCCCTGGGCCGCGAGCGTGGGCGAGTGCGACAAGCTGGGGAGGGACGCGTCGCCTCCGTCCGGCGCGTAGGCGCGCGCCAGGCCGAAGTCGAGCACCTTGACCTGGCCGTCCGGCGTGAGCTTGACGTTCGCGGGCTTCAGGTCGCGGTGGACGATGCCTTTCTCGTGCGCGGCGCCCAGGCCCTCCGCGATCTGGCGCGCGATCTCGAGCGCGTCGGCGAGCGGCAGGGCGCCCTTCTCGATGCGTTCCGCGAGCGTCTCGCCTTCGACGAGCTCGAGCACCAGGAACGGCTTGCCGTCGGCTTCCTCGAGGCCGTAGATGGCGCCCACGTTCGGGTGGTTGAGCGAGGCGAGCACCTGCGCCTCGCGGCGGAAGCGGGCGAGCCGGTCGGGGTCGTTCACGACCTCGGACGGGAGCACCTTGATCGCGACGTCGCGCGACAGCCGCGAATCGGAGGCACGGTAGACCTCGCCCATGCCGCCCGCGCCCAGCGCGGCAGTGACGCGATAGTGGGCGAGGCTCTGCCCGATCAAGCGAGCGAGGCCTTGAGCCTGGCGCGTGCGACGCCCGTGCGGTGGCCGATCGTCCCGTGCAGCGGCCCGAGCACGAAATAGATGAAGCCCGAGACCCAGAAGAGCCGCATCGGCGCGACCAGCGCGACCACGATCGACAGCGCGCCGACCGCGACGCTCAGCAGGTGGCGGCGCAGGCCGCTCCTCGCGTCGAAGAGCTCGAGTGTTCCGAGCCCAAGCTCCTCGCGCTGGCGCAGCGCATTCCAGTAGAAGAGGGCCAGGATCCCGAAGACCGCGACGAAGCCGCCGCTATAGGCCCCCATCAGGAGCCGCGCGTCGGCGGCCGTGAAGCCGGCGTAGCCCGCGTTGCTCGTCGGCAGCCCGTAGCCCGTCCAGCCGCCCACGAGCCGCGTCATCACGTACTTG
>DATBSL010000332.1:0-3702 GCA_036559805.1 Vicinamibacteria bacterium
GTCTCGCCGTCGGCCGTCTCGCGGAAGTTGCCGGCGATCTCGGGATAGCCCTCGATGTCGGCCACCTTCGCGAAGTAGAGATAACGCCGGTTCGCCTGCGACTCGCCGGCGAACGCGTCCTTGAGGTTGCCGTGCGTCTTCGTGTCCTTCAGGTCCTTGGCCATCTGACTCTCTCCTGTCTCCTGCGTTCTCGCGAACAATCGTTCCTCGAGGTGCCTGCGATCAGCGCTTCGCCCGGGCGCACGCGGAACAGCGCCCAAGGAAGCTCACCGAGTAGTCCGTGATCCGGAAGCCCGCGCCGCGCGCCTCGGGCAGGCGCAGCGTCGGCACCGCCGCGTCCTCGAGGTCGACGAGCCGCCCGCACGCCTCGCACACCAGGTGGTGGTGGCGCTCGGTGATCGGGTCGAAGCGCGTCACGCCGCCCGCGTGCTGCACCCGCCGCACGAAGCCGGCCTCCACCAGGGTCTCGAGCACGCGGTAGACGGTGGTGCGCGACAGCCCGGGGATGCGGCCGCGCACCGCGTCGTACACCTGGTCGGCAGTCGGGTGATCGCGGCGCGCGGAGATCGCTTCGAAGACGGTCCGGCGCTGCACCGTCACCGCGAGCCCGCGCTTGCGGCACTCCGCCTCGAACCCGGCCACGCGCGCGACGGCTTGCGGCATATTTGGTAATTAATACCAAACGGTTGTCTGTGTCAAGGGCTGCCCCGCTCCTCCCAAGCCCCCTTGAGGAATAATGGCCCCCGACCGGAGGCACCCATGAACAGGCGCGAATTGATCCAGACCGCGGTCTTCGCCGGAGCCGGCCTCGCTCTAGACGGAATGAGATCGAGCGCCGTCGCCGCGCCAACGCCCTTCCGGCTCAAGTACGGCCCGCACTTCGGGATGTTCAAGCACCACGCCGGCGAGGACCTCGTCGAGCAGCTGAAGTTCGCCGCCGACCAGGGCTTCACCGCCTGGGAGGACAACGGCATGGCCGGTCGGCCGGTGGAGCTCCAGGAGCGGATCGCGCAGGCGATGGCGCGCCTCGGCATCACGATGGGCGTGTTCGTGGCGATGGCCGACTTCCAGAACGTGACCTTCGCCTCGGCAAAGCCCGAAGCCGCCGCCGACATCGTCGCGAAGGCCAAGGCCGCGGTCGACGTCGCGAAGCGGGTGAACGCGAAGTGGACGACGGTCGTGCCGGGGCGCCACGACGTCGGGCTCGAGTGGGACTACCAGACGGCCAACGTCATCGACAACCTGAAGCGCTGCGTCGAGGTGTTCGAGCCCGCCGGGATCGTGATGGTGCTCGAGCCGCTCAACCCCTGGAAGGACCACCCGGGCCTCTTCCTGACGAAGATCCCGCAGGCGTACCAGATCTGCCGCTCGATCGGCAGCCCCGCGTGCAAGATCCTCTTCGACATGTATCACCAGCAGATCACGGAGGGGAACATCATCCCGAACATCGACCGCGCGTGGAGCGAGGTCGCCTACATGCAGATCGGCGACAACCCGGGGCGCAAGGAGCCCACGACGGGCGAGATGAACTACCGCAACATCTTCCGCCACATCCACGGCAAGGGCTTCACCGGTGTCCTGGGCATGGAGCACGGCAACGCGAAGCCTGGTGTCGAGGGCGAGAAGTCGCTGATCGAGGCCTACCGCTCCTGCGATTCCTGGTAGACAACGTCAAGATTCAAGACCTGACCCCTTTCCGTCGCGCGAAGCACAGGCCCGACCAGGTCGCGTCGATCGCCGCGACCTTGTAGTCCACGAGGCCGGACATCAGGCCGAGCTCGCGGACGCGGTTGCCGTCGAGGTCGGTGGGGACGCCCGAGGCCTGCTTCGGCCAGACGAGCCACAGCGCGCACGGATCCCCCATCGCGCGGAGCGCCGCCGGGAAGCGGCGCGCGAGGTCGGCCCGCGAGCCGGCGAACAGCAGACCGACGTCGAAGGGCGCGCGCGTGTCGGATCGGAGCGACACGCCCTCCGGGAGCGGGCCGAGCGTCGACTTCGCGAACCCGGGCGGCGCGCCGAGCAGAGCGACGACGGAGCCGGGCTTGATGCCGAGCTTCTTCGGCAGCGGAGTTCCCGAGTAGCCGGCGGGCGCCGGCCCGGGCTTGCGAGCCGCCACGGCTACGGCCTGCGCAGCAGGTCGGCGAGCGCGGCGAGCAGCAGGGTCACGTTGGCCTTCTGCGAGCCGTGGCCCATGAGCCCGATCCGGAACACCTTGCCCTTGAGCGGGCCGAGCCCGGCCCCGATCTCGATGCCGTAGTCCTCGCGCAGCCGTGTGCGCACCCGCGCCTCGTCGACCCCCTCGGGAACACGCACGGTGGTGAGCGACGGGATGCGGTGCTCGGGCGCCACGTGGAGCGTGAGGCCCATCGCCTCGAGCCCGTCCCAGAGCAGCTGGGCGTTGCGCTGGTGGCGCTCGAAGCGGGCCTCGAGGCCCTCCTCGACCACGAGCCGCAGGCCCTCGCGCAGCGCGTAGACGAGCGCCGACGAGATCGTGTGATGGTAGGCGTGGTCGCCGCACCAGTAGCGCTCGAGCAGGTCGAGGTCGAGGTACCACGCGTGAGCGGGCCGCTTGCGCGCGCGGATCGCGTCGCGCGCGCGCGGGCTGAGCGTGACCGGCGACATCCCGGCGGGGCCCCCCAGGCACTTCTGCGAGCCCGAGTAGGCGGCGTCCACGCCCCAGTCGTCGATCTCGACCGGGACGCCTCCGAGCGAGGTGACGCAGTCGGCGATCAAGAGCGCGCCGTGGCGCTCGGCGATCGCGCCCAGCCCCACCATCGGCTGGAGCGCGCCCGTCGAGGTCTCCGCGTGGACGATCGCGACGGCCTTCGGCTTCGCCGCGGCCACGGCCGTCTCGAGCTCTTCGGGCGTGAAGACCTGCCCCCACTCCTTCTCGACCTTCGTCACCGACACGCCCATGCGGGCGGCCAGCTCCGCGATGCGCTGGCCGAAGAAGCCCGCGGCACAGACGACGAGCCGGTCGCCCGGCTCGAGCAGGCTGCCGAGCACCGCCTCCATGCCCGCCATGCCCGTGCCCGAGACCGCGAGCGTCGTCGGGTTCTGGGTGCGGAAGACGCTTCGCAGCAGTCCGCTCGTCTCCTGGAGATACTGCAGCAGCGCCGGGTCGAGGTGGCCGAGCGCGGGCGCCGCGAGCGCCCGAGTCACCCGCGGGTGGACCGGGCTCGGCCCCGGCCCGAGCAGCAGGCGCCCCGGCGGGTCGAGCTCGGCGACGTTCTCCGGCGTGTTCATGGCGTGCCTCGCTCCTGGGTGGGAGCGGCATTATATGCATCCCGGCTGCGAGCGACGCGCGCCCGGTGCGCGCGCGTGCGCCGGGGCGGGGCCGCAGGCTTGACACGTGGCCTCGTTCGTACTAGTTTATTAGTAGTCATGCGCAAGCCCAGCCCCACGCTGACGCCTCAGGAGCTCGAGCTGATGAAGCTCGTGTGGGCCCGCGGCACGGCCACGGTCCGCGACGTGTACGAGGCGATGCTCGCGGAGCGCCGAATCGCCTACACCACGGTCATGACCATGCTGAACGTGCTCGAGAAGAAGGGCCACCTGCGCAAGAGGCCGACCGGGCGCTCGTTCGTGTATCGGCCGACGCGGCCGCAGCGGCAGGTGATCGGCTCGATGGTGCGCGAGTTCGTGGAGCGCGTCTTCGGCGGCTCGGCCGAGCCGCTGCTCGTCCACCTGGTCGAGGAGCGC
>DATBSL010000333.1:0-40079 GCA_036559805.1 Vicinamibacteria bacterium
TCCGTCGAGCCGATCGCCAACCCGGCGGTCATCGACACCCGGCCCCTGCGGGACCAGGGCCTGAGGGTCCGCGAGGCGTTCGCCGAGCGGCTCCTCGAGTGCGGCATCGTGGACGACGTGATCAAGGTGCTCTCCTCGACCCGCGCCATCACCACCGTCAACGACCTCAACACGCACTTCGAGGTCGGGGCGGGCGGCTTCGCCGGAGACACAAACCCCGCCTACGTCTACACGGTGATCGACAGCGGCCCCAACGCGGCGAGCCAGGACGACGTCAAGGTGCTGACCAATAGCCTCGGGTACGTCCTGTCGCAGGGCAGCGCGTTCCTGCTCGACGCGGACGACACGACGAGCTTCGACTTTCCCGCCAACTACGTTGTCCTCAACTTCGCAAGGCCCCCGTCGATCCGGAGGTCGGCCGCGCTCTTCGAGGCCGTCGGCCGGATCGATCCCGATCTCTTCGAGAGCGACACGAGCGGCTACACTCAATTCGGCCGCGCCTACCTCTCGCTTCAGTCCGCCGTGCCCGACCAGCAATTCATCGACGGGTACGTGGCGGCGGCGGCGGCGTTCGGCGTCGAGTACACCCCGATCGTCGGGGGAATCCCCTCGCTGTTCTCGGGAGGGGCCGCCTTCCCCGGCAACGACTGGACCCAGAGCCCCCGGGGCGAGGAATACCTGGCCCAGATCCCGCCACAAGCCCACTCCGAGCTCGGCCGCATCCGTGCCTTCCATCTGAGCGTCACCCGAAGGGTTCTGCGCCGGATCGAGCAGGAACGCCACGACGTGGTCGAGTTCAGCTGCCACTGAGCCGCCGGTCTAGGCGTAGCGCTTGCGGGTCTCCTTTACCGAGCGCTCGACGAGCTGACGCAGCGCCGTGCCGTCCGCGTCGGCGAGCCGCTTGAGGTAAAGGCACGAGACGCTCTTGGTGTGCTTGCCGAGCTTCTTGAGCAGAGCGTCGCTGCCCTCGAAGCCGGACATCAGGTAGAGCGTCAGGTTCTGCTTGCGCGGCGAGAAGCCCGCCTCGAACCACTGGAGCTCGCGTTCACGCTGCGACCGGTCCGCTTCGTCTTCAGCTCCGCCATGGTCCCTCCGCGGCGACGTGCCGATTCTAGCGCTCGGCGGCGCGTGGCATACTCGCGTGCCCTTGGCCCACGCGTCCCTCCGGCTCGCCGCCCTTGCCTTCGCCGCGCTTCTGTCGAGCACAGGTGCGGGAGCCCAGGACTACGACCTGCTGATCACGAACGCCCGCGTTGTGGACGGGACGGGGGCGCCCTGGTGGCGCGCCGAGGTGGCCGTGCGCGGCGACACGATCGCCGCCGTGTCGAGCACGAGCTTGGGCTCGGCCCGCCGCGTGGTGGACGCGGGCGGACGCGTCGTGGCTCCGGGCTTCATCGATCTCCACACCCACGCCTGGCCGGCGATCCTCGAGCGGCCGCTCGCGGAGAACTACGCGCGCCAGGGCGTCACGACGCTGGTCGGCGGGCCGGACGGCTCGTCGCCGCTGCCGCTCGGCCCGTCGCTCGAGAAGGTGGCCGCGCTGCCGCCAGCGCTCAACTTCGCGAGCTTCGTCGGCCACGGCTCCGTGCGCGGCGCCGTGATCGGCGGCGTCGACCGGGCGCCCGACGCGGGAGAGCTCGCCCGCATGCAGGAGCTCGTGCGCGCGGCGATGCGCGAGGGCGCCTTCGGGCTGTCGAGCGGTCTCTTCTACGTCCCGGGCAGCTTCGCGCGCACCGACGAGGTGATCGCGCTGGCGCGGGTCGCGGGCGAGCTCGGGGGCATCCACGTCTCGCACATGCGCGACGAAGCGGCGGGCATCCTCGACAGCGTGAGCGAAACGATCGCGATCGGCGAGCAGGGCGGGCTGCCGACGCAGGTGACCCACCACAAGATGATCGGACGGGCTGCCTGGGGCAAGAGCGCGGACTCGCTGAGGCTGATGCAGGAGGCCCGTGCGCGCGGCGTCGACGTCACGGTCGACCAGTATCCCTACACGGCGTCGAGCACCTCGATCGCGGCGGCGCTGCTGCCGGCCTGGGCGCTCGAGGGCGACGCGGCGGCGCTGCGCCGACGCCTGGGCGACAAGGCCGAGCGCGCGCGGATCCTCGAGGCTGTCGCGGAGCGGATCCGCAACGAGCGGGGCGGCGGCGACCCCGGCAACATCACGGTCGCGGCCTGCGGCTTCGACCGGACGCTCGAAGGCCAGACGCTCGCCGAGATCCTGCGCGGCCGCAACGTCCCGGTGACCGTCGAGAGCGGCGCTCTTCTCGCGCTCGAGATCGTCGAGCGCGGCGGCGCCTCGGGCATCTTCCACGCCATCGCGGAGCCGGACGTGGAGCGCATCCTCTCCTGGCCCTTCACCATGGTGGCGTCGGACGGCGAGATCCCGGCCTTTGGCCAGGGCGCCCCGCACCCGCGCAGCTACGGTACCTTCGCGCGCGTGCTCGGTGTCTACGTCCGCGACAAGAAGCTGCTGACGCTCGAGGAGGCGATCCGCCGCATGACGTCGCTGCCGGCGGCGCGCCTGGGGCTGGGCAACCGCGGCCTGGTGCGCCCGGGGCAGAAGGCCGACCTCGTGCTGTTGGACCCGGCGACCGTCGGCGACCGCGCCACGTTCGAGAAGCCTCATCAGTACGCCGAGGGCGTGAGCCTCGTGGTCGTGAACGGCCAGGTCGTCTTCGACGGCGAGCGCATGACCGGCGCACGCCCCGGCCGGGTGCTGCGCGGCCCGGCGTTCGTCGAGCGGAGCGAGCGTTGACGGCCTGCCGCATCCGTCCGTACGAGCCCGGCGACGCCGAGCCGCTCTACGAGGCGGTCCGCGAATCGACAGCCGACGTCTATCCGTGGCTCGAGTGGTGTCACGCGCAGTACTCGCGGGCCGAGGCGGTCGAGTGGATCTCCTCGCGGGCGACGCTGGCGGCCGAGGGCCTGGAGTACAACTTCGCCATCGTCGGAAGCGACGGCCGCTACCTCGGGGGCTGCGGGGTCAACCAGATCAACCGCATCCACAGGTTCGGCAACCTCGGCTACTGGGTGCGCAGCTCGGCGACGGGCCGAGGCGTCGCCGTCGAGGCGGCCCGGCAGATCGCGGAGTTCGCGTTCCGCACGACCGACCTGGTGCGGCTGGAGATCGTGTGCGCGGCCGGCAACCAGCGCAGCCAGCGGGTGGCCGAGAAGGTCGGCGCGCTGCGCGAGGGCGTTTCGAGGCGACGGCTCATTCTCCATGGCGAGCCCGTCGACGCCGTGATGTTCAGCCTGGTCCGGAGCGGGTGAGCCGTGGCCGTCCGGATCGTGAGGCTCGGTAGCCCGCGAACGGCTGATGAGGGGCTGCGCGTCGGCACCGTGCGGCGCCCGCCGCGCGGCGTCCCGAAGGCCGAGCACGCCTCGCGGGATTTCTACGACGTCTGGCTCCCCGACCTGGCGCCGTCGGAAGCCCTGGTCACGCAAGCGCTGCGGGCCGAGGACGAGGTGTCGTGGCGCCGCTTCGTGAAGCGCTATCGCGCCGAGATGAAGCGCCCGCCGGCCGCGCGGCTGCTCCAGCTCCTGGCGGCTCTGTCACAAGCGGCAGCCTTTTCGGTGGGCTGCTATTGCGCGGACGAGCGGCGCTGCCACCGCTCCGTGCTGCGAAGCCTGCTGCTGGAGCACGGGGCGAAGCTCGAAACACGCTAAAGGCAGCCGAGCTGCGGGCCGTGGCATACTGCCGCGGGATGCCGGAGCCGCGTGTCGCGCTGAGCCTCGACGGGCCGGTCGCGCACATCGTGCTGGCCCGGCCCGAGGCGCGCAACGCCATCGACGGCCCGATGGTGCGCGAGCTGCGCCAGGCGGTCGCCGCTGCCTCGGCACGCGAGGACATCCGCGTGATCGTGCTGGCCGGCCGCGGCCCCGTTTTCTGCGCGGGCGCCGACGTCGACTGGATGAGAACGGTCGCGGGCTTCTCGCGCAAGGACAACCTGGCGGACGCCGGCGAGCTCGCTGACCTGTTCGAGACGATCGACCAGTCGCCACAAGCCGTCGTCGCCTGCGTGCAGGGGGCGGCACTCGGAGGCGGCGCCGGGCTCGCCGCGGTCGCGGACATCGTGGTGGCCGAGGACGGCGCCCGCTTCGCGTTCAGCGAGGTGCGGCTGGGCCTGGTGCCTGGGGTGATCTCGCCCTACGTCGTGCGCAAGATCGGCGACTCCGCCGCGCGCGAGCTTTTCCTGACCGGGGAGCGCTTCGGCGCCGCGCGCGCGCAGGCGCTCGGGCTCGTCCACCGCGTGGTCGCCCTCGACCAGCTCGACGCGGCCGTCGACGAGCGCGTGACCGAGCTGCTCCAGGCGGCCCCGGGCGCGGTCGCGGCGGCGAAGACGTTGATCCGCCGCGTCTCCGCGCGCCCCGACGGCCTGCGCGAGCTGACGATCGAGGCGATCGCCGAGCGGCGCGCCTCGCCCGAGGGCCGCGAGGGGCTCACGGCCTTTCTCGAGAAGCGCAAGCCCGACTGGGCCGGCTGATTCGCAGGCCGCCCGAGGCGCTCCTGGCTCCGCGCGGAGCGTCAGCGCGGCGGCAGGTCGATCAAAACGATGTCCGAGGCCTGCTTCAGCCGGTCGAAGACGATCTCCTTCCCGTCGCGGGAAACGTCGAAGTCCTGGATGGAATACTCGGGGCCGAAGTCCGTGAGCCGGCGCTCGCTTCCCGTCGCGAGATCGAAACGCCAGAAGTTGTTGCGATCGCCGTCCCTCTTCAGCAGGACCAAGGCGCCGCCTCCGGGCAGGAATCGGAACCGATCGTTGCGCAGGAGGCTCAGGGGCGGTATCGGCACCGGGGCTCCGTCCAGGCTGATCGCTTTCACCGCGTAGCCCGGGCCGAGCTGGGACCCCGAGTAGACGAGAGAGCCCCCGTCCGGCGACCAGACGGGGTCGATCGAATACTCCGTCGTCACCGCGCGGGGGGCTGCGTCAGCGAGCGGGATGTGCCAAAGCTGGGGGCCGTTGCCCTGATCGACACCCACGACAATCGCTTCTGAGTCCGGCGACCAGGCGATGCCGCCGCGGACCTCGAGAGCCTCGATGAGCGGCCGCACTCCCGTTCCGTCGGCATTCATCGCATAGAGCCGGGTGTGTTCGCCCCGGCGCATGGTGAACGCGATGCGCTCGCCATTCGGGGAAACCGCAGGCGGAGCCGGGACCCTGCCGTCCCCGGTCCAAAGCTCGCTGGCGCGATCCCCCTCGAGCTTCCAGATCGCCTTCCCGTCGTCCTTGAGGTAGACGAGATAACCCGATCCGAGCCGCGGGGAAAGGGCTCGCACTGGGAGGCGCGTCGGCCCGGACGCGTCGATCGGGCGGTCGGAGATGGCCAGGCGCCACAGGCTCGCCTCCGGCGCGGACAGCGTCGCGACCAGGCGTCGGCCGTCGGCGCTCGCCGCGATCGAGGTGTACCTCTCGATGCCGAAGCTGATGCGGTGGGGCGTGCGCTCGTCGACGTCCATCCCGTAGAGGCTGGGGCCCGAGCCGTCCTCGGCGGGCGCGATGTAGACGAGGGTGCGGTCGTCGAGCAGGTTTGGGTGGGACACGCGTGCCTCGTGGAACGTGAGCCGATCGATCTCGCCGCCCGCCGGCCGGATCCTCCACACGTCCATCTGGTCGGGCGCGAAGCCACGAACGAAGTAGATGAATGCGCCGTTGGGAGACCAGGTCGGATAGTGGCAGTGGACCCCGGAGGGGGCGGTGTAGATCCTTCGGCCGGCTCCCGCATCCCGTTCGCTGACGTGGAGCGGGTCGCCGTCCGAAGCAGGGTGGTACACGAGCTGCTTTCCGTCCGGCGACCACGCGACCTCGGCCGCCTCCAGGAACGGCCGAAGCGGGCCCCCCAGGGTCGGCACCGCCCACACGTTGATGGGTTGTTTCCCCGGAGCCGCCGCAGTCCGAACCCAGACGTAGACGAGGGCTCCGTCCGGAGAGAAGCCCAGGTTGCGCACCTCTTCGTCGACGAGGCCGGGAGCGCGCCCCTCGGTGAGATTGTGAAAGGACCCGGTGCCGATCTGGCTCACCCAGGTGTCCAACGGGCCGTCCCGGGCCGCGAGAAACGCGACGAACTTGCCGTCCCTTGAGATCGCGCCGTCGAGCTCCGTGCCGTCGAAGTCCGTGATCCGGGTGAACTGGGCTCCCGTCAGGGGGTTGCGCCATCGCGATCGCTCGAAGTACCAGGCGGCAGCGCCAGCCGCGAGCAGCGCGGCTGCCGCTGCCGCCACCCACCACCAGACTCGACGCCGGGCCGCGGGCGGGACAGCGCCCGCTGCGGCGACTCGTGCCAAGCTCCCCTGGGAGCCGCCCGCGGCGACCTCCTCCGCGATCTCCTGCAGCTCCACCCGCACGTCCGACATGTGCTGGAAGCGCCGGTCCGGGTCCTTGCGCAGGCAGCGCAGGATCAGCCGATCGAGCGGCTCGGTGACGCCCTGCGCGAGCTTGCTCGGAGGCCCCGGGTCCGCGGACAGGGTCGCGGCGAGCGCCTCCGGGACCGTCGTTCCCGCGAACGCCCTGCGGCCCGTCACCATCTCGAAGAGCAGCGCCCCGAAGCTGAACACGTCGCTGCGCGCATCCACGCTTCTGCCGGTGGCTTGCTCGGGAGACATGTAGCCTGGTGTGCCTGCGATCGTCCCGGCGTGGCTGAGCGGGCTGTCCAGGGTCGAATCGATGGACCCCGCGGTCTCGCTCTCGAGCAGCTTGGCGAGGCCGAAGTCCAGGATTTTCGGCACGCCCTCGTCGCTCACCACGACGTTGGCCGGCTTCAGGTCGCGGTGGACGATTCCGGCAGCGTGCGCGCGGGCGAGAGCGTCGGCCACGGGAATCGCGATCCGGAGCGCCTCTGCGAGCGGCATGCCACGGGGTGGAATCGATCGCTCTAGGTCCTTGCCGTGGACGAGCTCCATGACGATGAAGTCGACGTCGCCGTCGCGCTCGATCTCGTAGATCGTCACGATGCTCGGATGGTTCAGCGTCGAGGCGGTGCGCGCCTCCTGCACGAAGCGACGCCTTTTCGTCTCGTCCGACAGCCGATGCGCGGGAAGCACCTTGATCGCGACCTCGCGGCCGAGCCGCGGGTCGCGCGCGCGGGAGACCTCGCCCATGCCGCCCGCTCCCAGGGGGGCGAGAACCTCGTAGGGTCCCAACCGCGACGGGCGCGGAATGGACATCGAGTCCTTCTGGCTCAGCCCTCGAACAGCTTCTCGAACTCGGGCTCGCCGTGCAGGCAGGCGAGGTCGGGGTCGCGACGGATCCAGTCGGTGTTGACGTACCCGGCGGACCTCGCCCGGCGCAGCATCTCGAACGCCTCGGCCTTCTTCTTCATCACGCCGTAGGTGCAGGCGGCATTGTAGAGGATGTTCGAGTCGTGGGGCCGGAGATCCACGGCCTTCTGCAGCTCGCGGTCCGCCTCGTCGTGGCGGCTGGTCGCCGCGTAGTCGGCCGCGAGCAGGATGCGGGCGCGCACGTCCTCGGGCACGTCCCGCAGCTGCTGCTCGAGGACCGCGATCTCGCGCTCGCGCAGCTTCGCAGCGTCCTCGGTGCGCCCGAGCCCCTCGTACATGTTGGTGTAGGGCACGTAGACGTTGTAGTCGTCGCCGTTCACCGCGAGCGCCTGGCCGATCGACTCGAGCGCCTCGGCCCAGCGGTCCGACTCGAACAGCGAACGCGCCAGGATGTTGTAGGCCCCGTCGCAGTCCTTCTTGAGCTCGATCGCTCGCCGGACGTCGCGGACGGAGTCGTCGTAGCGGCGCTGCGTGTAGTAGAGGCGCGCGCGCGCGACGAGCGCCTCGGGCAGGCTGGTGTCGAGCGAGAGCGCCTTCTCGCAGGCGGCGCGGCCGCGCTCGAGCCAGCGCTCCTCCTTGTCGTGCCACTCGTAGACGACCCCGCAGGCGTTGGCGATGCCGGCGTGGGCCAGCGCGAAGCCCGGATCCAGCAGGATCGCGTGCTCGAACATCTGCAGCGCAAGGTCCATGTCGGAGCGCGTCTGGCGCCGCGAGTAGGCGCGGCCCTTGAGGTAGAAGTCGTAGGCGCGCGTGTCGCCGGTAGGCTTCGCCGCGAGCAGCTTCTCCTCGCGCGGCGAAAGCGTGATCCGCAGCGCCTGCGTGATGTTGCGCGCGATCTCGTCCTGCACCGCGAACACGTCGCTGAGCTCGCGGTCGTAGCGCTCGGCCCACACCGAGGTCCCGGTGCGCGCCTCGACGAGCTGCGCCGTGATCCGCAGGCGCGTGCCCGCGCGGCGCAGCGAGCCGCCGAGCACGTACTGCGCGCCCAGCTGCTGGCCCACCTGCGGGCCGGTCACCGACTGGTCGCGGAACGTCACCACCGCGGCGCGCGGGAAGACGCGCAGCTCCTTCACCTTCGTGAGCTCCGTGATCACGTCCTCGGTCATGCCGTCGCGGAAGTACTCGTCCTCCTTGGCGCCGCTCAGATTCTCGAAGTAGAGGACAGCCACCGACTTGTCGCGCGCGCCGGCCGGCGCGACGCGGCCCGAGTCGATCTCGCGTTTCAGGCGCTTCAGGTCGGCGTGCAGCTCGGTGGCCGACTGGTAGCGCAGCGCGCGGTCCTTCTCGAGCAGCTTCGAGACGATCTGGCCGACGCCGTCCGGAAGGCTGCGATTGAGCTCGGAGGGCGGCGGCGGGTTGTGGTTCAGGATCCGCTCGAACACGCTGGCTGTCGTCCCGCCGGCGAACGCCGCCTGGCCGGTAGCCATCTCGTAGAGCACGACCCCGAACGAGAAGAGGTCCGTGCGGGCGTCGATGTCCTCGCCCCGCGCCTGCTCCGGGGACATGTAGGCCACGGTGCCGAGCGTCGACCCGGCGCTCGTCGCGAACTCGTCGGTCGGCATCGCCGAGTTGAGCGGCGAGTCGCCCGCGCGCCGGCTCTCGAGCAGCTTGGCGAGGCCGAAGTCGAGGATCTTGGCCTGGCCGCGGTCGGTGACGAAGATGTTCGCGGGCTTGATGTCGCGGTGGGCGATGCCCTTGCGGTGCGCGGCCTCGAGCGCGTCCGCGACGTGCATCGCGAGCTCGACGAGCTCCTCGACGGGGAGCGCCCGGCCCGAGAGCCGGTTCTTGAGCGTCTGCCCCTCGAGCAGCTCCATGGCGATGAAGGGCCGGCCCGGGTCCTCGCCGACGTCGTGGATGATGCAGATGTGCGGGTGGTTGAGCGCGGAGGCGGCGCGCGCCTCGCGCTTGAAGCGCTCGACGGCCTGGCTGTCGCGCGCGAGCTCGTCGGGCAGGAACTTGACCGCCACCTGGCGGCCGAGGCGCGTGTCCTCCGCCTTGAAGACGACGCCCATGCCGCCGCCGCCTATCTTTTCGAGGAGTCTGTAGTGGGAGAAGGTTTCGCCGATCATCGTGCGGGCCGGGGCATGGTATGCGGGGCTGTCGGAGCGGTCAACGCTCGTTCGCGAACGCCACGACCGGCTCGACCCACTCCGGGAGCGGGTAGTCTATGCCGCTTCGTCGTCGCCCCAGTCGGCCGCCGGCCGGTTCATCCAGATCCAGGCGACGAAGTCGGTGAGCGGCGGCTCGCCGCCCAGCTCACGCAATCGGGTGGCGACCTGGCCCCGGTGGTACGTCGAGTGCATCGCCACCTGCAGCGCGCTCTCGGCCCAGGTCGCCGGCTGCGACTGGCCGAAGCGCTGGACCAGGTGGTCCGCCCACGGGAAGCGCACTTCCCGGACGAGGTCCGGGGCCGAGAGGCCCGCGAGGTAGGCCGGCAGCTCTGCGTAGTACTCGCGCGCCCAGCCACAAAGGGCGCGCCGCGTCGCGAAGGTGCCGAGCTCGCGCGGCTTGATCGCCTCGCCGCGCCAGATGTGGAGGTAGGCCCACTGCACGCCGTGCAGGTGATGCAGCTTGGCCTGGACCTGCGCATCCTCGTGGGGCAGCGCGAGCGCGCACTGCCACACGAGCGCGTCCGCCCACTCGGCGTGACCCAGCAGGGCCCGGCACTCAGCGAGGTCCATGCCGTTGCCTTCCCGCCCTCCGCTTGGGCAGCTTCAGGGGAGGGATGCCTTCGCCGCGCGCCGAGTGCCTGATCAGCACGTCGAGCCGCCGCTCGCGCGTCTCCGCCTGCTTGGCGCTCATGACGTAGAAGCTGCAGGTGCGCCGGTACCAGGGAGCCTGCGCCTCGAAGAACGCCCACGCGCGCGCGTGGGACTCGAAGCGCCGCCGCAAGGCCGGGGCGAGCTCGCGCGGACGGCTCTCGAACGAGTACTGGCTCTTCACCCGAGCCTCGAACGCCTTGCGGCCGGCTGGGCGTACGCGCCGCTCGGCCTCGAGCTCCCGGAAACGCTTGATGTTGACCGTGCTCCAGGCGCTCTTCGGCTTGCGCGGCGAGAAGCGCTGGCTGAACGTCGTCGCGTCGAGGCGGCGCCGCACGCCGTCGATCCAGCCGATGCAGAGCGCCTCGTCGAGCGCCTCCCGGTAGGTGAGCCCGCTCGCCGCTCCCACCTTCGCGCAGCGCACGTAGAGCTCGCTCACGGTCGCGTGGTTCTTGGCGAGCCACGCACGGAACGCCGCAGGGCCCGCGAAGGGAACGGGCGTGGCCATCATCGCAGGAAGGCGAGCGCGAGGCCGACGAGCGCGGGCAGGGCCTGGACGAAGAAGATCCGCTTCGAGACCGTGACGGCTCCGACGACGCCCGCCACCGCCACACAAGCCAGGAAGAAGACCGCGATCTGCCGGCCGACGTGCGGATCGGGATGCAGCAGGCTCCAAACGAGGCCGGCCGCGAGGAAGCCGTTGTAGACGCCCTGGTTGGCCGCGAGCGCGGCGGACAGCCGCGCCTTTTCGGGCGTCTGCCCGAACGTCCGGAGGCCTATGGGGCGGGTCCAGAGGAACGTCTCGAGCACCAGAAACCAGAGGTGCTCGAGCGCCACCAGCACCACGACGACCGCGAGCAGCGTGCCGATCACCTGTCACCTCCGACGCGCGTGCGGCCGCGTGCCTGGGCTCATCTGCGTGCGGCACACGATAGCGGTCTCCGCGGGCCGGGGCAACGAGACTCTGTGCTCACGACGCAATCCGTTGGCTGTTTCGCGTCCTGTAAAGACGGCTCCGGTCGCGCCGCCCGGATCTCGTTGATTCGGCTGGAGTGCCGGCCGCACGGCGTCGCGGGCACGTGCTGTGCATTGGCGGTTCTCTCCCATTCCATACGGAGGTGGCGGTATGTCCCGGATGAAGCTTCTGACGGCGGCCGTCGCGACGGCCGCGATCGCATCGTTTGCCGGTGCACCAGCCGTGAGTCTTGACGACAACGATAGCGGCAGCGGCAAGCGGAACCTGAAGGCGGAGCTGCGCGGATCGCGGGAGGTCCCCGCGATCTCGACCGAGGCGCGTGGGTCCCTTCGGGCCAGGATCTCGAGCGACGGAACCGAGATCCGCTGGAGGCTCGAGTACAGCGGCCTCCAGGCGGACGTGACACAGGCGCACATCCACCTCGGCGACCACCATACGAACGGTGGCGTCTCGGTGTTCTTCTGCTCGAACCTCGGCAACGGGCCGGCGGGAACCCAGGCGTGCCCCCTCCGGGAGGGCGCGCTGACCGGCACTTTCGTCTCGGCCAACGTAGTCGGGCCCGCGGGCCAGGGCATTGCCGCTGGCGAGTTCGAGGAGCTGGTGAAAGCGCTTCGCAGCGGCATCACCTACGCGAACGTCCACTCCACGCAGTTCGGCGGGGGCGAGATCCGCGGCCAGATCAAGGCCGAGGACTAGCTCGATCCGGCGCGGGCCGGGAGGCTCTTCCCGGCCCGCGTCTCGCATGAGCCCGGAGCGTCAGCCGCTTCCGGTCCGTTTCGCCGTCTCCAGCAGGAACACCTGCCACAGGGTGCGCGCGTCCTTGCGCACGACCGGCTTCAGCGCGAGGAGCCCGGTCCGGCCGATCGAGCGTTCCAGATAGCGGAGCTCCGTGAGGAGGTCGCGCACGTCGTCGCCCATGGGCGGCTCGAGGCCCACTTCGCGCGCGATCAGCAGGCCCTTGGCCCGGATCGACAGCTCCGCCTGGATGCGCAGCAGGCACAGCATGTCCGCCACGACCTCGCCGGGGAATCGTTCCTTGAGCGAGCCCAGGTAGTGGCCGAGGCGCGTCTCGAGCGCCTGGCCCGAGGCGATCGTCTCCACGACCTCGAGGTCGGTGTCGAGGCCGGTGCCGAGCCAGTCGCGCGTGCGGCTCTCGCTGTGCTCGAAGATCAGCACCACCACGAGCGGCAGGGCTACGAGCAGCACGCCTGTGAACAGGGCGGGCGCCAGCAGGCGGTGGTTGTAGGCGGAGTGGATCAGCACCGCGGCCAGGTACGCCGGTACGAGGGAGGCGAGCGCGTGCGCGACGCGCCGGTCGGCGAGCTCCTTGGCGAGGATCGCGAAGATGGCGGTCGTCGCGCCGTGGAGGATCGCGGTGCCCAGCCCGCGCACGAGCCACAGGCCCAGGCCGGGCTCGTCGAGCGCCCTCAGGTACTCGACGTTCTCGACGAGCGCGAAGCCGGCTCCGACGGCGAAGCCCAGGATCGCGGCGTCCACCAGGAACCCCACGCGTCCACGCCGGAGCAGGAAGACGATCCAGCAGGCCTTCAGGGCTTCCTCGAGCGGAGGCGCGACAAAGCGCGACAACACCGGGGCGGACAGCGAAGCCGACTCCAGCAGCCAGGCGTTGAGCTGCGTTCCGACGAGCGCCGCCACGGCGCCGGCGACGAGGGCCGCCAGCACCGCGCGCAGCGAGACGAGCTTGAAGCTGTCGAGGAGTACGAGCAGCCCCAGGAACAGGAGTACGGGCAGCAGCGCGACGACGATGCTCAACGGGCCGATTCTAACCGCGCGCCTCGAGGTCAAGATTCAAGACCTGACCCCGTTCGTCAGCGCAGGATCTTGAGCGAGAGCATGCCCTCGTGGCGCGTGGGCTGACCGTCCTCGAAGGCGGCCGCGTAGCCGGCCGAGAGCGTCAGCTCCAGCCGCGACAGCATCCCGAGCCTCAGGTCGACCTGGCCGCCCGCGTTCGTGATCGTGCGCCGCAGCGCGCCGTCGTCGGCGTTCGTGACGAGGACACTCGAGAAGAGCGCCGGCCGCAGCCAGGTGAGGTAGAAGCTCGGGGTGCCCGCGCCGCGGAAGCGAAGCGGCGGCAGGTTCCACTCGAGCATGCCGCGCGCGTAGTTGGTGCCGCCCAGCTCGTTGATCTCGAGGCCGGGGAAGGACGGCGACTCGCGGTAGCGCTTCTCCTCGCGGTGGTCGACCCAGTTGTTGCGGAAGCCGCCGAAGTAGAAGTTGGCGAAGGGCTCGTCGCGGTCGTCGCCGGGGCCCCAGCCGGCCGAGCCGCGCAGCCAGAGCGATGAGTGCTTGATCGGCAGCGCGAGGCCGAGGTCGAGGTTCGAGTAGAGCTTCGGAAACACCTCGCCCTTGACGCGGTCGCCCGCGAAGCCGAGCTCCCACGAGAGCCCCTTCTCCTCGTCGACGTAGCCGAGCGAGTGCCGGTAGTCCTGGTAGCGCAGGCGCACGCGCGTCGCGAGCTCGTCGGTGAAGTTCGTGGGGATGCCCTGGTAGTCGGGGATGCGGTCGAGGTCGCCGTAGTAGGTGACGTCGGCCTCGAGGTCCAGCCGGCGCGGCAGGTCGTAGACGAGGCTGCGGTTGTAGCCCACGCCGACCGCCCAGCCCTTGAGGCTCGTCTTTGTGGGGCCCACGAGATCGTAGAAGTCGGCCCCGTTCACCTGGAACCCGAGCGTCCAGTCGTAGCGCTGGAACTCGCCCTGCAGGTGGTAGCGCTCGTTCTCGGGCAGGTCGGAGTCGGGGGTGTAGGACGCCGTCAGGCTGGCGCGGTTCAGGAACAGCGGGTCCGAGAAGTTCGCGCGCATGCCCACGGCCGCGAAGTCCTTGTAGCCCTGCACGACGGGGTAGAGCGACTCGAGGCGGACGCGCCCGACGGAGCCGTAGCGGCCCCTGCGCGTGACGAGCGAGTCGAGCGGCACGGCGGCGGGCGAGCCGAGCTTCCAGTCGCGCACGACCTTGTGCTTCTCGGCGATCTGCTGGCCGAGGAACGTGATCTCCTTGACGTCCTCGAGCGGCTGCGCGCGGATCCGCGCGGGAACGAAGCCCGCGCCGGTGTAGCGGAACACCACGAGGTCGTCGCCCGCCAGCGGCAGCGGGCGGAAGAAGCCCGTCTCCGTGTTGCTCAGGGCGTCGAGCTTCCCGCTCGCGAGATCGTAGCGGAAGACGTTCGAGACCCCCGTGTAGTAGGAGCTGCCGTAGAGATGGCGGCCGTCCGGAGAGAAGACGAAGTTCGACGGGATCGCGCTGCCGAAGTCGAACTGCGCGAGCGCGGCGGTGTCGCCCTTCGCGAGCGCCTCGATCCGCGCGACGCGCAGCGACTGCCGCCCGCTCGCGTCGCCGTGCGAGAACGAGACGAGCGCGCCGTCGGGCGAGAGGTCGAGGTCGTACGCCACCTCGCCGTAGGGCCAGGTGTAGAGGCTCTGCCATTCGCGGTAGGGGTGCGGGATGCGCACGAGCGTCGCGAGGCCGTTGAGCGCGCGGATGCCGAGGAGCGAGCGGTCGGAGGGCCGGAACACGAGCTCGCCCACGCGCGCGTCCTTGATCAAGAGACGCGAGTCTCCGGAATCGGGCGACACGCTCAAGAGGTCGCGGAAGGCGTTGTTGTCCGAAGTGTAGAAGAGCGTGCGCGAGCCGGGGTCCCACGCCAGGGACGTGACCGTGTAGATGCGCGGGCCCTTGATGTCGACGAGCTTGCGCACCGAGCCGTCCTCGAGCGAGATGGCGCCGATGTGCGAGACGACTCCCGGATAGTTGAGCCCGGCGTAGAGCGTCCGGCGCTCCGCGTCGTAGTAGCTCCGGGAGACCGAGCCGAGGCCCTGCGCCGAGAGGTCTTCGTGAGGCGTGAGCGGGTAGGTCCGGATCGCGTCGAGGTTCTTCTGCTGAAACCCCCGCTCCCAGGCGATCCAGTCCTGCCACGCGTCGCCCAGCGAGCGGCCGAAGACCTTGCGGAACTGGGACGCGTAGTACGCCTTCGTTCCCTGCCCGCGCCGCGCCCACTCGATCACCTGCTCGGGCGAGCGCTCGTGGGCGAGGTAGCTCATGAAGCGGGTCCCGTACAGGTAGGAGTTGACCTCCGTCTGGAAGTCGACCTTGACGCCCTCGGACACGAGCCCGAGCGGGTCGTAGAAGCGGGCGTCGTCCTTCACCATCGAGCGGAACACCATCTCGTCGTAGGCGCCCTGGGCGCGGCCCTGGCCGCCCGCCATCCAGGTCTCGACGAAGACGGCGAGCCCCTCCTGGTACCAGCGCGGCGCCGCCGCGCGCGGCGTCGTCAGGTAGAAGTAGAGAATGCTCTCCGGCTGCGCCGGAAGGGCGGCGACCTTGCCCTGGAACAGGCCGCGGAAGAAGCGATCGCTGCCCGCCGCCTGGTCCTGGGCGGTCACGTGCACCAGCTCGTGGTTCATCAGCCAGTTGATGCGCTCGTTCGCGACCACGGTCTCGAACGCGAAGCTGAGCGGCGCCATGTCGACCTTCACGAAATTGCGCGGCACCGCCGTCGCGGCCGCGTTGCCGTGGTCGGCGAAGTCGTCGAGCAGCACCGTGATTGGGCCGGATGGCGTGTACGAGAAGAGCTTGCGGTGGAAGCCGAGCGCGTTCTCGAAGCAGCGGCCGGCGTGAGGCGCGACGTACGTGAGTGTGGGATCGAAGTAAACGAGCCGCAGGTCCTTGGTGTCGAGCTCGGAGAGCTGGGCGGCGGCGGGAGAGGGAGCCAGAGCGCCCACCGTGAACGCCAGGGCGAGAATGGCCGGGCTCAGCCGGAGGCGACGAGAAAGAGGAGGGATCCTCACACGGACGGAGCGTCTCAAAGGATGAGCCTCCTGGCAAAAAACAAGCGAGGAGCGCTCTCGTTCAAGCGCTCCTCGCCTGAGGCTCAGAAGTCGCGGCCCTCGCGGGCCGCGACGGCTAGCGTCCCTGCGCCGCGTCCTGTGCCTTGCCCTGCGCTGCGTCCGTGGTCGCCTTGTCGATCGCCGCGCCCGCGGCCGCTCCGGCGGCCTGGTCCACCGCCGCGGCGAGAGCCCCGCTCCTGGCCGCTTCGAGGAACGCCGCGTCGGAGATGCCGTCGATGAAGGACTTGTCGCCGATCGCCTCGGCGAACGCGGGGTCGGCGAGCAGGCCGACGAAAGCCGGGTTCTGCAGGGCGTTCTGGAAGGCCTCGTTGTTCAACAGGCCCGCGAAGGCGGCATCGTGCGACGCCTCCGAGAGGAGCTTCTGCAGCGCCGCGTCCTGGACGGCCTTGGAGAGCGCGGCGTCGAGCGCCTTGGCCGAGGCGCCGTCGAGCGCCTTCGCGGAGGCGTTCTCCATCGCCCTGGCCGCTGCCGCGTCGAGCGCCGCGTCGACTGCGGCGTTGTCGAGCGCCGCGTCGAGCGCGGCGGACGCCTCGCTATTCCTCGACAGGTAGGACATCAGGCCGGCGACGGCCTGCGAGTCCATGGCGCGATCGAGCCCGTGCGCCAGGTCGGCGCTCTGCGCGGCCTGCGCGACGAGCCCCTGCACCTCGGCCGCCGCCATCGCCTTCTGGAACTCCTTGCTCGTGAGGATCGACCGTGTCTGGGGGTTCGTCACCAGCTTGTGGAAGGCGTCGCTCTGCAGCACGCGCTGGACCTCGGGATTCTGCAGCTGGACGTCCTTGGCCGAGATCTGCTCCGACTGGTACTTCTTGGCGGCCCCGACCGTTCCCTCGGCTCCAGGACCGGTAGGCGGGAAGCCCGTGACGGCGAAATAGCCGATGGCGAGCACCGCCACGGCCGCGATACCCAGTAGTGCGTTCCTGCTCGACATGCCCCCACCTCCACTCGCTAGCCGCACCGTTCGCAGCGTCCAGAATTTGGGATTCCTGTCCCCCAGTACACGGGTCTGCGCCGAAAGTTGGCGCATGACGCCCGGCACGAAGTCCGCGGGCGGGTCGAGCCGCTCGGCCGCCTCGAGGGCGTGGAGCGCCCGTGCCTCGTCCGGATCGGATGCCTCGTCTCGCTCGTCGCTCATTGAAAACCCGTTCCCAGCATCCGCCCGAGGCGCCGGCGCGCCTCGTGGAGCCGCGACTTGACCGTCTTCTCCGGCAGCCCCAGCGTCTCGCCGATCTCGGCGTAGCTCTGCTCCGCGAAGTGGCGCAGCACGATGACTTCCCGGTCTTCGCCCGACAGCCGCAAGATCGCCGCCTGCACGCTGTCGCGGCGCTCGCGCGCGGCGAGCGCCTCCTCGATCCCGGGCCCGGCCGAAGGGTCGGCGTCGAGCGGAGCGCTCGGCTTGCGGCGTTCGCGGACGTTCAGCGCCTCGTTCACGACGATCCTGTAGATCCAGCTGAAGAAGCGATAGCTCGGGTTGAAGCTCGAGAGCTTCTCGTAGGCCTTGACGAGGGCCGCCTGCGCGGCGTCCCGGGCCTCCTCGCGGTCGCCCAGCAGACGATAGGCCGCGTTGTAGAGCACCCGCTGGTAGCGCGAGACCAGCGGCTCGAACGCCTCGACCTCGCCTCGCAGACAGCGCGCGACCAGGGCTTCGTCCGGAACCTCATCGACCATAAGTACAGCCGCGCTCGCCGAAAGTTGGTGGGGGACACTAGCACGATTCCCCGGGGTGGGGGGTATCATGCGCGTCTCGTTCTGGCCTTGGCGGCTCGCACGAAGGAGGCTCCTTGAGCGCTGGCGAGACGCGCCGCCTGAGCGTCCCGGCGACGGACGAGGGCATCCGGGCCGCCCTCGACGCGCTCGAGGGTCTGTGGACCGCCCAGGGCGTCTCGCGCGCGGTCACCTGGCCGGTGGCGGTCTCGCTCGACGAGGTGCTCGCGAACGTCGTGCACCACGCGCTGGCTGGCCGCGGCGACTCGGCGCGGGTCGAGCTGGAGCTTCAGCTCGAGCCCGGCGACCCGCCGCGCTGCGAGCTGCGGGTCGAGGACGACGGGCCCGCGTTCGATCCGCTCGCTGCGATCGCGCCGGACACTGCAGCCGGCCTCGACGAGCGCCCGATCGGAGGCCTGGGGATCGAGCTGGTGAAGCGGCTGATGGACGAGGTCCACTACGAGCGGAAGGACGGCCGCAATCGGCTGTGCCTCGTCCGCCGGCTCGTGGCGATGGAGCCGGAGGGAGCCTGAGGTGGAGATCGGTGAGGAGCGGTCGGGACGGTCGCTGGTGATAGCACCCCTGGGACGCCTGGACTCGGTGAGCTCCGGCGAGCTCGAGCGAGTCGTGGTCGCGCGCCTCGACGCGGGCGAGCGCCGGCTCGCGATCGACATGGCCGGCGTCGAGTACGTGAGCAGCGCGGGGCTGCGGGTGCTGCTGCTCGCGGCCAAGCGGCTGAAGCCGCCCGCGGGCGCGCTCGTGCTGTGCGGGATCGGGCCGAGCGTGCGCACGGTGCTCGAGCTCGCCGGCTTCATGAGCCTGTTCGCGGTGGAGCCGGCGCGGCCGCAGGCTCTCGCCAGGCTCGAGTCGACGGCCCCGTGAGCGTGCTCCAGCTCCACGTCGAGCCGCGCGACGGCCCGCCCTTCCAGACCCAGGTGCAGGGCGAGGGCGCCGTGCTCGGGCGCTCGTCGAAGGCGGACGTGGTGCTCGCCGACCGCTACCTGTCGCGGCAGCACGCGCGGCTCTTCCTGCGCGAAGGCAGCTGGTTCCTCGAGGACCTCGGCTCGCGCAACACGACCTTCGTGAACGACCGGGCGGTCGTCCAGCCGACTCCGGTCCGGCCCGGCGACGTGATCCGGCTCGCGGAGAGCCGGATCGTGGTGACGGAGCCGGGTGCCCTCCCTTTGGCCGCGGCCGGCGACGGGCTCACCGGCGAGCCGGACGAGCGGTTCCCGGAGGGCACCATCTTCCGCTCCGCGAGCGCTCTCATCGCGGCCCAGCCCGCGGCGGAGGCGGGCGCTTCCCAGGCGGCCCGGCTGCGGCTGCTCAACGAGGTGCACCGAGCGCTCGCCGCCCCGATCACGCTCGAGGCGCTGCTGGAGCTCGTCCTGGAGCGCGTGTTCGCGCAGCTCCAGCCGGACGAGGGCGCCGTGTTCCTGCGCGACGCGAAGGGCGCGCTCCAGCGCGCGGCGCTGCGCCGCGGGCGCGGCATCACGGGTGAGCCGCTCTACTCGCGCCGCCTGGCGCAGGAGGTGACCGAGAAAGGCGTCGCGGCGCTGGTGACCGACGCGCGCATGGACGAGCGCTTCGCGAAGGCCGAGAGCATCGTGATCTCGGGCGTGCGCAGCCTGCTGGCGGCACCACTCCTCGACAGCGAGGGCTGCCTGGGCATGATCGTGCTGAACGCGAAGAGCCGCGTCCACCCCTTCCAGGAGGACGACCTCGAGCTGCTGGTGGCGCTCGCCTCGGCGGCCGCGATGCGCATCCGCAACCTCGAGCTCGCCGAGGACCAGGCGCGCCGCCGGCTGCTCGACCGCGAGCTCGACCTCGCGCACGACATCCAGATGGCGATGCTGCCGCGCGCGTTTCCCGCACGCCGCGAGCTGGACGTCAGCGCCGAGCTGCGGCCGGCCCGCTCGGTGGGAGGCGACCTCTACGACGTGATGGCCGACGGCGACCGGCTCTGGGTGCTGGTGGGCGACGTCTCCGGCAAGGGAGTGGGCGCGGCGCTCTTCATGGCGGTCACGAAGACGCTCTTCCGCGCGATCGCGCCGGGGTCCGCATCCGTCGCCGAGGCGGTCACCCGCATGAACCGCGAGCTGGCGCGCGACAACGATCGCGCCATGTTCGTGACCGTCTTCGCGGCTCGGCTCGAGCTCGCGACGGGGGAGCTCGAGTACGTGAACGCCGGCCACAACCCGACCTATCGGCTGGCGGCGGGCGGCGGGCTCGCGACGCTCTTGGGCCCGATCGACCCCGCGCTCGGCGCCGTCGAGACGCACGAGTACCGGGCGAGCCGGCTGCGGCTCGCGCCCAGGGACGCGCTCGTGCTCTACACCGACGGCGTCGTCGAGGCGCACGGGCCCGGCGAGGAAGAGTTCCACGCGCTGCGGCTGGAGTCCTACCTGGGCGGCTGCCGCGACGCGCCGGCCGAACGGATCGTCCACGGCCTGCTCGAGCGGCTCGACGACTTCGTGGGCGACCTTCCGCAGTACGACGACGTGACGATCGTCGCGCTGCGCTGGCTGGGACCGGAAGCGGCCTGAGCCTCTCTTTCCCGGGCTCCGGCTTTGTGCTGAAGTAGCGCCGTGGCCCCGCCCTTCCGCAAGCTGCTGGTGGCGAACCGCGGGGAGATCGCGGTGCGCGTCATGCGCACCTGCCGCGAGCTCGGGATAAGGACCGTCGCCGTCTACTCCGAGGCCGACCGCGGTTCTCGCCACGCCCGCGAGGCCGACCAGGCCGTCCCGATCGGGCCGGCCGAAGCGCGGTACTCCTACCTCTCGATCGAGGCGATCCTGCGCGCGGCGCGCGCTACCGGCGCCGAAGCGATCCACCCCGGCTACGGCTTCCTGAGCCAGAACGGCGACTTCGCCGACGCGGTGACGGACGCGGGCTTCGTGTTCGTGGGCCCCCCGGGCGACGTGCACCGCCTGATGGGCGACAAGCAGAAAGCGCGGCGCGCGATGGCCGCGGCCGGCGTGCCGGTGCTGCCGGGCTACGACGGCGACGACCAGCAGGACGGGCACCTGCTGGCCGAGGCAGAGCGCATCGGCTGGCCCGTGCTGCTCAAGCCCGCGCGCGGCGGCGGCGGCAAGGGCATGCGCGTGGTGGAACGCGCAGCGGACCTCGCGTCGGCCCTCGCCGCCTCGCGGCGCGAGGCGCGCGCGGCCTTCGGCGCCGAGGCGCTGGTGCTCGAGCGCTTCGTCGAGCGCTCGCGCCACGTGGAGGTGCAGGTCGTGGCCGACGCGCACGGAGGGCTGCTCCACCTGGGCGAGCGCGAGTGCTCGATCCAGCGTCGCCACCAGAAGATCGTGGAAGAGACGCCGAGCCCGGCGCTCGACCCGCGCCGGCGCGGCGAGCTGTGCCAGACGGGCGTGGCCGCCGCCCGGGCGGTCGGCTACCTCGGCGCCGGCACGGTCGAGTTCCTGATGGCGCCCGACGGCCGCTTCTACTTCCTGGAGATGAACACGCGGCTGCAGGTGGAGCACCCCGTGACCGAGGCCGTCACCGGGCTCGACCTCGTTCGCCTCCAGCTCGAGGTGGCGGCGGGCCTGAAGCTGCCGCTTTCGCAGCCGCAGGTCGTGAGCCGCGGGCACGCGATCGAGTGCCGCCTCTACGCGGAGGATCCGGACCGGGACGACCTGCCCGCGCCGGGCCGTGTGCTCCACCTGTCCGAGCCGCGGGGCGAGGGCATCCGCGTGGACTCGGGCCTCGCGAATGGCAGCGACGTCACCGTCCACTACGACCCGCTGCTCGCGAAGCTCGTGGCGTGGGGCCGCGACCGCGCCGAGGCCACGGCGCGCATGCAGGCCGCGCTGCGGCAAACCGTTGTGCTCGGCCTCGTCACCAACCTGGCGCGGCTGCGCGCGATCGTCGAGCACCCGGCCTTCGCCGCGGGCGAGCTGCACACGGGGTTCATCGCGCAGCATCTCGCCGAGCGGCGGCCGCCCCCGTGCCCTCCGCCGCTCGCGGTCGCCGCCCTCGTCGCGGCGTTGCGGCAGCCGGGCGGCGGCGGACGGGCCGCCGCTCCGGACCCGTGGGCGAAGCTCGGCGCCTGGCGGCTCGGCGGAGCCGCCTGATGCGCTTCGTCTGCGGCGAACTGCCGTTCGACGTCGAGCTACGCGATGCGAAGGGCGGCTACGACGCCGTCGTCAACGGCGAGCCGCTCAGCTTCTCGCTCGGCCCGGTGAAGGACGGCCGCTGCGACGTGCGGCTCTCGGGAGCGCCGACGGCGCTCCACTTCGCTCGCGACGGCCGCACGCTGCACCTGTTCTGGGAAGGCGTCGCGTACCGGCTCGACGAGCGGCGCGAGGGCGCGCGCGCGACCCAGCGCCACGACGCGGGCGCGCTCGAGGCGCCGATGCCCGGCCGCGTGAGCGCAGTCAAGGTGGCGGTCGGCCAGAAGGTCGCGAAGGGCCAGGAGCTGGTCGTGGTCGAGGCGATGAAGATGGAGAACGCGCTGCGCGCGCCGCGGGCGGGCGTCGTGCGTGCGCTCTTCGCGGGCCCGGGAGACATGGTCGCCCCAGGGCGGCCCCTCGTCGAGATCGCCGAGGAGCCGGAGGGCGCGTGAGCGCACTCCCCGAGCGCGTGACGGTCGTCGAGGTGGGCCCGCGCGACGGCCTGCAGAACGAGGCGATAGCACTCGGCGTCGACGACCGTGTGGCGTTCTGCGACCGGCTGGTCGCCGCGGGGCTCCCGGTGGTCGAAGTGGGCGCGTTCGTCTCGCCGAAGTGGGTTCCGCAGATGGCGGGCTCGGACGAGGTGCTGCGCCGCGTGCGCAAGCCGGAAGGCGTGCGGCTGCCCGTGCTGGTGCCGAACCGCACGGGCTTCGAGCGCGCGCGCGCCGCGGGAGCGCGCGAGATCGCGGTCTTCACCGCGGCCAGCGAGAGCTTCAGCCGGCGCAACACCAACGCCTCGATCGACGAGAGCTTCGAGCGCTTCTCCGATTTCGTGCCCGAGGCGCGCCGCGAGGGCTTGCGCGTGCGCGGCTATCTCTCGACGGCTTTCGGCTGTCCGTACGAGGGGCGCGTCCCTCCGGCGCGCGCGGTGGCGGTCGCGCGTCGCCTCGTCGAGCTCGGATGCGACGAAGTCTCGATCGGGGATACCATCGGAGTCGCGGTGCCGACGCAGGTGAGCGAGCTGATCAAGCGTTTGAACGAGCACGTGCCGCCTGCCCGGATCGCGGTCCATTTTCACGACACGCGGGGCACGGCGCTCGCCAACGTGCTGATGGCGCTCGAGGCGGGCGTGACGATCGTGGACAGCTCTGCCGGCGGCACGGGTGGCTGTCCCTACGCGCCCGGCGCCTCGGGCAACCTCGCGACCGAGGACCTCGTCTACATGCTGCACGGGATGGGGATCGCCACCGGCGTGAATCTCGACGCGGTGGCCGAAGCCTCGCGCGCGCTCGCCGCGCGCCTGGGCCGATCGCTGCCGTCCCGCTACCTCCAGGCCGGGCCCCCGGCGGCAGGGGCCCCTCCATCGTGAGCGAGACCGCGACGATCCTGGTCGTCGACGACCTGCCAGCGAACCGCGACCTGATGGCGCGGCGCCTGGAACGCTCCGGCTTCCGCGTGTTGAGCGCCGCGAGCGGGCCCGAGGCGCTCGAGCTGGTGCGCCGCGGCAGCGTCGACCTGGTGCTGCTCGACATCATGATGCCCGGCATGACGGGGTTCGACGTGCTGCGCACGCTGCGCGCGACGCGCTCGTCCGCGGCGCTGCCGGTGCTGATGGTGACCGCGAAGACGGACAGCGACGACGTGGTCGAGGCCCTCTCGCTGGGCGCCAACGACTACATCTTCAAGCCGGTCGACTATCCCGTGGCGCTCGCCCGCATACAAAAAGAGCTGCGCACGACACAGGCGGTCCGCAGCGAGGCGGCCACGACGGTCGAGCCGAGGAGCCCCGCCCAGGCGGTGCCCGGCAGCGTACTGGGCGGGCGCTACCGTCTCGACGCGGCGATCGGTGGCGGCAGCTTTGGCACGGTGTTCCGAGCGCGGCACCTCGAGCTGAACCGCGACGTCGCGGTCAAGATCCTGGCGACGAGCGCCGGCACGGATCCCGAGGCGCTCGCGCGCTTCAGGCGGGAGGGCGATTCGGCCTGCCGCGTGCAGCACCCGAACGCCGTGGCGGTCTTCGACTTCGCCGTCAACCCAGGTGGCGTCGCGTACCTGGTGATGGAGCTGCTCGAGGGGCACTCGCTCGAGAAGGAGCTCGAGGAGCGCGGCCTGCTCCAGCCGGTGCGGTGCGCCGAGATCGTGGTGCCCGTGTGCGCCGCGCTCGCGGCCGCTCACGCCGCGGGCGTCGTCCACCGCGACATCAAGCCGTCGAACGTGTTCCTGCACCGCACGAAGCAGGGCGAGCTACCCAAGGTCCTCGATTTCGGGATCGCCAAGCTCGCGGCCGAGTCGGCGATCGGGCAGCGCCTGACGATCGACGGGTCGCTGCTCGGCACGCCCGCGTACATGGCGCCCGAGCGCTTCCGCCGCGGGCCCTACGGGTCCAAGTCCGACGTCTACAGCGTCGGGGTCATGCTGTACGAGATGCTCGCCGGCCGGCTGCCGTTCATCCCGAGCTCGGCCGACCCGCTGGCACTGGTCGCGATGCAGGCGGAGGAGGACCCGCCGCCACTGCGCCTGCGGCGCCCCGACGTCGAGCCGCCCCTCGAGGGGCTGGTGCTCTCGGCGCTGTCGCGCGACCCCGAGCTGCGCCCCTCGGCCGACCAGCTCGCGCGGCGCCTGGCGCGCACGGTCGCCGACCCCTACACGCCGCTCGACGAGCCGGCCTAGGCTCGCCCGACTCCGACCGCCGTCCCGGCCGCGGCGTTTATAATCGATTTCCCGAGGGACACCCATGAAGCCAGTCGAACGCTGGGTCGACGAGATGGCGGCGAGGCTGCGGCCCGACCGCGTCTCGTGGTGCGACGGCAGCGAGGCGGAGAACGCACGCGTCGTCGAGGGCATGCTGCAGGACGGCACGCTCGAGCGACTGCACCCGCAGCAGGCCCCGGGCTCGTACCTCCACCGCAGCCACCCCTCGGACGTCGCACGCACCGAGCACCTGACCTTCATCGCGAGCCAGGCCAAGGCCGACGCCGGTCCCACCAACAACTGGATGTCGCCGCAGGAGGCCCGCGAGCGCGTGCTCCCGCTCTTCGACGGGGCGATGAAGGGGCGGACGCTGTACGTGGTGCCCTACGTGATGGGGCCGCTCGGCTCGCCCTTCAGCAAGGTGGGCGTCGAGATCACAGACAGCCCGTACGTGGTCGCGAACATGCGCGTGATGACTCGCATGGGAAAGGCCGCCCTCGAACAGCTCGGCTCGTCCGCGGACTTCGTCCCGGGTCTCCACTCGCTCGGCGACCTGTCGCCGGAGCGCCGCTTCATCGTCCACTTCCCCGAGGAGCGCGCGATCTGGAGCGTGGGCTCCGGCTACGGCGGCAACGCGCTGCTGGGCAAGAAGTGCTTCGCGCTGCGGATCGCCTCGACGCTTGCGCGCGACCAGGGCTGGATGGCCGAGCACATGCTGATCCTGGAGCTCGAGCTGCCGGGCGGCGAGCTGCACTACGTCGCCGCGGCCTTCCCATCGGCGTGCGGCAAGACGAACCTGGCGATGCTCGTCTCGCCGCTCGAGGCGCAGGGCTACAAGGTGCGGACTGTCGGCGACGACATCGCGTGGCTGCGGCCTGGTCCCGACGGCCGGCTCTGGGCCGTCAACCCGGAGGCCGGCTTCTTCGGCGTGGTGCCCGGCACGGGCCCACAGACGAACCCGATGGCGCTCGCCACGATCGCCCGCGACACGATCTTCACGAACGTGGCGGTCACGCGCGACGGCGTGCCCTGGTGGGAAGGCAAGGACCCGGATCCGCCCGCGGACCTCCTCGACTGGCGCGGCCAGCCCTGGGACGGCAACGGCAAGGCGGCGCACCCGAACTCGCGCTTCACCGTCGCCGCCCGCCAGTGCCCGTCGATGTCGCCGCGCTGGGAGGACCCGCAGGGCGTGCCGCTTTCGGCGATCATCTTCGGCGGACGCCGCGCGCGGCTCGCGCCGCTCGTGTTCGAGAGCCGCGACTGGGCCCACGGCGTGTTCGTCGGCGCCACCATGGGCTCGGAGACGACGGCCGCGGCGACCGGGCAGGTGGGCGTCGTGCGCCGCGACCCGATGGCGATGCTGCCCTTCTGCGGCTACAACATGGGCGACTACTTCGGACACTGGCTGCGGATGGGCCGCGCCCTGAAGCGGCCGCCCGCGATCTTCCACGTCAACTGGTTCCGCACCGACGCGCGCGGCCGCTTCGTGTGGCCGGGCTTCGGCCAGAACCTGCGCGTGCTGCTGTGGATGATCGGGCGCGTCAAGGGCGAGGCCGCGGCGAAGGAGACGCCGATCGGACTCGTGCCCACCGAGGGCTCGCTCAACTGGGACGGGCTGAACCTGGGCGCCGCCGAGCGCCAGCTCCTGCTGGGAGTCGATCGCGCCGAGTGGGCCGCCGAGGTGCCGGACATGCGCGCGTTCTTCGAGCGCTTCGGAGACCGGCTGCCGACCGAGCTCGGCGCGGGCCTTTCGGCGCTCGAGCAGGACCTCACGAAGGTCGCCGTCTAGGCGCCAGGGCCGGGCGCCGGGGAGGCCGAATGGCCAACCGCATCCGCCGTGTCGAGTACTTCAACGCCACGGTCGTGGACGAGCCGGGCGAGGCCTACAAGGTGCTGTCGGCGCTCGCGGGCCTCGGCGTCAACCTGGTGGCCTTCACGGCGGTGCCGGTGGGGCCGGATCGCACGCAGATCACGCTCTTCCCGGAGGACCCCGGCAAGATGAAGAGCGAGGCGCACAAGGCCGGCATGGCGCTCGACGGCCCGCACCACGCGCTGATCGTGCAGGGCGACGACCAGCTCGGCGCGCTCGCAAGCGTACACGAGAAGCTCTACCACGCCGACGTGAACGTCTACGCGTCGACGGCGATCGCCGCCGGCACCGGCAGCTTCGGCCACATCATCTACGTGCGCCCCGAGGACTACGACACCGCAGCGAAGGCGCTGTCGGTCTAGGAGCTTTCGACACCCTCTCCCGCTTTCGCGGCGCGCACCACCTGGCAGTTGTAACAACCTGGTTGAGCATTGTGGATGTGGAGGTAGCTGACGCCTTCATTGGCATGTTGACGCTGGATGGCGTCCTCGAGTTCGCTTCCCTTGACGACCTCCGCGCCAACCATCATCGCCGCGGCGTCGTACGCGCGAATGGACAGTAGGCGATGCCTGAACATGACCGGGATCTCGCCAACAGCCGGGCTCGCCGTCCTTCCGGCACTGCGAACGAAAATTGGTCCAGAGGCCCGATACGGAGATGAGACGTCGTGATGAGTAAAGGGAAGCAGAATGACGGTCTCACCAACCTCAGCGTCGACGAGGCTCACCCGACATGGGAACCCCGGCTTCTGATCGACGATCATTCGTCGAGCACCCCTTGCCTGCAATTCCGCGTCGCTCTCGCTCAATAGTGATGCGAACTGCTCGGATGGCAAGGCGATCAACCGAAACGAGCTGCTCACTTCGTCACCTCCTGACCTGACAGCCCCGAGCCGGTTCAGTCCCAGTCTTGGCCAAAGACCACCACAACACCGTTCGGGTCGCGAACGGAAAAGTCGCGAACCCCATAGTGACGGGTCTCGATCGGTACTTCGATTGCGACTCTGCGTCCGATGAGCTCCTCGTAAAGCGCGTTCACGTCCTTGACCCAGAAGAAGATGCGAACACCCGTCGGCGCGAGCTCGCCCTTAGCCAAGTGAACTGCCGCGTTGTCCCGCCACACGACAGCGTACTCGGGCATCTCGGCTCCCGGATCGGACCTGAATCCCAGCATGCTCCGGTAGAAGGCGGCAGTGGAAGGAACATCAGGGACCGAGAGCACCGGAGCACCTTGATAGAACTGTTCCGGATTACTGGTAGGAACATTTGGCATTGCGCTCTCTCTTCTCAGCGGCGGCCTTTCCGCGCCCGGGGGGTCGGCTTCCTCGCGCGAGCCGTCTTGCGCTTCGGGGTGCTCTTCGCCTTGCCTTTGCGCTTGGCCTTGGCGGTCTTCTTGGGATGAAGACGTTCCGGCAGTCGGGCGGTCCCGGCGGCGCGATTCCACTCCTCGAAGGTCTCGGCTGAGATCTTCCCCTCCATCAACAGCTGGGCGAACTTCCGGCGCTGCGCCTTGCTCTTGATCGGCATCGCTTTCTCCAGAACGTCAGGCTGCGGCTTCCCCCTTGGCCGACAGCGCCGAGAGCGCCTCGAGCAGCTCGTCGGTCGTCTGCCAGCGCTTGGCCGGGTCCTTGGCCAGGCCCTTCAGGATCAGCAGGTCGAGCTCGGGGGAGAGCTTCGGGTTGACGCTGCGCGGCTTGGGGGCCGGCTGCTGGATGTGCGCCACCACCACGGCCATCGGGTTCTCGCCCCGGAAAGGCAGCTTGCCGGTGAAGGTCTCGAAGAACACGACGGCCAGCGAGTAGAGGTCTGAGCGGAAGTCGGCGGGCTTGCCCTGGGCCTGCTCCGGGGGCATGTAGTCGGGCGTGCCCATCACTGTGCCCGCGGTCGTGAGGCCCGAGGTGCCCGGCTCGACCGACGACACGCGCGAGATGCCGAAGTCCATGATCTTCAGCTCGCCGGTCTCGGGCAGGATCAGCATGTTCTGCGGCTTGATGTCGCGGTGCACGACGCCGGTCTCGTGCGCCGCGCCGAGGCCGTGGCACATCTGCTTGGCGATCGAGAGCCCGACCCCGAGCGGCAGCGCGCCGCGGTTTCGGATCAGGTCCTTGAGCGTCACGCCCTCGAGGTACTCCATCGAGATGTAGGGCACCGTGCCGGCCTCGCCGAAGTCGTGCGTGCGCAGGACGTTCCTGTGCGTGATCCGGCGCGCCAGCTTGATCTCCTGCTTGAAGCGGTCGATGAGCGTCGGGTCGGTGGCGAGCGCCTCGGGCCGCAGCAGCTTGAGCGCGACCACCTCGTCGAGCTGGCGGTCGCGCGCGCGGTAGACGACGCCCATGCCGCCCTTGCCGAGCGTCCCGAGCACCTCGTAGCGGTTGGCGAAGACGTCGCCGCGCTGGAGCGACGCCCCCCTCGTGACCTGTGCCTGGACCGGCACGGTCGGCGCATCGGCCGCGGAGACTTGCGTGTTTCCAGCGGGGCCTCCGCTCGCAGCGATCGAGCCCGCGCCCGTCGAGGCCGAGGCCTTGCGCATCTCGGTCATGCCGTCGCGCAGGAAGCTGATCATCTGGTCCTTCTCGCGCAGGTCGGCCACGAGCGCGTTGAAGGCGCGCGCCAGGACGCCGATCTCGTCGCGGCCCTGCACGGCCACGGCGCCCGAGTAGGAGCCGTCGCGGATGCGCTCGACGAGCCCCACGAGCTTGCGCACCGGCCCGGTGATGCGCGAGGCGGCGACCCACGCGGCGAGCAGGCCGAGCGCCATGACCCCGAGCGAGACGGCCACGAGCACGTTGCGAAAGCGGCGGAAGGCGACGGTCTCGGCGGACAGGCTGCGCAGCGCGAGCGCCGCGCCGATCGGCTCGCCGGTCGCGCTCGCGAGCGGGATGCGGATGCCGACGTGGCGGTCGCCGGCCAGGTCGATCTCGAAAGGCGCGTCGGCTTGCGCGACCTCTGGCATCGCGAGCGCGCCCACGAGCGCGGGCTCGCTCGGGCCGAGCGACGACACCGCGAGCTTCTCGGGCTGGCCTGCCGGTCGCACCAGGAACGCGATGTCGCTGTGCGTGAGCTTGTGGATCTGCGCCGCGACCGCCTCGTTCAGCCGATAGCCCGCGAGCAGCACGCCCACGAGCTCGGGGCCCGTCTGCATGGGCACCGCGACCGCGGTGTAGATCTGGTCGCCCTGCAGCCAGAGCGAGGCGGCGTCCTCGCCCTCGAGCGCCTTCTTCACGATCGGGTCGGCCGACAGGTCGTCGCCCGTGTCGGAGGGCCGATCCGTGCGTGCGACGAGCTTGCCGGACGGATCGGTCGCCATCATGAAGTCCGCGGCGAGGTCCTGGCCGCGCTCGCCCAGCGAGTCGAGCGTCGTGTTCTGGTCGCGCTCGGCGATCGCCGCCTTGAAGTACGGGTCGTTCGCGAGCACGCGCACGCCCAGCCGCAGCTTCTTGAAGCGGTCGTCCTGGATCGTCTGCCAGACGTCGCGCGTCTCCTTGAGGCCCGCGTCGATCGTGCCGCGCGCGAGGCGGTCGGCTTGGACGGTCGTGAACGCGAGCGTGCCGCCCACCAGCAGCACCACCAGCGTGGCGATGAACAGCAGGATCTTGCCGGTCAGTCCCATGGGTTTCCGCTCTGCTCCTTCAGTACTTCTCGCCCGCCTCGTAGTCCTTGCCGAACTTGTTCTTGTGCGGCGCGCGCTTGAACTTCGAGGCGTCGAGCGTGAACGAGGCGGTCGCCGTGCCGGTCTCCTGGACCTGCACAGTCTGGGCGCTCTCGCCCGCGCGCTCGTGCCAGGCCTTGAGCACCCAGGTGCCGGCCGGGACCTCCGCGATCGAGAAGCCGCCGTCCGATCCCACGCGCGCCCAGAACGGGTTGTCGCGCACCAGCACGAAGCCGCTCATTTGCGGGTGGATATTGCAGTAGATGCGCACGATGCCGGGGTGCTCGAACAGCTTCGAGGCGCTCTTCGGCTTCTTGTAGAGCTGCAGGTCGAAGCGGTTCTCGCCCGAGACGGAGAACACGTTGTGGAAGATCGAGTCCAGGTTGGGGAACTCGACGCTCCCGCCCACCGCCACGACCGCTACCCGCGGCACGAAGGCCTTGCTCTTCATGTTGACGGTCGCGCTCGACGCGCGCACGCGCGTTTTCGGCCCTTCGACCCATACGACCGCTTCGCCCAGGTCCTGCGCCGGCCGGCCGTCCTTCTCGACCACCGCGACCTTGCCCTGGAGCGTTCCGGCCGCGGCGAACGCGGCGGTCAGCGTGACGGCTATGAACAACGGCCCCGCGCTGCGCATTCCCCCCCTGCCTCCGGCGCTTGCGCGCGAGTCTAGCATCACCGATCCGAGCCGCGGCCCGAGCGCTCAATCGACGCGCTGCAGCGTGATGCCGTCGCAGTAGGCGTTGCCCTTGTTCGCGCCGTCGCGCACGCAGCGGACCTTGATCGCGGTCGTCGCCTTTCCGACCGTCGCCTCCGCCGCGACGCGCTCCCAGGCCTCGACGCCCCGGGCCACGGCCTGCGCGTCCGGAAAGCTTTCGCCCTGGCCCGCTCCGTCGTTGAAGTCGAGGTACACGTTGTCCTGTGCCGACACGCGCCACACGTTGCCGCTCAGCCGATAGCGTCGCCCGGGCGTGACGGGGATCCAGTCGGAGGCGACCACGAAGTCGGCGCTCGTGTCGCCGCCCCCGCTCGATCCGCGCAGCGCGATCTTCCAGGGGCTCATGCCCTGGTCGCCTCCATCGGTGGTGATCACGGCGTCGTTCGATCCGGCCCAGCCACGGAGGTAGCTGGCCACGTCGCCCCCGTGCTCCGGCGGCAGAAGGAAGTCCTCGCAGAACCCGTTGCGCACGTGGGTCTCGCACCGGAACGGGTCGTACCAGGGCAGCGTCGGGAGCTCCGGCGGTGTGAACGGCTCGAAGCGCTCGGCGTACTGAAGGCGTACGCCGCTCGGCTCCTGAGCGTTTCTCGACTCGAAGCGGATCGTGCCGAGGCCGCGACCGAGGTGGTAGATCTCGAGCGAGCTCGGCTCCGGGTAGCGGCCCCAGTAGTGCAGCTCGAGGACGTCGTTGTAAACGGTTCCGCTGTCCGGGTCGCGCCAGGTGTCGTGGTGAGCCACGAGCTCGGTACGCAACGAGAGCTCGCCGCTGTTCGCAATGCTCCGGCGCCTGGGATCGAGGACGCTGTCTCTCACCCGTTGTTGCTTGAACTCGCCCACGTTCATGAGCTGGTCCAGCCACGGGTACGGTGTCGCGAAGCTGTGGCATTCCTCGCTGCCGTAGTAGCCGTTTCCCCGAAAAGTCCCCCAGTAGTCGAGCCGCGGGCCGGCGAGCTCGAACAGGTCGAACTTGGTGGCGCTGCTGTCGCCCTGCAGCGCGACGTTCCGGCCCCACAGCAGCCCGCGCCAGAAGACGTGCTCGCCCAGGGCCGTCCCCGTCTTGGCCGGGGCCAGGATCGGGAACGGCATCCGTGCTCCCTTCGCTCGTCCTCGGGTCGCGCCGGGCCAGAAGACCGTGTTCAGCAGGCCCTTCAGCCCGTGGGGCATCAGCCAGTATGCGTAGGTGTCGAACGGTCCGGCTCGCGGCATGCTCAGAAGCTCCAGCGCGAGGCGAAGCGCTGCGGCTTGAAGGCGGGAATCGACATCGGCGCGAGCGCCTCGCCGCCGCGCTTCAGCAGCGCCCGCACGTCGAGCTTGTCGCCGGTCTCGTAGAAGTGGAGCAGGTACGCGTAGTCGGCGCGCCACCAGTCCGACGCCCAGCCGTCCATGTCGAGGACGCCCGCTTCGTGCAGCAGGGCGATCCCGATCCGCGTCGCACCCTGCTCGTACTCGTGGATCGCCAGGAGCTCCTCCTTTGTCTTGCCCGTTGCCGCGTTCAGCCCCAGGTTCCGGTACGCCTCCGAGGTGTTCCACTGCGCGGTGTGGCCGAAGAGGTGCACGAGCACGAAAAGCGCCACCTCCAGGTCCTGGTCGTAGTCGATAAGGATCTTCTCGCCGTCGAAGTCGCCCGTGTTGGGATCCACCACGTCGGAGATCACGACCTCGACGCCGTACCTCTTCTCGACGACGGGCACGACGCGGTTGTAGACGGCGCGGTAGTCGAAGGCAGTCATGCGCGCAATCATCGCGCGATCCGCGGCGGCCCGCTATAATCCCGGCCCCGGATGAGCTCGCTCCTCGGCCTGCTGCTCGCCGCGTCCGTTTCCGGCGACGCCGCGCTGCGCCACGCCTCGGCGCTCGCGGCGCTCGGCCCGCACCCGTGGGGCTCCGCGCGGAACCAGGCCGCGGCCGCGTACGTCGCCGCGCAGCTGCGCGACGCCGGCCTCGCGGCGGTCGAGCTGCAGCCGTTCGAGCGGCAGGGTGTCGTGGGCGCGAACGTGATCGCGACGCTGCCGGCGCCGGGCGAGGAGTTCGTCGTGATCGGCGCGCACCACGACACCGTCGCCCAGGCGCCGGGCGCCTACGACGACGGCGGCGGCGTGGGGGTCCTGATCGAGCTCGCGCGCGTGCTGGCCAGGGACGCGCGGCGGCCGCGGACGCTCGTGTTCGCGTCGTTCGACGGCGAGGAGTCGAGCTCGACCGGCAAGGGCAGCACCGTCGGCTCGCGCGCGTACCTCGAGCGGCTCGGCCCGCGCGCGCGTGCGCTCGTGGCGGCGTTCCTGATCGACATGTCGGGCTGGCGCGGCGGCCGGCCGGTGCTGCACCCGATCGCGTACGCGGACCCGCGTCTCTCGGGACGCTCGGTGATCGCGCCGGCATGGCTCGTGGGCGCGGCGCTTCGAGCCTCGCGTGAGGCAGGGGCTCCGTACGCGGTGGGGGACCCGTGGCTCGCGTGGCTCTACCAGCCCGCGGTGCGCACCTTCCGCGTGCGCCTGTACGCGGACGACTTGTCCTTCCTGCAGGCGGGCTACCCGGCGGTCTTCACGTCCGACTCGTCCTTCACGGCGTTCTATCCGGACTACCACAAGCCCACGGACACGGCGGACAAGCTCGACGCCGCCGCACTCGAGCGGGTGGGGACGAGCGCCCTCGCCACCGTGCGCGCACTCGAGAAGACACCGCGCGGGGCGGCGGCCGAGCCGCACTGGTTCGCGGCCTTCGGCCATGTCGTGTCGTGGCCGTGGCTCCTGGGAGCGGGTGCTCTGGGCCTGCTGCCGGGGTTGTGGCGCGCCATGCACGGCTCCGGACTCGTCGTCGGCGTGCGCGTGGCGCAGGCGCTGCTCACGGCGCTCTTGCTGTGGCGGCACCCGGTGCCGGCGCTCTGGATCCTGCTCCTGCCGCTCCTCGTGCTGCCGTTCCGGCGGACCTGGTGGACGGCGCTCGTCTCGCTCGCGCCCTTCCTGGCGCTACTGGCGATCGGCGCGGCCGCGTGGCAGCGTGGGATGCTCAGCGGCTTCTGGCTCGCCCCGTGGGAGGTCGCCGTGGCGCTCGCGGCGCTCGGGCTCGCGTTCCTCGGGCTCGGCGGCGGCCTCGCGCGCCGCAGCGCGCGGCGCGAGCCGAAACCGCCCCGCCGCGGCAGGGGGCGGAACCGCCCGCTGTGACTACGCGCTCTTGAATCCCGCCTCGGACAGGTAGTCGCGCATCGTCTTCGCGTAGTGCGGGAACGCGACCTCGGGCTCCTCGATCTCGGGGTGCCACTTCTTCTCCCACTCGAAGCAATAGAAGCCCTTGTAGCCGCCCTGCACGAGCACGCGGACCTGCTCCTTGACCGGCACCTCGCCTCCGCCCGTGAGGACATAGCGGCGCTCGGTCCCTTCCGGCTTCGAGTCCTTGAGGTGGGTGTGGCGCACGTGGGGGCCCAGGCTCTTCCACGTTTCCGCGGGAGCCTCCTTGCCGGCGACGAAGGTGTGGTGGGCGTCCCACAGCAGCTGGAACGCGTCGGAGCCGACGCCCTTCAGGATCGCGCCGAGGTCGCCCGAGCGCGTGAAGTCTCCGTGCGATTCGATCAGCACCGTGACGCCCGCGGCCTTGGCGTGGGCGGCCATCTGCTGGAAGCCGTCGACCACGCGCTTCATCACCTCGTCCTTCGGCTCCTCGGGCGGCAGCTTGTCGCCGAACATCCTGACGTAGGGGACACCCATCGCCTGCGCGAGGTCGATGAAGCGGCGTCCCTCGTCGAGCTGCTTGTCGCGCGCCGCCTTGTCCTTCTCGTGCATGCGCGACGAGGCGCCGAGATCGGTGACCACGAGCCCGAGCGCCTTCAGGTCCTGCTTCGTCTCGGCGAGGCGCGCCCCCTGGAGCTCCGGGACCTTCGGCAGGTCCATCTCGCCGGCGACGCCGCGCAGCTCGATCCCGGAGTAGCCCAGCCGGTCGGCCGCCTCGAGGATCGCCTTCCAGCTCCAGAGCGGACAGCCGAGCGTCGAGAACGCGATCGGCAGGCGCTTGGGGCTCCCCTGCGCGCGCAGGATCGCGGGCGCCGCGGCCGTGGCGGCCAGGCTCGAGAGGAACGCGCGTCGGCGAAGTGAGGGCATTCGAACCTCCTCGGTGGAACGTCCGGGATTATATGATCGACTTCGAGGGCGCATCAGTCGCCCCGGGAGGCGACTTGGCCGAGATTCAACCCTTCGCAGGCATCCAGTACCGCGGCGACCCGCTCACGCGCGTGCTGGCGCCGCCCTACGACGTCATCCCTCCGGCCTACCAGGACGAGCTCTACGCGCGCGACCCCCACAACATCGTGCGTGTGATCCTGAACCGCACGCCCGGCGACGCGGGCTACGCGGAGGCGGGCGAGACCTACGCGCGCTGGCTGGCCGAGGGTGTGCTGGCTCCCGACCCGGCGCCGGCGGTCTACCTGCTGGAGCAGACATTCGCGGCCGGCGACGGACCGCTGCGGCGCTTCGGGCTCTTGGCGCGCTTCCGGGCGGAAGACGCGGAGCGGGGCGTCATCATGCCGCACGAGCACACCCGCGCCGCCGCCAAGGAGGACCGTTGGCGCGTGCTGCTCGCGACGCGCGCCAACTTCAGCCCGATCTTCCTGATGTTCCCGGACCCCGAGCGGCGCTTCGGGGCGTTGGCGATCGAAGCGATGGCGCGCCCGCCGCACACGCAGTACACGGACGACGGCTCGGTGGCGCACCGGCTGTGGCGGATCGAGGACCCGGGGACGATCGCCCGCTTCCAGGAGCTGCTGCGCGGCCCGAAGGCCTACATCGCGGACGGACACCACCGCCACGCCACGGCGCTCCGCTATCGCGACGCGAACGGCCCGGAAGGCGCGTGGACGCTCGGCTACTTCACGCCGATGGGAGTGCCGGGTCTCCTGGTGCAGCCCTACCACCGCATCCTGTCTGAGGGCCCTTCGCTCGAGGAGGCCCAGGCGCGGCTCGACGGACGCTTCCGCGTGACGCGGGCAACCGGCGTGGCGCAAGCGGCGTCGAGCGTCGCCGCCTCGCGCGCGCCGCGCGCGTTCGCCCTCGCGCAGCCCGGACGAGGCGCGCTCGTGGTCGAGAGCGAGCCCGTCGCCGAGACGCTGCTGGACGCGGCGGCGGCCCCCAGCCTGCGGGCGCTCGACACGTTCTTCCTGCACCACGCGGTGCTCGGACCGCTGCTGGGCGTGCCCGACTCCGCCGTGAGCTACGTGCACTCGCAGGCCGAGGCGGAGGCGTCGGTCGCCGCCGCGAGCTGCCGGCTGGCGGTGCTGATGCGCGCGACGCCCGTGCAGCAGATCGTGGACGTCGCCGAGGCGGGCGAGTCGATGCCCGCGAAGAGCACGTTCTTCCACCCGAAGCTGCCCTCTGGCCTCGTGATCCACCCGCTCGCCGTGTGACGAGGAGCAACGCGTGGCTTTGCCGCTTCCGGATTTTTTCGACCCAGAAGGTGCGTCGCGCGTGTACCGCGTCCCGTACCAGCAACGCGCGGCGGAGGCGCGCGAGTGGGCGCGCGCCCACTCGCTGCGCCCGGCCGTCGAGGACGAGCGCCGCGTCGCGCTGCTGCTGATCGACGTCCAGAACACCTTCTGCCTGCCCGAGTTCGAGCTGTTCGTCGGCGGACGCTCCGGCCGCGGCGCCGTCGAGGACGTCGCGCGCATCGCGCGCCTCGTGTATCGCGGCCTCCCCCGCATCACCGAGGTGGTCGCGACGCTCGACACCCACTCCGCGGCGCAGATCTTCCACCCCCTCTTCTGGCTCGACGCGGCGGGGGAGCACCCCGCCCCGCACACCGCGATCACGCTCGAGGACGTCGAGAGCGGACGCTACCGCGTCAACCCCAAGGTCGCCGCGGCGCTCGCCCCGCGGGCGCGTCTCGACGTGGCCGAGTGGACCCGCCACTACGCGCGCAGCCTCGACGCGGGCGGCAAGTACCCCCTCATGGTGTGGCCATATCACTCGATGCTCGGCGGGATCGGCCACGCGCTCGTGTCGCTCGTCGAGGAAGCGATTTTCTTCCACGGGATCGCGCGCCAGGCGCCGACGCGCCTGGAGATCAAGGGCCGCAATCCCCTGACCGAGAACTACTCGGTGCTGCGCCCCGAGGTGACGGCGGACGCGACGGGCCGCGAGGTCGCCACGGCGAACCGCGAGCTCGTCGAGCACCTGCTGGGTTTCGACGAGATCCTGGTGGCGGGGGAGGCGAGCAGCCACTGCGTGGCCTGGACCGTCGCCGACCTGCTGCAGGAGATGTCAGCGCGCGACCCCGGGCTCGCGCACAAGCTCGTGCTGCTCGACGACTGCTCGTCGGCAGTCGTCGTCCCGGGGATCGTCGACTTCACGGACGCGGCCGAAGCCGCGTACGAAGCCTTCGCGGCAGCCGGAGCGCGTCGAATGAAGTCGACGGACTGGGCCTGAGCCTCAGCCGTTGCAGGCCGCCTCGACTCGCGCCGTGATCTCGCCGCTCGCCGGCGGGTTCTCGCCGAGACCCAGCGTGTGCAGCATTTCGTGGATGACGATGGCCTCGAGGCGAGCCGGGCTCGTGCCGTGACCCTCGCGAAAGCGGGCCGGGCACACGTAGACGACGCGACTGCCCGGCGTCGTCCAGGCCAGAAGGCCTTTCCGGCACGGTCGCTGGCCCTCTCCGGAATAGAAGAAGAGGCGACGGAGATGGCCAGGGCCGCTCACGCCTTCGGCGGACAGCTCTTCGGCCAACGTCCTTCCGTGCACGCCGCGAAAGTCCGACAGCACTTCGCGGCAGCGCGCGTGCTCGAGCCTCCGCGCCGCTCCCTCGACGGCTCGCGTGACCCAGAACGCGTCCCGCGCATGGCCGACTCGGACCTGGAATGGTGCGTCCCCGGGCCCGACCGCGGAGCCGATGGGTGGTGTCGCCAGGCCTACGAACAGCGTGAGACAGACGAGCCCCCGTCTTCCGTATTGCTTCATGAGCGGCTCCTTTCGGGGAGCCGCCTGGCCAGGCGCTGACCCGCTGCGCTCGAAACTAGGGGGCTGGGCTTGAAGGATCCTCGGGAACGTGCTGGTTTAGGGCTGGAAGCTCAGCGTGCGTATTCAGTTCGCTGAATTCATCCTGGACGCCGGCAGCCGCCAGCTCCTCCGCAACGGGCATGAGGTCCGCGTGGTTCCGAAGGCGTTCGACCTCCTGGAGCTCCTGCTCGAGCGACGCCCCGACGCGGTCTCTCGGGAGGAGATCCGGGACCGCCTGTGGCCAAGCACTTTCGTCTCGGAATCGACCCTGACCAGCCTCGTCACGGATCTGCGCGCCGCCCTCGACGACGACGCGGCGGAGCCCCGGTTCGTGCGGACGGTCTACGGGCGCGGCTACGCGTTCGCAGGCGCCGCGGCCCCGGCCACCGCTGCGCAGACTCAGAGCCGGACGCGGCAACGTCCGAGACTGGTCCCCTGGCTCGGGGCCGCGTTGCTGGTCGCGGCGGCGCTGGCCGGCGCGTGGGCTCTCGGTCTGCGGACCGCGAAGCTCGAATCGCCGTCGTTCACCCGGCTCACGTTCCGGCGTGGCATCGTCCAGTCGGCGCGATTTGCGCCCGACGGCCAGACGATCCTCTACGGCGCGGGTTGGGAAGGAGAGCCCAGCCGCATCTACATCGGCCGCGCCGACAGCCTGGACTCACGCCCGCTCGACCTGCCGGAAGGAGACATCCTCTCGATCTCGCGAAACGGGGAGATGGCCGTCGTGCTCGGGCGCTTCGTCTCCGGACGGCCCCCGGGGATGCTGGCGCGCGTGTCTCTCGCCGGAGGCGCGCCCCGCGAGCTGGCGCGGGACGTCACACAGGCCGACTGGTCGCCGGACGGCCAGAAGCTCGCGATCGTGCGCCGCGTCGCGAGAGCCGACCAGCTCGAGTTCCCGATCGGCCGCGTCGTCCACTCGGGCGGCACGCTGCTCTTCCCCGCGGTCTCGCCCGAGGGCGAGCGCGTCGCCTTCTTGAGCTACGGACCCGAGGGAGGCGTCGTCTCCGTGGTGGATCGCGACGGGACGGTGAAGCCGCTCGCGAGATCGGCGTCGCCGTTCGGGCTGGCCTGGGGGCCTCGCGGGGACGAAGTCTGGTACTCGGAGTCCGGCGGTCCCTTCACGCCCCATCAAGGGACGATCCACGCGGTGGACATGCGCGGCCGCAGGCGGGTGCTCGCCCGCCTGCCCGGCCCGGTCACGCTCAACGACGTCTCGCGCGAGGGCCGCGTGCTCCTCACCGTGGCCCAGTGGCACTTCAGCCTCACCGCCCAGCTGCCGGGCGAATCGAGCGAGAAAGACATGTCGTGGTTCGACGGCGCCGCGCTCGCGGCTCTCTCTCCGGACGGCCGGACGCTCCTGTTCAGCGACCGGGGCGGCGTCTACGTGCGGCGCACCGACGGCGCGCCCGCGGTGCGCCTGGGCGCTGGCCGCGCGCTCGACCTCTCGCCCGACGGCCAGTGGGCGCTCGCGTCCCTCGACAAGGCGGAGGCGACGCTGGTGCTGCTCCCTACCGGAGCCGGCGAGACCCGGTCCGTCTCGCTCGAGGGCCTGCAGCCGATCGGGTACGGGGGCGGCTTCTTCCCGGACAGTCGCCGCATCTACGTGAACGCCCGCGAGGGCGAACGGGGGGTGCGCGTGTACGTGCAGGGCCTGGCCGGCGAGGGCCGCCGCGCCGTGACTCCGGCCGGCTACGCCGCGACCTCGAACGCGGTCTCGCCCGATGGCAGGGAGATCCTGGTGTCCGACGCGCAGGGCCGGCTCTTCCTCGCTCCGGTCAAAGGCGGCGAGCCGCGACCGATCGCGACCGACGAGCCTGAGGCCTCGGCCTACAAAGACGCGTCCTCGCCGATGCAATGGAGCGCGGACGGGCGCTACATCTACGTCGCGAACGCGGGCAAGGACCTGCCCATGGGCGTCGAAAGGCTCACACCGCTCCGCATCGACCGCGTCGACCTGCGGACCGGACGCCGGGACCCATGGCGGAGCATTCCGATCGCCGACCCCGCGGGCGTCACCGGGGCGGTGAGCTTCCACATGACCCCGGACCAGAGGGCGTACGCCTACAGCTACGGCCGCATCCTGTGTGCGCTCTACCTGGTCGAGGGGCTGAGCTAGGAGAGGATCCCCTCCGCGATCGCGTCGAGCAGCACGCCCGGGCAGTTCGTGCCGATGCCGTAGAGCTCGTAGCGGGCGAGCGCGCGCAGCTCCTCGGGGTCGTCGACGACCCAGGTCGCGAGCTTGAGGCTCGCGGCCCGCACGCGGGCGACGAGCGCGTCGCCGAGCTGGCCCTTGTGCGGCATCACCAGCTCGCAGCCCGCCTCGGCCGCGTCGCGGAGGACCTCGTCGGCCGTGGTGCGGCCGAAGATGCGGCCGCGCGTCATCTCCGGCGCGAGCCGCCGCAGCCGGACGATCGCGCGCTGGTCGAACGAGATCAGGGCGACTTTCGCGGCCATGTCGGCGCGGCGGATCTCGGCGGCCACGA
>DATBSL010000334.1:0-7153 GCA_036559805.1 Vicinamibacteria bacterium
GACCTCGCCGCGGTAGTCGCTGTCGATCACGCCGGCCAGCGTGTCGATGCCGTGGCGGACGGCGAGGCCGCTGCGCGGCCAGACGAGCCCCACGTGTCCCCTCGGGATCGCCAGGCGCAGGCCCGTGGGCACGGCCGCCCGCGCGCCGGGAGCGATGACGACGGCCTCGCTCGCGCGCAAGTCGGCGCCGGCGGCGTCCGCCGACCCGTACTCGGGGAGGGCCGCCCCTTTCCCGAGCAGGGCGGGCAGGTCGAGCGGAGAAGGAGTGTCGGCCATCGGGTGTCGCCTCTTTCGCGAGGCCGCGATCCTACACCGCGGCCGCGCCGGATCCCGCTCTGAGCGCGCGGTATGATCGTGGGATGGGCCGCGGCAATCTGTTCGGGATGGGCAAGGACGCCCTGCTGCGGCTCGCCGCGGAGCGGGGCGAGCCCGCCTTCCGCGGCCGGCAGCTCTACGGCTGGCTCTACCAGCGCCGCGTTCGTGAGATCGCGGCGATGGAGAACCTGCCGAAGGCCTTTCGCCAGTCGCTCGAGGCCGACTTCGAGCTCGTCTGGCCCGAGGTCGCGGAGCGGGCGCGCTCGACGGACGGCACGCGCAAGTACCTGTTCCGGCTGGAGGGCGGCGCCACGATCGAGTCCGTGTACATCCCCGACGCAGACCGGCGCACGATCTGCATCTCGACCCAGGCCGGCTGTCCGCTGAAGTGCGCGTTCTGCCTCACCGGCATCGCCGGCTATCAGCGCAACCTCAAGCCGGGCGAGATCCTGGGCCAGGTGGCCACCGTGATGGCCGAGCACCCCGTCGCCGAGACCCACCCGCACCGCCGCGGCGAGGACCCCTTTCCGTGGAACGTGGTCGTGATGGGGATGGGGGAGCCGCTGCTCAACTACGAGGCGACCGTCGCGGCCTTGCGCGTGCTGATGGACGAGGACGGCTTCGGCATAGCGCCGCGCAAGCTCACGCTCTCGACCGTGGGCATCCTGCCCGCGCTCGAGAAGCTCGCGCGGGAGAAGGTCCGCCCCAACCTCGCGATCAGCCTGCACGCTCCCGAACCGGGCCTGCGCCGCGCGCTCATGCCGATCGAAGAGAAGTACGCGATGGACGCCGTGATCGAGGCCGCGCTGCGCTACCCGGTTCCGAGCGGCGGAATCGTCACCTTCGAGTACGTCCTGCTCGGCGGGGTCAACGACACGGCCGCCCACGCCCGCGAGCTCGCGCGCCGCCTCGGCGGCACGCGCGCAAAGGTGAACCTGATCCCGCTCAACCCGGCTCCCGAGATCCCGTTCAAGGCCCCGACCGACGGCGCCGTCGAGGCGTTCTGCGCGACGCTCGTCCACGCGAACGTCGCCGTCTCGGTGCGCCGCTCGCGCGGGCTCGACATCCTGGCGGCCTGCGGGCAGCTCCACCTCAAGAAGGGCGCTGCGGCGCCCGTGCCCGTCCACCCCTGACCGCTCCCGCGCTCTCCGCCGTGCGCTTCCGGATCGGGCTCGCGCTCCTCGGCGCGGGCCTCCTGGCGCTGCTCCTGCCACACCTGGGCATGGGCCCGCTCACGCGGGCCGAGATCTACTTCCTGGACGCCGCGCGGGGAATGGTCGAGTCGGGCGACTGGGTAGTCCCGCGCTACGAGGGCCAGCCGTTCTTCGACAAGCCGATCCTGAGCTACTGGCTGATGGCGGCCGCCATGGAGGCGCTCGGCACCACGGCCGGGGCCGCGCGGCTCGTGCCGGTCGTCTCGGCGCTCGGCCTGGTGCTCGCCACGGCGTGGCTCGGCACGCTCGTCTTCGAGCGGCGCAGCGCGCTCGCGGGTGCTTTGGTGCTGGCGACGACGCTCGCCTTCCTCTCGTTCGCGCGCGTGGCGATGTCCGACATGCTGCTGGCGCTCTTGTCGACGCTCGCGGTGGCGCTCGCCGTGCTCGCCTGGCGCCCCGGCGCCCCCTTCTGGGTGGTCCCGCTGCTCGGGGCCGTGGCCGGGCTCGGCTTCGCCACCAAGGGACCGATCGCGGTGCTCGTCCCCGGGGTGGCGGTGCTGCTGCTGCTCGCCGAGCGGCGGCGCTTGCCCGGAACGCCCGCCTCCCTCGCGCTCGGGACGCTCGCGTTTCTCGTGCTCGCGCTCGGGTGGTTCGTGCTCGTCTACCAGAGGCTCGGCGCCGAGCCGCTCGCCTACTTCTTCCTGCGCGAGAACCTCCAGCGCTTCGCCGCCGAGACCTACGACATCGGTCGGCCGCTCTGGTTCTACCTGCCCGCCTACCTGGCCGAGGGGCTGCCGTGGTCGCCGCTCCTGCCGCTGGCGCTCGCGCGGCTCCTGGGCGGCCGCGATCCCGAGGCGGCGACGAGCGCGCGCCTGCTCGCGCTCTGGCCGCTCGTCGTGCTCGTGCCGCTCAGCCTCTCGCGCGGCAAGATCGACTACTACCTGCTCCCGCTCTACCCGGCCGTCTCGCTGCTCCTCGGCCGCTACCTGGCGGCGACGCCGTGGTCCGGTCTCGATCGCTGGTGGGCCCGGGTGGTGCTCCTGGCCGAGGCTGGAGCACTCGGCTTCCTGGCGCTGCGTCCGCCGCAGGTGCCGGCCGAGTGGCTGCCGGCGGCCTTCGCGCGCGGCTGGCTGCTGGCGGTGCTCGCCGTCGGGGCCCTCGTGCTGCTGGCCGTGGCCGCGGCGCCCCTGCCGCGGCGCGTGCTGGCGGCGCTCGCCGGGATCGTCGCCGCCGCGTGGTTCCTCGCCGTGGCGTTCTTCCTGCCGGCGTTCGCGCGCAGCCAGCCGAATCGCGCGATGGTCGAGGACGTGGCGCGCGAGCGCCAGCACCGACCCGACCTGCGCCTGGCCTACTGCTCGGACCCGACCCGCGTGCGCCGCGACGTCCTGTTCGAGGTGCGGCTGGCCGCGACCGCGGAGTGCGAGCTGTGGAGCCTGGCCGGCTCGCGCGCGCCCTACCTGCTGCTCGCGACTCCGGCCGAAGACGCGTCCTTCCGCGTCGATCCGCGCTACCGGCACGTCGCGACCTACCAGTACCTGCCGGCGGACGCGCTGACGCTCGGAGGGCTCTTCTCGCTGCGCGGGCCCGCCCTGATCATGCTCGTCGCGAACTACCCGACGCGCGATCCCGTGGCGCGCGTCAAGAGAAACCGCGAGTATCGGAAGCTGCGCGACCGCGGCTGGGAGCCGCTGCCGCACGACAGCCCGACGCGCTGAGACCGGACCCGGCCCGGGCGAGCGACCGCCTATAATCCGCGGCGACGTGACCCACGCCGCGACGAACGCTTCGTCCCCGCACCACGAGACGAGCCACGCTCCGCACGGTCTCGCGGCGGAGCTGGTGCTCGGGACGCTCGCGGTGCTGGCCGTGCTGCTCGTGGGCGTGTACCTCCCGATCGGCCTCTCCGCCGTGGCCGTGCAGGACGCCAGCTCGATCGAGATACGCACGGTCCTGGGCGGCGACGACGCGCCGCTCGCGCTGCGGTTGTACGACGAGCTTGCCGCCTGGACGCCGGGGCTCGTCTCCGCGGCATGTGTCGCGGCCTGTCTCAACGTGTTGCTGCGGCGGATGGCGCGTCGCCGCCTCGCCTGGGGCGGCTCGCTCGCCTGGGACGTACTGGGCTCGCCGCTGTTGGTCTTCCTGGGTGCGGTCGCGCTGCTGGCGGTGCTCGCGGCCATGGCCGTAGCGTCGATCTCCAACGGCGCCGCGCTCGTCGCCGGCGCGGCCGGCGCCGCCGCGGTGACCTTGTCGGTCGGCGGCTTCGCCGCCTACGCGTGGCGCCGTTTTCGAGCGGTCCGCGTGGCGCTCCTCGCGGTCGCCGGAGCGCTGCTGCTCGTCCGCATCGGCGGCGACCTGTGGGGCCGGTCGCGGCTCAACGCCTTCGACGCGCGCTGGGAGAAGGAGATCGCGGCCGAGCGCGAGCAGCGGCTCGCCGGCGAGCGGCCCGTTCTCCGCGGAGCGGCGCTCGACGAAGACGCCGCGCCGCGCTACGAGGCGGTCATCGCGCGCTTGCGGGCCGACAGCGCCTCGCTGCCCTCGCACCCCGACCTCTTCGCGCTCGACGCGGCCGCCAGCCACGGGCCCTTCGCGCCGATTCCGGGCAAGGTGCGGGAGCTGGTCGCGCGGCGCGCGCGGGACGTCGCCGAAGTGCGTGCCGCGGCGGGCTGCCGTCGCTCGAGCCTCGGGCTCGTGTTCGATCCCGAGGCGCTGGCCGGGGACAGGCCGTGGGCGAGCGTGCGCTGGCTCGGCGGAGCGCTGGTCGTGGCCTGCCACGAGCGCGCGCAGAAAGGCGACTTGAAGGAGGCCGCGTCGTGCTATCTGGACGCGGTCCGCGTCGCCTCCGACGTCTCCGCCGGCCCTTTGCTGCGCGCGCTCGTCGCGTTTCGCCTCGAGGAAGCCGCCCTCAACGCGCTGGGCCGGCTGGTCCTCTCGCAGAAGCTCGACCGCGCGACGCTGGCGCGCGTCGAGAGCGAACGCAGCCGTCTCGAGCCTTTCCGGGTCAGCTTCGCCGACGGCGAGCGCGGCTCCCGGCTGCTGCTCGGGAAGATGGAGCGAACGATCGCGCGGAGCCCGGCGCAGGCAGGGCTGCGCGAGCCGCCCCTGCTGGCGTGGCTGGTTCCGTATCGGGCGCTGGCCGCCGACGGCGTCTGGGTCGCCGACGCTTTTCATCGCGAGCGCGAGCAGGCGCTCGCGGCGGACGACGCCATTCGCTGTGCGCGGCTCGCGGCGGAAGTCGAGGCCCGCGCGGGTGCGAGCTTCAACCCGATCCGCAGGAGCCTCTCCGGCGTCCGCTACGACGGCAGCGACTCGACTCAGCAGCTGCTCGGGCTGGCGCGGCGCGGGCTCGCTCATTTCCGCCTCGCGCAGGCCTCGCTGGCGCTCGAAGCGCTTCGACTCGAGACCGGCCGCTATCCGGGTGTCGCGACGGCGCGGCTGCCGCGCGATCCGTTCGCGCCCGAGGGGACGCTGCGCTTCGCGCCGGACGGGCCGTCGGTCCGAATCTGGAGCGTCGGCCTGGACGGCCGGGACGGCGGTGGGGACACCCGGAACCTGGCGGACGTCGTGCTGGCGCGGGAGTGAGCTCCGGGGCGCGACCGCGTCCGGCGGGCGCCGCCTAGGCCGCGGCCTCGAACGCCTCGCGGGCCGCCGTGACGGTCGCGTCGATCTCCGCCTCGCCGTGAGCGAGCGAGACGAAGGCCGCTTCGTACTGCGCGGGAGGCAGGTACACGCCGCGCTCGAGCATCGCGTGGAAGAAGCGGGCGAAGCGCTTCGTGTCCGAGGCCTTCGCCGTCGCGTAGTCGGTGACCGGCCCCGCGCAGAAGAAGACGGTGAGCATCGACCCGACGCGGTTGAGCGTCACCGTGCATGAAGCGGCGCGCGCGCTCTGCCGCAGGCCCGCCTCGAGCCGCGCGCTCGCCGCCTCGAGCGCCTCGTAGGTTCCGGGCCGCGCCAGCAGGTCGAGCATCGCGACGCCGGCGGCCATCGCCAGCGGGTTTCCCGAAAGCGTTCCCGCCTGGTAGACCGGCCCGTCCGGCGCGACGACGGCCATCACGTCGGCGCGCCCGCCGTAGGCCGCGGCCGGCAGCCCGCCGCCCACGATCTTGCCGAGGCAGGTCATGTCCGGCCGCACGCCGTAGGCGCCCTGCGCCCCGCCCAGCGCGACGCGGAAGCCGGTCATCACCTCGTCGAAGACGAGCAGCGTGCCGTTCGCCCGCGAGATCTCGCGCAAGGCCTGGAGATAGCCGGGCCCGGGAGCGACCGTGCCCATGTTCCCGCACACGGGCTCGACGATGATCGCGGCGAGGTCGCGGCCGTGCGCGGCGACGGCGGCCTCGACTGCGGACACGTCGTTGAACGGCGCCACGAGCGTGTCGGCGACGGTCCCCTCGGGCACGCCGGGCGATCCGGGGATGCCCAGCGTGGCGACGCCGGAGCCCGCCGCAACCAGCAGCGAGTCGGCGTGTCCGTGGTAGCAGCCGTCGAACTTCAGGATCTTGCGCCGGCCGGTGAAGCCGCGCGCGACGCGCAGCGCGCTCATGGTGGCCTCGGTTCCGGACGAGACGAAGCGCAGCTTCTCGATCGAGGGCACGTGGCGCACGACGCGTTCGGCGAGCTCCACCTCGCCCGCGCAGGGCGCTCCGTACGACGTGCCGCGGCTGGCGGCCGCGCGCACGGCCTCGACCACGGCCGGCTGCGCGTGCCCCAGGATCATCGGCCCCCACGAGCCGACGTAGTCGATGAAGGGCCGGCCGTCTTCATCCCAGAAGCGGGCGCCCTCGGCGCGGGCCACGAACAAAGGCGAGCCGCCGACGGCCTTGAACGCGCGCACCGGGCTCGACACGCCACCGGGAATCACCGCCTGCGCGCGCGCGAACAGCTCCTCGGAACGCGTCATGCGCCTAGGCCCGGCTCGCGAAATCCTTGGCGTGGTAGGTGAGGATCACGTCGGCCCCGGCGCGGCGGATCGAGGTGAGCAGCTCGCGCACGATCCGCTCCTCGTCGATCCAGCCTTTCGCCGCCGCCGCCTTGACCATCGCGTACTCGCCCGAGACGTTGTACGCCGCCACCGGCCGGTCGACCGTCTCGGCAACTGCGCGGATCACGTCGAGGTAGGGCAGCGCGGGCTTGACCATCACGATGTCGGCGCCTTCCTCGACGTCGAGCCGCACCTCGCGCAGCGCCTCACGCACGTTGGCCGGGTCCATCTGGTAGCCGCGGCGGTCGCCGAACTGCGGCGCCGAGTCCGCGGCCTCGCGGAACGGCCCGTAGAAGGCCGACGCGTACTTCGCGGCGTACGCGAGGATCGGCAGCGCGGCGAACCCGGAGGCGTCGAGGGCCTTGCGGACGGCGCCCACGCGTCCGTCCATCATGTCGGAGGGCGCGACCAGGTGCGCGCCCGCCTTCGCGTGCGAGACCGCCATGCGCGCGATGAGCTCGAGCGTGGGGTCGTTCTGCACCTCGCCCTCGTCCACGACGCCGCAGTGCCCGTGCGAGGTGTACTCGCACAAGCACACGTCGGTCACGACCAGCAGCTCCTTGCAGGTCGCGCGGATCGCGCGCACGGCCCGCTGCACGACTCCGTCGTCCGCGTAGCCCTCGCTGCCCGACGCGTCCTTCGCTTCCGGCAGCCCGAACAGGATCACCCCGCCGATCCCCAGCTTCTCGACCTCCTCCGCCTCGCGCGC
>DATBSL010000335.1:0-2913 GCA_036559805.1 Vicinamibacteria bacterium
AGGCTCTCGGCGAGCAGCATGCGCCGCAGCGCGGCCCGGCTCGCGCCGAGCGCGGCGCGCACGGCCAGCTCGCTCTCGCGCCGCACGGTGCGCGCCAGGATCAGGTTGGCGACGTTCGAGCAGGCGATCGCGAACACCACACCGGCCGCGGCGAGCAGCGTCAGCAGGATCGGGCGCGCAGGCGCCGTCACCTGGTCGCGGAACGGCCGGACCACGAGAGCGGTGCGTGCGCTCGGCGCGTAGGCCTCGGGGTACTGCCGCATCATCGCGGCATGCGCGGCCTCGAGCTCGGCGCGCGCGGACTCGATCGTGGCGCCGGGCAAGAGCCGCCCGAAGAGCTCCGTCATGCGGTGGGTGCGCTCGTTGACCATGGTCGCCCCGAGGTGGTGCGGGCTCGTCACGATGTTGGCCACGAGCTGGGTGTCGGCCGGGTACGGCAGGGACGGCTCGAGGACGCCGATCACCGTGGCGTTGCGCGAGCCGAGCCGGACGGTCTTGCCGATCACCGACTCGTCGCGGTCGAGCGAGCTCGTCCAGAAGCGGTGGGTCAGGACCGCCACGGGCGCCGCACGGGGCCCGTCGTCCCCGGGTCCGATCAAGCGCCCGAGCACGGGCCGCAGGCCCATCACCTCGAAGTAGGAGCCGGAGACGACGCCCGCCTTCACGACGCGCGGTTCGCCGAAGCCGACCATCGTGAAGTCGATCGTGGAGAAGTCGCCGAAGGCGCCGATCGCGGTCGAGGCGGCGCGCAGTTCGCGGACCTCGGCCATCGAGAAGGTCGTGTTCTCGGCGCCGAGGCCGGGGGCGCTCTGCCGGACGTAGACGATGCGGTCCGCCTCGCGATTGACGAGCGGGCGGAACAGCACCTGGCGCACGACGCTGAAGACGGCGGCGTTGGCGCCGATCCCGAGCGCGAGCATCAGCGCGACGGTCGCGGCCAGGCCCCTCGTGTGCCGGAGCGAGCGCATCGCCACCCGTACGTCCTGCAGGAACTCGAGCGCGGTTTCGACCCAGCGCGGGCGCCAGACCTCCCGCATCGTCTCCTGCGTCCGGAGCAGGTTCCCGAACTCCTTCATCGCCGCGAGGCGGGCCGCCTCGGGGTCCTCGCCGCGCGCGATCCGCTCCTGGATGCTGAGCGCGAGGTGCCCGCGGATCTCGTCGTCGAGCTCGTTCGAGCCGGGCCGCATCTAGTCCTCGCTGGCGGGCGCGGGCTTCATCACGCGCCCGATCGCCTCGACGAGCAGCGACCAGCGGTCCTGCTCGCGCGTGAGCTGCGCCTTGCCGGCAGGCGTCAGCCGGTAGAACTTCGCCTTCTGGTTGGCCTCGCTCACGCCCCACTCGGCCTTGAGCCAGCCGCGCTTCTCGAGCCGGTGGAGCGCGGGGTAGAGCGAGCCGGTCTCGACGCGCAGCAGGTCTTCCGACTGCGATCGGATGGTCTGCCCGATCCCGTGGCCGTGCTGCGGCCCCCACTGGAGGATGCGCAGGACCAGCATGTCGAGCGTGCCCTGCAGCAGCTCGAGCCTTCGATCCTCTGGAGTTTCAGCCATGGTCGAGAGCCTACGGCCGGCTCAGCCGGCCCACGTCGAGGAGCAGCCCGAGCAGGATGATCCCACCGAGCGTGAAGGCCAAGGACGTGCCCCCCTGTCCGAAAGCCACGCCCAGGGTCGGAACGCGGGCGAGCACGATCAGGGCGATCGCCAGCGTGGCGAGCAGGATCGTCCACCACGCGCGAGTGTCGCCGCTGCGGTAGGGACCGAGCACTGTGCCCAGGAACAGGACCGCGAAGGCGGCGCCGAAGGCCGCCGACGTGCCGCGAATCCCGCGCAGCGCCGTGAGGATGCCGTCCCGGCCCCCCGCCACCTCCGCGACCGGCAGGCCTCCGATCGCGTAGTTGCCGCCGTATGCGTGGAAGGACGAGACGAGGCTGAACAGGAGGGTGAGCCCGCCGACGATCGCGAGCAGCACCCAACTCGCGGTCCGGAGCCTGGAAACCATGGGACGTTCGGTGGGCTGCGCTGGGGTAGTAGACATTCTACAGCCTATAGACGTAGACGCTCTACGGCTTGTTCCGCGGATAGGTGAGGGTCTCCGGCAGCGGCAGGCGTATCTACAACAGGAATGGCCGGTTGAACGATCCGAGTGGAGGTTCAGGATGAAACGGACGATCACCCTCGCAGCAGTCCTCTCGTCGTTCGTCGCTGGGGATGCGGCCGCGCGCGAATGGCGCGGCTGCAGCGCCGCGATCCAGATCATTGCCGACGGCAAGCTCTCGACGCTTTGGCAGTTCGAGGGTCGCGGCAGCTGCAGGAACAGGGCTCACGCCAATGACTGCCGCCGCGCCGCAAGGGACGCGATCGCGCACTGCGTGCGCGCCGCCTGGACCGAGCGTTGGAGTCGAAAGCTGCCGGGACAATGCGCGCCCGGAAGCGAGAGCGGCTCGCGGCCCTTCGTGAAGGGGATTCTCGACACCGATTTTGGCCGCGGGCGCGGCTCGGAGGGTGACCAGGATTTCAAATGGGCGGTCGAGCATGCGGCCTGCTGCTGGCTGCACCCGACGGGAGGCAGGATCCAGGTCATGGTCGGCGCCGACACGAGCGGAGACGCCGGCTGCCAGTCTCCGGCCACCTTCCAGGAAGGCTTCGACCTGCCGCTGGAGCCGGCCTATCAGGTCGACTGCCAGAGCGTTCGCGACAAGGGCTACTGCGCGGTCCGCACCAGCGGTCGCTAGAACGGCGCCTGCGGCCTCAGGGCTCCCCGCGCAAGACCGGCGCCGGGTCCAGGCGCGATGCGCGATACGCGGGGACGACACAGGCTACGAGGGCGATCAGCGCGAGCACGATGGGGACGGCGCCGAACGTGACGAGGTCGTGGCGCTCGGTCCGGTACAGGAAGGACGCCACCACGCGCGCGACC
>DATBSL010000336.1:0-2189 GCA_036559805.1 Vicinamibacteria bacterium
CACCATGCTCGCGAGAAAGCAGCTCGTGGAAGAGCTCGCGCCGCTGCGCGACGGCGCGCTCGCGTCGCACCCCTGGCGCCAGTGGGCGGAGATGGCGGACGGCAGCCAGCGCATGCCGGGAGGCCAGAGCCGCTGGAGCGCGGGCAAGGACTTGTCGTGGGAGCCGCTGCGCATCGAGCGCGTGTGCGAGGTCAAGTACGACCACCTGCAGGGAGACCGCTTCCGCCACGCGGCCGTGTTCCAGCGCTGGCGCTCCGACAAGCGGCCCGAGGACTGCCGCTACGACCAGCTCGACGTCACGCCTCCCGCCGAGCTCGCTCAGATCTTCAGGAGCTCCTGATGGGGGCGAGTCCGTAGCGGAGGTGGGCATGAGCGGCGAAGACAAGCCGTTGAGCGGTCCGGACCTCGAGCAGGGCGGCGTGGACTGGGACGCGCTCGCCGAAGGGCAGCCGCTGCTAGGGCACGCGCGGGGCGAAGCCGTCGTCCTCGTGCGCCGGGGCGACCAGGCCTTCGCGATCGGTGCGACGTGCACCCACTACGCGGGGCCGCTCGCGGACGGGCTGGTGGTCGGCGACACGATCCGTTGCCCCTGGCACCACGCCTGCTTCAGCCTCCGCACGGGCCACGCCGTGGCGGCGCCGGCCTTGAACCCGGTCACGGCTTTCGCCGTCGAGCGGAAGGGTCCACGGGTCTACGTGCGAGGGCCTCGCGAAACACCTGAGAAGCCCGCTCAGCCGCGTCAGGGGCCCGACTCCGTCGTGATCGTCGGCGCGGGGCCCGCGGGAGCGGCGTGCGCAGAGACCCTGCGTCGCGAGGGCTACGAGGCGCCCGTCTTTCTCGTGGGTGCCGAGCCTCCTGGGCCGGTGGACCGCCCCAACCTGTCCAAGGACTACCTGTCCGGCAACGCGCCCGAGGAATGGATTCCGCTGCGTGGGCCGGAGTTCTACGCCGAGCACCGGATCGAGCTCGTCCCGGACGACGCGGCGCTGAAGCTCGACCTCGGGGCGCGCCGCGTCACGCTCACGAGCGGGCGAGCGCTGAGCTACGGCGCCCTCGTCCTGGCGACGGGAGCCGAGCCCCGCCGGCTCGCGATCCCGGGGAGCGACCGGCCTCACGTGCGCGTCCTGCGGACGCTGGCCGACAGCCGGGAGCTCGTCGCGCGTGCGGCAGCCGCTTCACGCGTCGTCGTGGTCGGCGCCAGCTTCATCGGCCTCGAGGCGGCCGCTTCGCTGCGGCAGCGCGGGCTGGAGGTGGACGTCGTCGGACCCGAAGCCATCCCGCTCGCGCGCATCCTGGGGGACGAGATCGGCGCGTTCGTCCGGAAGCGGCACGAGGCGCACGGCGTGCGCTTCCACCTGCAGAAGAAGCCGAAGTCGATCGACGAGCGGGGGGTCGAGCTCGACGACGGCACGCGGCTCGCCGCCGATCTCGTCGTGGTGGGCATCGGAGTCGTGCCGCGTACCGGGCTCGCGGAGGCCGCGGGGCTGAAGGTGGGGAACGGCATCCTGGTCGACGCACGCCTGCGCACGAGCGACGCGCACGTCCATGCGGCCGGCGACGTGGCCTGTTATCCCGATCCGCGCAGCGGTGAGGTCCGCATCGAGCACTTCGTGGTGGCCGAGCGGCAGGGCCAGGCCGTCGCGCGCGCGCTGCTGGGCGGCGGCGGCTATCGGGACGTCCCGTTCTTCTGGAGCCAGCACTACGACCTGACGCTCGCCTCGGTCGGCCATGCCGCGGCGTGGGACCGCATCGAGACGCGCGGCAGCCTGGAATCCGCGGACTTCGCCGCGTGGTACTCGAAGGGGGGACAGGTGAGAGCTCTCGTGACCGTGGGCCGCGACCGGCTCAGCCTGCGCGCGGAGGCGGCGATGGAGGCGAGCGACGAAGCGGCGCTCGCCGCGCTACTCTCGGAGGCCTGAGAGGTTCGCCGTGACGCTCATTCCCCGCGACGCGATCGACGTGGTCGGTCGCCGGCCGGAACGCTGAACCCGTGCCACGGGTCGTAGTCGGGGTCGAGGGCCTCCTGGGGTGGCCGCAGCGCCTCGGGCACGTGCTCGAGGTTGACACGCACGCGCGTCCAGGTGCTCGAACGCCCGCGCATCGAGTCCACGAGCACGTCGGCCGCCAGGAGCTCCGCGGCGGCCTCCGGGTGCCGGGCCTTCCAGCGATCCAGGCCGGCGAGCGCATCC
>DATBSL010000337.1:0-3963 GCA_036559805.1 Vicinamibacteria bacterium
GCCCCCTCAAACTCCCCCATTGGCGAGATGCAACTCCGTTGCTCGGTGTTCGTACCCTGGTGGTGGCGCTTGCGGTGGATTCGCCAGGAACGACGTCACGATCTTGTCGAGGTAGGTGCCGAGGGGGTCGTGGCGGAAGCCCAGCTCGGCCTTCGCGAGGCCGGGGTCGATGAAGGACATCCAGCGGCCGCTGAAGGGCGAGAGCAGAAGCGCGTCGAGGCCCGCCGCCGCGATCGACTCGTGGCTCGCGTCCACGAAGCGCGGGCGGGCGCCGAGGGCGGCCGCGAGCGTCGTGAGCAGCTCGACGAGCGTGGGAGTCTCGTCCTGCGCCAGGTTGTAGGCGCGCCCGAAGCTCGCCGCGTTCCCGAGCAGGGCGAGGATGGCCTTCACCACCGAGCCCGAGTAGACGTGCCGCGTCAGGTGCCCGCCGCCGCCGGGGATGAGGAGCGGCCCGCCGTCCATGAGCCGCCACAGGTAGCGCTCGACGCGCCGGAAGTGGTCGCGCTCTCCGCTCACCATCGGGATGCGCAGGCGCGTCGCCGGGAAGCCGCGCTCGCGGAACGCGCGCGCGAGCTCGTCCTCGAGCCCGCGCTTGTGCATTCCATAGTCCCACTGGCCGCGGTCGAATGCGTCCTGCGGCGCCTCCAGCAGGGCGCCTTCGTAGTCGCTCTCGCGCGCCGGGCGCGGGCACGCGGCGCGCACCAGGTACACCTGGCCCGTGCTGACCGCGACGTAGTGCGCGACGCGGCCGGTGAGGACCTCCGCCGCGCGTCGGCCGTCGGCCGCGTCGAAGGCGGCGAAGTCGACGGCCGCGTCGAAGCTGCGTCCCGCCATCAGCCGCTCGAAGTCCGCCGTCTTGCGGTCGCCGCGCAGCCGCTCGACCCGGCTGCCGAGCGCGTCGGCGAGCGTTCCGCGATTGAAGACGGTGACCGCGTGGCCGGCGGCCACGAGCCGCAGCGCGAGCTCGTGGCCCAGGAAGCGGTTGCCGCCGATGACGAGCGCCTTCACGACCGGCTCGTCAGGGCAGCGTTTCCTTGAGGACCTTGGCCGTCTGCTCCTCGCGGAAGGCGCGCAGCGTCGCGCGCAGCGCCGGGCGGCTGTTGGCCAGGATCGCGACCGCGAGCAGCGCCGCGTTCGTGGCGCCCGGCTTGCCGATCGCGAGCGTGCCGACCGGGATGCCGCCCGGCATCTGGACCGTGGCGAGCAGCGAGTCGAGGCCCTTGAGCGAGGCGCTCTCCATCGGCACCCCCAGCACCGGCAGGAGCGTGTGCGCCGCCACCACGCCTGCCAGGTGAGCGGCCCCGCCGGCGGCGCCGATGATCACCTCGAGGCCGCGCGTCTCGGCCGTGGAGACGTACTCGATCGTGGCCGCGGGCGTGCGGTGTGCCGACAGCACGCGGCACTCGTGGGTGACGTCGAAGCGCGCGAGCGTCTCGCTCGCCGCCTTCATCACCTCCCAGTCGGACTTGCTGCCCATCAGGATGCCCACCAGGGGCTTGTCGTCGGCCATGGGTGCTTCAGCTCCTCGCCCGGCGCGCCACGGCGCGTGCGGCGCGCGCCGTACGGGTCCGCGGCAGGCGTCTCAAGCGCTCGGGCACGAAGCCCTGCGCGACCCGCGCGTAGAGGCGCGGCTTCGTCTTCTCGAGCCAGGCCAGGAAAACGCGCGGCTCGGCGAAGCTCAGCGCCTGCTCGCTCGGGTCGTTCACGTCGCAGCTGCGGTTGTCGAAGCTGCGGCAGACGTGCGGGCGGCTCTGGTAGACGGCACAGCGCCGGTCCTCGCCCAGGTTGCGGCAGCGGGTCTCGAACAGCACCGACCACTCGCCGTCGGCGTCGGCGTAGACGCTGACGTTCTCGTGGTACAGGTACCAGAGCACGTCGGTCGCGAGCCGCGCCGTGGTGGGGGCGTTGATCCCCACGCCGACGTAGGTGCAGCAGCGCGCGCACGCGGTGCACTCGACGAGCGGCGCCGCGCTAGCGAGCACCGGCAGGGGGACGCGGACGTTCTTCATCGGGCGAGCTTCGAGCATACACCGAGGCGCGCGCGCCACGGCTCCCCGCCCCGCGTCCCGCTTGACCCCTCGGGGGCTGGCGTTTCTAATTGACGGATTGCCCGCCGCGCACGACGGCCGCATGACGGGGCTTCGAGAACGAGGACAGCCGCGATGAGCCAGAGACGGGCCGCGATCACCGCGCTCGGGACGTACCTGCCCGAGCGGGTCGTGAGCAACCACGACCTCGCCAAGTTCGTGGACACCTCCGACGAGTGGATCCGGACGCGCACCGGGATCGAGACGCGCCACTACGTCGAGCCCGGCACGCCGACGAGCGTCCTCGCGGCCGAGGCGGCGCGCGAGGCGCTGCGCCGGCGCGGGATCGAGGCTTCCGAGCTCGACCTGATCATCGTCGCGACCGTGACGCCCGACATGCTGTTCCCCGCCACCGGTTGCCTGGTCCAGGACAAGATCGGGGCGAGCCGCGCCTGGGCCTTCGACGTTTCGGCCGCCTGCTCCGGCTTCGTGTACGCGCTCACGATCGGCGCGCAGTTCGTCGAGACCGGGCGCCACAAGAAGGTGATGGTGATCGGCGCCGACGTGATGACCGCGATCCTCGACTACAAGGACCGCACCACCTGCGTGCTGTTCGGCGACGCCGCCGGAGCCGTGATCCTCGAGCCGCGCGAGGACGGCACCGGAATCCTGGACTTCGCGCACGAGGTGGACGGCTCGGGCGCCTGCTACCTGTACATGACCGGCGGCGGCAGCCTCAAGCCGGCGACGCACGAGACCGTGGACGCGGGGCTGCACTACATCCGGCAGCAGGGCCAGCACGTCTTCAAGTACGCCGTGCGCAAGTTCGCCGACAGCAGCGAGGCGATCCTGAAGCGCAACGGCAAGACCGGCGACGATCTCGACCTGTTCGTGCCGCACCAGGCCAACATCCGAATCATCGAGGCGGCCCAGCAGCGCCTGGGGCTGCCCGAGGCCAAGGTGATCAAGAACATCCGCCAGTACGGCAACACCACGGCGGCCACGATTCCGCTCGCGCTCAAGACGGCACTCGACGAGAAGCGGCTCGAGCCGGGGAACCTGGTGCTGCTCGCGGCTGTCGGCGCCGGCTTCACGGTCGGCACCGTGCTCATGCGCTGGTCCGGGGTGAGCTGGGACTAGTCGAAGTCGACGAACTCGTGCTCCGGATTTCGCACCGTGAGCACGGGGCACGGGGCCCGGCGCACGACGCGCTCGGTGGTCGAGCCGAAGAGCGCCTGGTCGAGCATGCCCTTGCCGTGCGTGCCGAGCACGATCATGTCCACGGCGTTCTCGGCCGCGTGGCGAATGATCTCGGCGGACGGCTTGCCCTGCGCCACCAGCTCGCTCACCGCGACGCCGCGCTTCCTGGCCTCCTCGGCGAGCTTCGCGAGCTCGGCCCTGGCGTAGCCCGAGATCTCCTGGAACACCTCGGCCATCGGCACCGGGAACAGGTCGCTCGCGTAGCCCACCGTCAGGTTCTCGACGACGTGCAGCAGCACCAGCTCGGCCTTGTACTCGCTCGCGAACGAGACGCCGTAGGCGAAAGCGTGGCGTGCGCTGTCCGAGAAGTCGGTCGGGACCAGCACCTTCTTGAGCTTGATCACGGCGCACCTCCCTCGGGTCGGCGCCTGGACGAGCGCATGGTCCGTCGCCGCGGATTCTACCGGATCGCGCCGCGGCGATGGTGCTATTCTGCAAGCGTGATCCGCGGTTTCCTGCTGGCGACGCTCGCGCTGTTCTGGCTGCTGGTGATCCGCCTGCTGCTGCGCACGCTCGCCGCGTTCTTCGGCGGCGGCGATCGGCAGCAGACGAAGCGCCCCGGCCCGCGATCGCTGCCGGTCGAGGACCTGGTCCTCGACCGCGTCTGCCACACCCACATCCCGCGCTCGAGCGCGCTCGTGGCGCGGGTGGCCGGCCACGACGAGCACTTCTGCTC
>DATBSL010000338.1:0-13686 GCA_036559805.1 Vicinamibacteria bacterium
CGGACCGTGGTGAGGTACTGGTAGGCGAGCGGCAGGCTCGGCAGCGGGTTGTCGAGCGCGTAGCGCCGGCGCGGAAACGCGCCGAACACGGGCGGCACCAGGCCCGCCTGCACGTCGAACTCGCGCGACTCCCACGGCCGCACCCGCAGGAAGAGCGCGTAGACGCGCGGATCAGCCAGGTTGTCCATCCGGCCTTCGAACAGGAGCGACGCCCAGCGCGCGAGCCTCGCCTCGGCCAGGAGGTCGACGCGGAACAGCTGCAGCGTGCTCGTCTCGTAGTCTGTGTAGTTGAAGAAGCCCTCGTCCTCGGGCGCGATCGTGCCGCTGATCTCGCCGCCGATGCGGAGGCGGCCGCCGAAGAACACGGTCGGCTCGCCGGCGCGCGCCGCGGGCGCGGCGAGGCCCAGCAGCACGAGGGCGGCGGCGGCGCGGCAGGAGGAGCGGCTCACTCGTTCTGGGCCTTGCCGGCGAGTATAGGGCCGCGACGGCCGCGACTCAGCCGACCAGGCGCGCCTCGGTGCTACTCGAAGGCGGCGAGGCCGCTGGCGGCCGCCCGCAGTCCGGTGCCGTCGATGAGGCGGGCCAGGCCCTGGGCGTCGGTGACGACCACCCCCTCCCTGCGCGGCTTCACGAGGCCCTTCGACTCCCATTCGCCGAAGAGCCGGCTGACGGAGAAGAGCGTCGTACCGGCGATCTGAGCCAGCTCCTCGCGCGTGAGAGAGACCAGGACTCCTTCGTGAACGGGCTGACCGATCTGGGCCACCAGGCGGAGCAGCGTCTGGGCGACACGCTGAGGCACCCGCTGGGTGGCCAGCTCGCCACAGCGCTCCTCGAGGCTGCGCATGTGCTGGGAGACGATGCGGACCGAGTTGCGCAGAAGCACGGGGTGCTGCTCGGCGAAAGCGCCAAATGTCTCCCGTTTCCAGACGAGCGCGTGGCTCGGCTCCAGGGCCACGGCGCTGACCGGATAGGTGCCGCCGCCCGCGCATTCGACCGCCCCGAACACCTCGCCCGGGCCGGTGAGCCGCAGGATCAGCTGCGCGCCGCTCGCAGCGACTTGAGTCAGCTTGAGGCGCCCGGCGCACAGCAGCATCACGTCGACGGCGGGATCTCCCTGCGCGAAGAAGCTCTTCTTGCGAAGGACTCGCTGGTCACGAGCGTCCCGCAGCAGCTCCCGGCATTGAGCGACGTCGAGGCCGCGGAAAAGCGGCGCTCGCTCCACGAAGAGGAGCCGAAAATCGGGTCCGCCGTCACCACTACGGTCCGACGCACGCGGTCGAATATAGTGTCCTGGCTGGAGGAAGTGGGGCGAGTCTAGAGAGCCGCGTTCGCGTTGTCAATGGCGCGGTACGGAACCGGCACTGTGTCGCGGTGTGTGTGGTCCCGCGCAGCCAGAAGAGTTGGCGCCTGTGCATTTGTTTGACGGTTGCGGTTGACAGCGGAGCGAGTGCGGCCATAGCCTCAACGCTCCGTGATGTGGGCCAGACGAAGCCGTCGAAACGCGGCGATCGTGGTGGCGGCCGCTGCGATCCGGCTCGGCCTGCCGCCGAGCGCCGAGGCGCAGCAAGCCCCGCCGGTTCCGGCGGACGAGATCGAGCCGACCACGCCCTCGCTGGTCGTTCGCCTCTTCGGCAACATCGACTGGCAGTCGCGGCGCGACGAGGTCCCGAACACATTCTCGGTCGGCCAGCTCGATCTGTTCGTGACGTCCGAGCTCGCGCTCAACCTCAGCGTGCTGGCGGAGATCGTGCTCGAGGTGCCCGAAGGCGAAGAGGCGCAGATCGCCGAGGTGGAGCGCTTCCAGATTCGCTACTCCCCGGCCGACGCGGCCAGCATCTCGATCGGCCGGATGCACACGATGCTCGGCTACTGGAACCAGACCTACCATCACGGGGCATGGCTGCCGACTCCGGCCTTCCGGCCCGAGGTCTACCGCTTCGAGGACGAGGGCGGCGGCTTCCTTCCAGTGCACGAGGTGGGCATCCGCCTCTCGGGAACCACGTCGGTGTCTCCGGTGCGCCTGGAGTACGCCGCGAGCCTCACCAACGGTCGTGACGTCGAGCCGCGGGAGGTCGCGACCGTCCAGGACGCGAACGGCTCCAAGGCAGTCGCGTTCTGGGTCGGGCTCTCGCCCAAGGCCTGGCCCTGGCTGCAGGTGGGCGGCGCCGCCGTCTTCGACGACATCCCGGCGAAGCCGGGCGACCCGAGCAGGCCGAACGAGCTGAGTGAGCGGATCCTGGGCGGCTTCCTGGCCGTGCAGCGGTCGCGGCTCGAGGTGCTCGCGGAAGCGTTCGACGTCCGGCACGAGGATCGCGCGCGCAGCCTAGTGTGGACGAGCAGTGGCCTCTACGCGCAGGCGGCCTGGCGGCTCGGCCTCGTCAAGCCGTACTACCGTTACGACTGGGTCGATCGCGACGAGGAAGATCCCTATTACGACGAGGCGACGCGCGACATCGAGAAGCACACGCTGGGCCTGCGCATCGATCCCTGGAGTCTGGTCGCGATCAAGGTCGAGGCCAGTCACAGCAAGTTGCCGGACGCCAGCTTCGGCGCGGCAGCCGTCCAAGTGGCATTCACCTTCTGACGATGCTCAAGCGAAGCGTCGCCGTGCTCGTGTCGGCCGGCGTCCTGATCGCCTCGGAATGCGCCGCGCGCGAGCTCGTCCTGATCGTCCACCCGCTGAACCCGGTAACCAATGTCAGCGCGGTCGACCTGCGTGAGATCCTGCTGATGGTGCGCCAGCGGTGGAGCGGCGGTGGCCGCATCTACCTCCTGCTTCCCGAGAGCGGGTCGCCGGAAAAGGAGGTGCTGCTCAGGCGGGCGCTCAAGATGACCGAGGACGAGCTGCGGCGCTACTACCTGGGCAAGCTGTACGCGGGCGAGATCCCCGCCTTCCCGCGTGTCGTCGCGTCAGGCGCCGAAGCTCATCGGATCGTGTCACGAGCGCCAAACGCGCTCGCTGTGGTCGATGCGAGCACGGTCGACGCGAGCGTGAAGGTCGTCCGAATCGCGGGTCGTCGGCCGGGTGAGACCGACTACCTGCTAACCTTCGGGCGATAGGATCGCGCATGCGCATCCGCACCAAGCTGCTCGTGCCGTTCCTGGCGCTGCCGCTGGGCTCGATCGCCGTCCTGGGCCTGCTCGCCTACCGAGGCGGGCGAGAGGCAATCGCCTCGAGCCTCGGCCAGCTCTTCGAGCTCGAAGCCGTGCGCGTGATCGAGGCCCTCGACCGCGAGGTGCTGGCCCTCTACGGCGACGCGCTCGCCTGGGCGGCGAACGACCGCATGCAGGACGTGCTCACTGACGACATGGACGGGCGCGTGTCTTCGTTCCTAGTCGCCGAAGCGCGGGCGCAGCCTCACCTGCGACGGGCCGTCGTGGCGGACGTTGCCGGGCGAGTGGTCGCCGCCAGCCACCCGGACAGGATCGGAACGGCCGCGAGAGCGGCGGGGGCCGGGTACGACGACTCGCGCCAAGCCTGCCGGAGCGACGGGCCCGAGGACGAGGCGCTCTTGCTCCTGACCTGCTCCTTTCCGGTCCGGGCCCACTTCGACGAGCGACAGGTCATCGGTACGCTCACGGTCACCTGGGATCTCGTCCCCGTCGTCCAGCGCCTCCACAGCGAGGCGCGGCTCGTGGACGGGCAAGCCGGGATCGTGCTCGTGACGCGAGACGGCATCGTGGCTTCGGTGCCCTCGTCACGACCAGAGCGGATCCTGCACCGGCCGATCGAGACGGCCCTGGCGAACACCCTGAGGAGCGGGCAGCGACGGGGCCACCTGGTCGAGAGCATCGGTGGCGTGCGCCACCTGGTCGGCTTCGCGCACTCCTCGAGCCCGGCCGGATGGTCCGTGCTGGTGGTCGAGGAAGCGGCCGTCGCCTTCGCGCCGATCGACCGGCTGCGCGGCGCCGTCCTGGGAGTCGGCGGAGGTGTCGCCCTGCTGGCGTTCGTGCTCGCGCTCATGGGGTCGGCCCGTCTCACGCGGCCGGTCCTGGAGCTCGAGGCGGCCGCGCGACGCGTCGCCGGCGGAAACCTCGCCGTTCGCCTGGAATCCTCCTCCGGCGACGAGATCGGTTCGCTCTCGCGCAGCTTCGATCGGATGGTCGAGGATCTGGCTCGACAGCGAGCGCAGCTCGTGGACAAGGCCTACGTGGACTCGCTGATCGCCGGCATGAGCGAGTGGCTCTTCGTCGTGGACGGGGATGGACGTGTCCAGCGCGCGAACCCCGCGGTGCTCCGCGTTCGCGGGATCGCCGCGGAGCAGATGATCGGCCAACCGGCCGGTGCGATGTTCGCCGAGGGCGAGCGGGCCTTCCGCGAGCGCGTGCTGGATCCCGCCCGTCGCGACAGCTCGGTGACCGAGGTCGAGCTGGGTCTGCACGCGTTCGACGGGAGAGTGGTGCCCGTCGTCGTGTCGGCCGGCCGCCTGCCGCCCGTCGCGGGCACCAGCGGGATCGAGGTGGTGTGCCTGGCCGCCGACATCACGCAGCACAAGATGGCCGAGGCCGAGCTGCTCAAGGCCCGAGAGGCGGCGGAGGCGGCCGCCGGCGCCAAGGCCCGTTTCCTCGCCGCAGTCAGCCACGAGGTGCGCACGCCGCTGAACGGCGTGCTGGGCATGACGGACGTGCTGGCAGGGACGTCCCTGGATGACCGACAGCGCGAGTACGTCGAGACCGCGCGGCGCTCGGGCGAGCTCCTGCTCTCGCTGCTCAGCGACATCCTCGACTACTCGCGAATGGAGGCCGGGCGGCTCGAGCTCACGCGCGTCGCCTTCGATCTGCGCAGCTGCGTCGCAGACGCGGCCGAGCTGCTCTGGGCCAGCGCGCGCCAGGCGAATCTCGAGCTGTCCGTGCACGTCGACCAGCGGCTCCCTCACCGTGTGGTGGGTGATCCGAACCGCCTGCAGCAGGTCCTGCTCAACCTCGTCAGCAACGCGATCAAGTTCACTCCCGCGGGCGGCGTCGTGATCCGAGCCATGCCCGTCCCGGGCGCGCCCGCCCAGGTGCGCTTCAGCGTCAGCGACACCGGTCCCGGGATCCCGGCGTCGGACCGCAGGCGGATCTTCGAGCCCTTCCAGCAGGTCGACGTCTCGAGCACGCGCCGCCACGGCGGCGTGGGCCTGGGCCTCGCCATCGCGCAGCAGCTCGTAGGGCTGATGGGCGGCTCGATCGAGATCACCAGCGAAGAGGGCCAGGGGGCCACCTTCGCGTTCACAGCCGAGCTGCCGCCAGTGGTCGAAGAGCGGCCCCAACCGGGGCTGAACATGGAGGCACTGGTCGACCTTCGCGTGCTCATCGTCGACGACAACCCCACCAACCGGCTCGTGCTGCGCGAGATGCTCCGGGCCTGGCGCTGCATCACGGAAGAGGCGGCAGACGGCTGGGAGGCGCTCGACAAGGCCCGCGCCGCGGCGGGGACCCCGACGGAGTTCCAGCTCGCTCTCGTCGACTACCAGATGCCCGAGATGGACGGCTCGGGCCTCGCTCGTGAGATCAGGGCCGACGCACGCCTCGCGCAGCTCCCGATCGTGCTGCTGACATCGATCCCCCAGCACGGGGACGCGGAGCGAGCCAAGTACGACGCCTTCGCAGCCTATCTCACGAAGCCGGTGCGCCAGCAGGTGCTGCTCGAGACGCTCGTCGGCGTGGTGCAAGGTCTCGACGCCGCCCGGCGGCGGTCGCGCCTCTCGCTCGTCCGGCCTGGCGACGCCGACAGCGGCGCCTAGCGACCGGCTCTTTGCGGCCGCGCAACGACGCGTCCCTTTCCCTGCGCAATCCTCCGACCGATCTTGAGGCCCAAGCGACCTCCGCACTCAGTCGGCGCGCGCTGCGTTGCGCAACCGTAGCGACATGCCCGAATTTCAGGTCGCCCTCAACAATGCGCCGAGGCTTCGCGTGATGGCGCTTTCCGCGATCGATGCCGTGGAGATGGTGGCGCTCACATTCCGCAAAGCGCGGCTTGGCGTCGCAATCGATCCGAGCGGGCGAGTCTCGTCGTACACAATCGACCGTGCGGGTACGGCGCGCCTCCTGGAAGAGGAACCGGAGGACTGAGGAACGGCGGCCACGCCTCAGCCGACGAGGCGCGCCTCGCGCGAGCCGCGCAGCGACGAGAGCAGCCAGAGCCGCTGGCCGGGGTGAAGGTCGGAGAGGCGCACGACGCCTTCGCGTGCGCGGCCCTCGGCGAGGGCTCGCGCCCGCTCCACCCCCGGAAGCAGGCCGCAGGCTACGGGCGGCGTCAGCCGCTGGCCGCCGATCTCGACCACGACGTTGGCGATCGTGGACTCGGTGAGCTCGCCGCGGTCGTTCCACAGCAGCACGTCGTCGCAGTCCGGCCGCGAGGCCGCCGCCTCGTCGTAGACCTCGCGCCGCGTGGTCTTGTGGTACAGCCACACGCTCGTGGGGTCGACCGGACGCGCGGCGAGCCCCACCTGCGGCGTCCGCGTCGGAGGCGGCGGCAGCGGAACGGCCTGGACCTCGATGCGGCCGTCGGCCTCGAGCAGCAGCCGCACGCGTGCGCTGCCGACCGCTCTTGCCGCGGCGCCCCGCAGCGCCTCCTCGATCTTGCGCATGTCGAGCGGATAGCCGAAGTGGTGCGCCGACCCCGCGAGGCGCGCCAGGTGTCCGTCGAGCCTGCGGAAGCCTTCTCCCGGCAAAAAGCCGAACGTCTCGACGAGCGCGAAGGGCGCCTCGTCGAGGATGCGCGCCTTGAGCAGGCACTCGGAGTACTCGCTAGCCGCGTCCGAGTCGGCCACGACGCCGCTGCCGGTCCCGAAGCTGGCGAGGCCGCGGTCGCGGTCGGCCACGACCGTCCTTATCGCGACGTTCCAGGCGGTAGACCCGTCGGGCGCCGCCCACCCGATCGCACCGGTGTAGACCCCGCGCGGTGCGACCTCGAGGCTCGCGACGATCTCCATGGTCCGCTTCTTGGGCGCTCCCGTCACCGAAGCGCAGGGGAAGAGCGCCGCGAACAGCGCAGAGAGCGGCTCGCGGCTGCGGGCGCGCACCTCCGAGGTCATCTGCAGCAGCGTCGGGTAGCGCTCCACGTCGAACAGCGAATGCACGGCGACGCTGCCGAGCTCGGCCACCCGGCCGAGGTCGTTGCGCAGCATGTCCACGATCATCAGGTTCTCGGCGCGCTGCTTCTCGGAGCCGGCGAGCGCGAGCGACGCGAGCACATCCAGCTCCGGCGTGGGGCCGCGCGGCGCGGTGCCTTTCATCGGCCGCGCGGACAGCGTCCCCTCGGTGTCGCGGCTGAAGAACAGCTCGGGCGACGCGGAGGCGATCGCGAAGCGGCCGAGGTCGACGAAGGCCGCGTGGCGCGGACGCTGGGCCGCGAGCAGCCGCGCGAAAAGAGCGTCAGGCTCCTCGACGAGCGCGGCGCACATCGGGAACGTGAGGTTCACCTGGTAGGTGTCGCCCGCCGCGATCCGCCGCTGCACCTGGGCGAGCCGCGCCGCGTGCCCCGCCGCGTCGAGCGCCGGCTGGAAGACCGCCTCGGGCGGCGGGCCGGCGGGCGCCCTGGGCCACGCGAGCTCGCGCGGCGCGTCGAAGACGCCCAGCCAGGCGAGCGGCGGGCCGTCGGGCTCGGGCGTGCGCGTCGCGAGGCCGAAGGCCGCGGCCGCTTCGTATGCCAAGTAACCCGCGACGTGGCGGCCGCCGCGGAGCGCCGCGTCGGCCTCGCTCAGGACCGACAGGACGGAGCCCGCGTCACGCGCCTCGAGGATCGCGAGCGGCGCGTCGAACGCGAGGAAGCGCGCGCCGTCCTGGACGACGACGCAGGGCGCTCCGGGCAAGGCCTGTGAGGCCACGCCGGAGGATAACGCACCGGGCCCAGTTCTAATCGGCTCGCAGCGCCTCGACCGGGCTCACGCGCGATGCGCGGCGTGCTGGCAGTGCCGCGGCCGCGAGCGCTGCGGCGCCGACGAGCGAGGCCGCGCCGGCGAAGGTGGCCGGGTCGGTCGCGCCAACCCCGAATAGCTGGCTGCTCACCAGCCGTCCCAGACCCCACACGACCGGCAGCGCGACCAGCACCCCGAGCGCGACCATCGACGCCGCGTCGCGCACCACCAGTCGCAGCGCCGCGCTGCGCGTGGCGCCGAGCGCCATGCGGATCCCGATCTCGCGCGTCCGCCGCGCCACCACGAAAGCGGTCACGCCGTAGAGCCCGATCACCGCCAGCAGCATCGCGAGCAGCGCGAAGGCCGACGCCAGCAGCGCCAGCAGGCGCTCGTTCGCGAGCGCGCGGTCGAGCTGGTCGTCGAGCGTCCGCAGCCCGTCGACCGGCAGCGCCGGGTCGATCCGGCGCACGGCCGAGCGGATCGAGGCGAACGCCGCGGCCGAGGACGTGCGCGTGCGCGCGTAGACGACGCCGCCGCGGAAGTTGCTCCCCTCGAAGTAGGGGAAGAACGCCTGCTGCTCGACGTCGCGCAGCCCCCGGGCCCGGTAGCTGAAGCTCTCGACGACGCCGACGATCTCGATCGTCGTGACCGCGTTCGGCGCGACGCCGAAGGCCATCCGCGCTCCGATCGGGCTCTTGCCGCCGAAGTAGCGGTCCGCGAACTTCTCGTTGACGATCACCGAGCGGAACTGGCTGTCCCAGTCGCGAGGCGTCTCGGCCGAGGTCGCGTCGCGCTCGTCGAAGGCGCGGCCGGCGACGAGCGACGCGCCCAGCATCTGGAAGAAGCCGGGGCCGATCGCGCTGCAATGGACGCCGTCCTCCACGACGAAGCGGCGGTCCGCTTCCACCGTGACCCGTGTATTCCAGCTCCCCGGGCCGAGCAGGGACAGCGTCGCGACGGCGGCGCTCTTGATCTCGGGCTGCGCGCGCAGGTCCTCGACCAGCCGCTGGACCATGGGCTGCGCCTGCGCGGCCTTGTAGCCCGCGCGGCCAAAGTCGACATGGAACATCACGAGGTTGTCCGTCGCGAAGCCGGGCCCTTGCTCGCGCAGGTTGTGGAGGGTCCGCACGAACAGCCCGGCGCCGGTGAGAAGCACGAGCGCGAGCGTCACCTGACCGACCACCAGCGCGCGGCGCATGCCGAGGCCCGAGGCGACGCTGCGCGAGTCCTCGCGCAGGCCGGGGCCGGGCGGCGTCCGGCTCGCGTGCAGCGCCGGCAGCAGCCCGGCGAGGATGCCGGTCGCGAGCGAAAGCGAGAGCGCGATCGCGAAGACCCGCGGGTCGACCGTCGTGCGCAGGTCGACGGCCTCGGGCAGGAACGCGACGAGCGCGTTCGTCACGAGCGGCGCGAGCAGGGTGCCGACGAGGGCGCCGGCCGCGGCCAGGATCGCGCTCTCGGCCAGCCGCTCGCGCACCACGCGCGCGCGCGAGGCGCCGATCGCGAGCCGCAGCGCCGTGTCCCGCCGCTCGGCGAACGCGCGCGCCAGGCTCAGGTTCGCGACGTTCAGGCACGCGAGCAGCAGCACCAGGCCGGTCGCCGAAAGCAGCACGTAGAGCGGCTGCTCGAGCCGCTGCCGCAGGTCGGAGCGGCCAGTCCCAGCCGGCAGCACCTCGAGCGACGAGGCCAGAAAGCGGTCGCGCTCCTCGGCGCTCACCACCGGCCAGCTCGAGTGCTTCATGTCGGCGTCGAGCATGGCCTTGAACCACGGCTGCAGCCCGGCGGCGGCGGCCTCGTGTGTGATCCCCGGCTTCAGGCGTCCGAACACGTGCAGGAAGCGGCCGCGCCGGTTGTCGAGCCAATCGAAGTCCGGCAGCGCCTGCTTCGCCATCGAGAGCGGCAGGAACACCGACGGCACCTCGCCGAAGTCGAGACCGCGATAGCCGGCGGCGGCCACGCCGACCACGGTCATCGGGTGGTTGTTCACTTTGAGCGAGAGCCCGACGACGTCGGCACGGCCGCCCAGGCGGTTCTTCCAGTAGTCGTACGCGAGCACGACCGCGGGATGCGCGCCCACGCGCTCGTCATCGGACTCGTCCAGCAGTCGTCCGAGCGCCGGCCGCACGCCCAGCACCCCGAAGTACGTCCCGGACACGACGTCGGCATTCGCGGGCTCGGGCGTTCCGTCGAACGTCAAGTGCACCTGGGTCGGGTGTCTGGCGAAAACGCCTTCGAAGACCTGGTTCTCGGCCTTCAACTGCTTGTACATCGGGTTCGGCAGGAGGTTGCCGCTGCCCCAGCCGCTGCCCACGAAACGGCCCTTCCAGCTCAGGAGCACCAGCCGGTCGGGCTCGCGCACGGGCAGGCGCCGGTACAGCGCCTGGTCCACGAGCGAGAAGATCGCGGCATTCGCCCCGACGCCGAGGGCCACCGACAGCACCGCCACCGCTGTGAACGCGCGGTTCCTGGCCAGGCGGCGCAGCGCGTGTTTCAGGTCGTGGCGAAACGAATCGAGCATGGTTCGACCCTCCAAGGCGCAGCTTCTTCACGTTGGGACGCCCGTGGCCGGCGAAAGGTTGGGCTGGCTATCCGCCGGCCGCGAGCGATTCCGCGGCGCGCAGGCCCCGCACCTGTAGCGTCGCGGCGATCAGGAACAGAACCAGCAGCACGGAGTAGATCGCCCGCAGGATCGGCGCGTCGGGGCTCGCGACCCACGGCGCGCCCGGAGGCACGCGCGTGAGCGTCTCGGTCACCGTCGCGATGAGGAGCAGCAGCACCGTCGACGAGTAGGCGATCGTCGCGACGTAGGGCGAGACGCGACCGAACAGGGAGCTGCCGCCGGCGATCGCTGCGACCACGAGCACGACCACGGTCAGCCAGCCCAGCACGTGGGGCGGCGTGATCTTGCCGCTGCGGAAGATCGGAAAGCCCGTGAGCGTCGTCACCCAGAGCGTGACCAGGTACCAGAAGCCCAGCGACGAGCCCGGGTCGATCCTCCGGTCGACGACGACGGCCGCGACCGCGAGCATCACGCAAACGAGGCTCACCAAGGTGTGGACCAACCCGAGCGGCGTCAGCTTGAACGGCGTCAGCTCCGTCATCCTCAGCCTCCCCGGCGAGCCCTGCAGGAGAGCTTCCCGGAAAGACAGGCCCTTGTCGAGCGCGCGCCCTACTCGGAGAACCGGAAGGCCCGCCGATGACCGAGCGAACAATTCGCCACAGACACGAAGAGCCGGGCCTTGGCCCGGCTCCCCGTTGTGGTTCAGAAGTGGGTGGCTACGATGCTCGGCGGCGACGAGCCGCAAGGCCGAGCAGGCCGCTGCCGAAGAGCAGGAGGGTTGCCGGTTCGGGTATCGGGGCGTCGTCGACCGAGAAACTCGGTCCGTAGAACCCATTATCCGCTACCGAGAACTGGGTTGGTCGCTGGAAGCCGCCGCCAAGGTCGCTGAACGTCGCGTCGAAGAAGCTGATGTTCGAGTTCACCGCTTGCACCACGTTAAACGCGAGACGCTCGGTATTCGCAGAGAAGTTCTCGCCTCCAACGATGTAGCCAGCCCCCACTCCAAGTGCCAAGCTTGGAATAGACACCGTTCGGAACTGCCCATCTAGAGCGGCGCCCACGCCCGAGGGAACGGCAACGGAAGCCAAGAGAGTGCCGTCCGGCGCCCAGATGCCGACAGTATGTCCAATCACGAGCCCGTCACCGCCCTCGTCGAACCATCCGAGACCGGTCACGACAATGGGGGCGAGCACGTCGAATTGCCAGCCCACACTCTGGCCTTGATTGTTACCAGAAGAGCCTGTGCTCGCATCGAAGGTCAGCACAGGAGTGGCCAGGGCCGGACCGCCACACATCAGCGTTAGAGCCACAGCCGCCAAGCCAAGCCTGAAGACGACGGATCGAGACATCGGACCTCCTTCAGGGCCGCCTAGCCCCACCTGAACAGGCGACTGGACGACCATTCCGACGGAATTGCGTAGAAAGAGTGAGCAAGCGGTATGCCGCGCCAGACACGCTGAGTCCATGTGACTTAGCTCGACCTGGGATGAGGAGCCTGTCAAGTTTGCCAACAGTCCATTGGGAGCCCAAGGAACTGGAGTGCGCCCAACCCTAAATCCAGATTGCGGTTAGATCAGGAACGGATACATGTAAGGCTTTATGACAGGGAGCGCCCTCGCCACGTCCCCCCGCCATGTCCGCATCGCAATGAAGCCGGGCCGAAAGGCGGACAAACGTGTCGTGCGAAGGCCGTTCGCGGTCATCGCCTCCCGCGTAACTTCTGAGGACTCAAGCGGCACGACCTCGAGAAACCGTGGCACGGAGTTTGGACGAGAGCCCGCCTTGGGGGGGTGGAGCCGATGCCGGCCGCAAGCCGATGAGCGAAGCCGGCGAAATCCTCCAGTCGTACCTGGGCCTCCTGGCTCGCCTGAGCGGAGCGACGTCGGTATCGCTTTATGTTCCTCCCGCGATCAGCGGGGCGCGCGAGGTTCTCATTCACGACGGCCGGCTCGGCCCGCTCCCCGAGCTGGCGAACGCGGAGGGGGCGGCCGAACTCCATCGACGGCTCGGCGCCGAAGCCGCGGCCGGCACGGGGTGCGTGCCCAGCAACGACCCCGCGGGCATGCTCTACAGGATCTCGCTGCGACGGTCCCCCTCGCGATCGGAGGAAGAGACCGGCGGCCCGGAGCGCCGGAGGAAGGACGGCCGGCCCGCGGAGCTCACCGCTTGGATCGGGCTCCGGTTCGACCAGGAACACGCCGATCGGGAGCGCGATCCGCTGTGGTTCGCGACCGCCGTCGACACGCTCCGCGACGAAGGCTGGTGGAGCAGCTTCTTCAGCCTGGCCGCGGCCTTCGCCGACCACGCCCGCAGCGTCTCGCGTCTTGTGATCGACCAGGTCACCGAGCTGCCCGAACGCGCCCATTTCCAGGCGGAGCTGGAGACGGCGCTGGCCCACGTCCAGGAGAAGTCGCTCCCCGCGGTTCTCCTCCTTCTCGGCCCGGACGACTTCGGCTGGGTCAACGACCGCCTCGATCGACGCTCGGGCGACCAGGTCCTGCGCGAGATCGCCACCGTCCTCCGAGGCGGGCTGCGAAGCCAGGACCACATCGCGCGCTACGGAGGCGCGATCTTCTCCGTCATCCTCTTCGACACCACGCTCGACGACGGCCGGATGGTGGCGGAGAACGTGGTGCGCCGGCTGCGAGACCACCGGTACCACGGGGGGATCCTCCACCTGGAGTTCAGCGCCGGCCTCGCAGTGGCCGAGCCCATCGAGAAGGTGGAGCTTCACGAGCTCGTCCGGCGCGCGGACCAGGCCCTGAGTGCGGCCAAGCGCGGCAGCTCGGGCGGGGTGCGCGTCTGGGAGAGGGGCTCCGACGTGGAGCACGCCTTGAGCGTCGATCGGCTGCAGGGCATCTTCACCGGAGACAAGTCCAAGGACTATCGCAACATGAAGCTGCTGATGGACTCGGTGGCGGTGGTGGCCGCCTCCACCGATCCCGCCGAGCTGGCGCGCAGCTTCGCGGAGCGGCTGTTCGAGACCCTGCACGCTCGGCGGGTCGGCGTGGTCGAGCGCTCGCGCAACTGGGGCTTCGATCTCCTGGGGGGGCTGGAGCGCGCCGAGGGGGGCGGAGGACCATTCCGCCTCGGCCCCCGCGACCTGGCCGTGCTGGAGCGGGCCTGCGACGAGGGCAACTTCGCGAGCGACGGTGGTCGGCAGCCCGGAGAGCCGCTGCTGTGCGCGCTCCCTCTGCTGCTGCAGGACCGCTGCCTGGGCGGCATCGTGCTCGAGGTGGAGCCGGGCAGCGTCTCCCTCGAGGGCTCGGACCGGAGGTTCCTCGACGC
>DATBSL010000339.1:0-9169 GCA_036559805.1 Vicinamibacteria bacterium
GGATTGCGGACGACGACGTGGCTTCCAGCCGGGCCGGCGACGTGAAACCAGAAGTCGCGCGGCTCGGCGATTCCGAAAGTCAGGCGGTCGTTGTCCGCGTCGGCCTTGCCGACGAGGATCTCGAAGCCCTCGAAGTCCAGCTGCCGGTACCCGCGTCCCTTGCTGCCCAGGGCGTTCTCCGCGGGCGCCATGCTACGCTCGCCGACTCACGGGGCTCAAGGCGGAAGCGCATGCACGAGTTCGACCTCGATCCGGAGGCCGTCCGGCAACTCGGCTACCGGGCGGCCGACCTGGCCGCCGAGCACCGCGCGCGACTGCTCGAGCGCCCGGTCTTCGGCAAGGTCGGCGACGCGGCGTCGGGATTCGACGAGCCGCTGCCCGAGACGGGGCAGCCGATCGACGACGTCTTGGCCCTCGTGCGCGAGCGCATCCTGCCGCTGCCCTTCGGCAACTCGCACCCGCGCTTCTTCGCGTTCATCAACGCGACCGCCGACCCGGTCGGCGTCGTGGCCGACTACCTGGCCGCGACGATGAACAGCAACTGCTGGGGCGGCGACCACGCGGCGATCCACGTCGAGACGCAGGTGCTCCGGTGGCTGGCCGCGATCCTCGGCCTGCCCAAGGAGAGCGAGGGCATCCTCACCTCGGGCGGCTCGATGGCCAACTTCACGGCACTCGCGACGGCCCGCCGCGCGATGGCGCCGGGAGTGCGCCAGGACGGCTTCGCCGGGACCGAGCCGCTCGTCGTCTACGCCTCCGAGGAAGCCCACAACTGCGTGGACAAAGCCGTCGACCTGCTCGGCATCGGCTGGAAGCAGCTGCGCACGCTCGCGACCGACGACGGCTACCGCATCCGCGTCGACCTGCTGAAGCAGGCGATCGCCGAGGATCGCCGCGCGGGCCGCAAGCCGGCGATCGTCGTCGGCAACGCCGGCACGGTGAACACCGGCGCCATCGACCCGCTCGACGAGCTCGCCGACCTCTGCGCGGCCGAGGGGCTCTGGTTCCACGCGGACGGAGCCTACGGCGCGATGGCCGCGATCTCGCCGCGTCTCAAGCCGCTCTTCCGCGGCCTCGAGCGTGCCGACTCCGTGGCGGCCGACCCGCACAAGTGGCTCTACGTCCCGTACGAGGCCGGCGCGACGCTCGTGCGCGAGCCGGGGCGCATGGCCGCCGCGTTCGAGCGCAAGGCGCCCTACCTGGTCCACGATCCCGAGAGCCCCGTGCGCGGGCCGGCGTCCTTCAACGAGCGAGGGCCCGAGCTGTCGCGCGGCTTCAAGGCGCTCAAGGTCTGGATGGGCCTGAAGCACCACGGCGTGCGCGGCTACGCCGCGGCCGTCGACCACGACGTCGCGATGGCGCGCGAGCTGGCCGACGCGGTCGCGGTGCACGGAGACTTCGAGCTGATGGCGCCGCCGACGCTGTCGATCGTCGGCTTCCGCTACCACCCGAAGGCCCGCGCGCTCTCCGAGCCCGAGCTCGACCGCCTCAACCGGCAGATCGTGAACCGGCTCGTGGGCAGCGGCGCCTTCTTCCTGGCGCCGACGCTGCTCAAGGGCCGCACGGCGATGCGCGTCGCGATCGTGAACTTCCGTACTCGCGAAGCGGACGTACGCGCGCTGGTGGACGAGGCCGCGCGCGAAGGCCGCGAGATCCTCGGGATCGCCTGACGCGATACATCGAGGCTCCCGGGGCTACACTCTTCAGCAGGAGGCGCCCATGAAAGCGGGGCTGATGCTCTCGGCGCTCGCTCTGCTGTCGTGCACCACGGGACCGAGCGGCGGCGAGGGAGCCGACTCGCCGCTGGCGTTCGAGACCGTCGTGGCCGCGTCTCACTCGGGGATCGGCGAGAAGCGGCGCGAGCTCGTGCGCGACCCGGCGGGCTGGACGCGGCTGTGGGCGGAGATCCACGCCGGCCAGACGCCGGCCGAGGCAGCCCCGGCCGTGGACTTCTCCCGGCACATGCTGATTGCGGTGGCGCTCGGGACGCGCCCGAGCGGGGGCTTCGCGGTCACGGTACGCACGGTCGCGACGCGCGGCGACCGGCTCGAGGTCGCCGTGCTCGAGACGTGCCCGCCGCCCGGGGCGATGGTGACGACCGCGCTCACGCAGCCGGTCGAGGTGGTGCGCGTGCCCAGGCTCTCACAGACGCCCACGTTCAAGGAAGAGCGCGAGACGTCCTGCCGCTGAGGCGGCGGCAAGAAGGGAGCCTATGGCCGACGATCCAGCGCGTGCCGAGCCCGCGGCCTACCGGGAGGCGCGCCGCGAGCACACGAGCCTCACCGCCACTGCCGAGAAGAAGCTGCTCGTGTGGATGGCGGAGCGCCTGCCGCCGTGGGTCAACGCCGACCACCTGACCGCGCTGGGCCTCGCCGCGTTCGCGCTCGGGGGCCTCGCCTACTGGTCGTGCCGGCGCGATCCGCAGTTCCTGCACGCCGTCAACGCCTGCCTGGTGCTCAACTGGCTCGGCGACAGCCTCGACGGCACCGTCGCCCGCGTGCGCAACAAGCTGCGGCCGCGCTACGGCTTCTACGTGGATCACATGGTGGACGCGCTCGCCGCTCTCTTCCTGCTGCTCGGCCTCGCGTACTCGACGCTTGTCACGCCGGCGGTCGCGATCGCGCTGCTCGTCGCCTACTTCTTCCTCACCATCAACATGGGCTACGCCACGCACGCGCTCGGTGTCTTCAAGATCTCGTTCGGCGCCGTGGGCGGCACCGAGATGCGCATCATGCTCGCGCTCGTGAACCTCGCGGTGCTGCGCTGGCCGCGCGTGACGCTCGCGGGCCGCGAGTGGCTGCTCTTCGACGTCGTCGGGCTCGCGGCCACGGTCGCCGTGGCGTTCACGGCGCTGCGCTCGACCGCGCAGGTGGGAAAGCGGCTCTACGACCTCGAGCGGCTCTGAGGCAGAGCTACCAGCCGTCGCCGAGACCCGCGATCGTGACGGCGAACGTGGCGATGCCGTCCCACAGGTTCTGCAGGCGCAGGTTCTCGTCGGGCGCGTGCTGCGAGTTGTCGTGGTTCACGATCGGAAGCCCCACGACCGGGACGCGGAACGTCTCCACGAACAGGTGCATCGGCACGCTGCCGCCGAGCGTGGGCAGCGCGATCACGGGCTCCGCGAGCCCGTCGTCGACGACGCTCAGCAGGCGGCGCGAGAACGGCTGGTCGAGCGGCGTGCGCGCCGCCGGGTAGCCGCCGCTCCAGTCCAGGCGCACCAGGTTGGGCGTTGCGCGCCGCGCGTCGAGGCTCGGCTCGGAATGGACGATGCGGAAGCCCAGGGCGCGCAGGTGCGCCTCGACCCGCTCGCGCACCTTCTCGGGTGTCTGGTCGGGGACGAGCCTGAAGTCGATCGAGGCGCGCGCCTCGGTCGGGATGGCGTTCTGCGCCCGCGCGCCCACGGCGCCCGACTGCAGCCCGCGGACGTTGAGGGCCGGAAGCATCAGCCGCTCGACGAGCCGCGCGCCGCTCGCCTCGGTCGCCTGTAACGCCAGGTCCTGACGGATCGCGGCGTCGGCGTCGGGCACGGCCGCGAGCGCGGCGCGCTCAGCCCGGGTCGGAGGCTGCACGTCGTCGTAGAAGCCGGGTACGGCGATGCGGCCGTCGGGATCGCGCAGGCCGGCCACGAGGTGCGCGAGCGCCACCGCCGGGTTGGGCACCCAGTTGCCGTAGTGCCCGCTGTGGACCGCGCGGGCGGGCCCGTACACGGTGATCTCGACGTCGGTCACGCCGCGCACCCCGAACACCACCTGCATGCGGCGGCTCTGGTGCACGGGACCGTCGCACAGCAGCCAGGCGTCTGCTTTCAGCAGCTCGCGGTTCTTCGCGAGCACCGCCGCGAGGTGCGGCGAGCCGGCTTCCTCCTCGCCCTCGAAGAGCAGCTTCAGGTTGACGGAGGGCCGCGCGCCGACCGCCTTGAGCGCGTCGAGCGCGGCCAGGATCGCGAGGATCGGGGCCTTGTCGTCGGAGGCCGAGCGCGCGAAGATCCGCCACTCGCCGTCGAGCGGGCCCTTCAGCGAGCCGAGGTCCAGCGTTTTCGCTCCCGGGCGGAGCGGGCCGTCGCGCAGGACGGGGGTCCAGGGCGGGCTCGTCCAGCGTTCGGGCTCGACCGGCTGGCCGTCGTAGTGGACGTAGAAGACCACGGTCCGCGGCGCGCCGACCGAGAGCTCTCCGTAGACGAGCGGCGGCCCGCCTTCCCCGTCGAGGAGGCGTGCCGCGACCCCGCGGGCCTCGAGCATGCGAACGATGTGCGCGGCGTTTTTTCGTATTCCGGGCTCGTCCGAGGCGACGTTCGGGAGCGCCAGCAGCTCGACGTACTCCCTGAGCAGCTCGAGCTGGCGCTTCTGGACCTCCGCGAGCACGCGCGCCCGGAGGGTCGGCTTGTCCTGGGCTCGGCTCGCCGCGGGAGCGACCACCCACGCCAGGGTCGAAAGGGTCACGAAAGCGATCCGGGTCACGGGGCGGATTATGAGCCGGGAGGACCCAGCACGGGAGGAACCCAGCCACGGACAACCTGGGGGACTCCCAAGCCGTCCCCCAGACCCCCTGCTTGGTCTATGTTTGTGCCCGGAGCCGCCCTCCAAACCGTGCACCCGCCACCGGCATCTCAAGGTTCGGAGAGTCGGGATGGAGGGGCCAGCGGGGGTGGCGATCGGAGACGCGCGGATCCCCATGGCCGAAGACCAGGATCGCCGGGCCGCGGAGCTCACGCTCGTGCGGGCGGCGCAGGGCGGAGACCTGCTGGCCTTCGAGCGCCTCTATCGCGACAACGAGAGAAAGGTGTTCGGGTTGTGTTTCAGGCTGTCGGGAGATCCCGCGCTGGCCGAGGAGCTGACGCAGGAGGTGTTCGTGCGCGCCTGGCGTAAGCTCGCGAGCTTCCGCGGCGAGAGCGCCTTCTCGTCCTGGCTCTACCCGCTGACCGTGAACGTCGCGTTCAGCGAGCGGCGCTCGCGCCGCAGGCGCGACGCGCGGATCGTGGCGACCGAGGACCCCGAGCGCCTGGAGCGCACGCCGCGAACGCCCACGCCGGAGGCCGGTTTCGACCTGGACAAGGCGATCGCCAGCCTGCCGCCGGGCGCCCGCGCCGTGTTCGTGCTCCACGACGTCGAAGGCCGGACTCACGAGGAGATCGCTGCGCTCTTGAAGCTCGCGCCGGGCACGTCGAAGGCGCAGCTCTTCCGCGCCCGCAGGCTGCTCAGGGAGGCACTCGCGTCATGACCTGCCACGAGCTCGACGAACGTCTCGACGACTTCGTGGACGGCCGCCTCGGCGACCGGGAGTCCACGCAGGTGCAGGCGCATCTCGCCTCGTGTGCTTCGTGCCGCGAGCGCGCGCAGCAGCTGCGCCGGCTGCTCGCCCACGCCGCGGCGCTGCCGCGCGGGGTCGCTCCGCCGCAAGACCTCTGGCCCGGGATCCGCGAGCGCATCGAGCGCCGCTCGGCCTGGGCCGGCTTCTGGGTGTCGTGGCAGCCGATCGCCCTCGCCGCGGCGGCCGTCGTGGCCGCGCTCGCCGCTTTTCTCTGGAACGGGTCCGGCCCGATCGCGGTGCGCACGGTCGCGATGCCGAGCGCGACCCCTTCGCTCCGGCCGGCGGCCGGGACCGGGACGTCCGATCCCGTGCTGGCGGAGGCGGTTCGCAACTACGAGCAGGCCGCGAGCGCGCTGCTCGAGACGCTCCAGCGCCGGCGCGCGGTGTTGTCGGCCGAGGACCTGGCGCGGGTCGAGGCCAACATCCAGGTGATCGACCGCGCGCTCGTCGAGGTGCGCGAGGCGCTCGTGAAGGACCCGGAGAGTCCCGAGCTCAACCGCATGCTGGTCGCCACCCACAAGAAGAAGGTCGACGTGCTGCGCCGCGTGGTCCATCTCACGACGGCGCTTTGAAACGATGAACAGGAGCAAGGTCATGAAGCCCCGAGCGCTCGTCCTGGCCGCACTGGTGTCCGCACCGGCGTGGCTCGCCGCACAGACCACCGTGGACCAGAAGCACCCCGCGGCCCCGGACGGAATCGTGAGCATCGAGAACATGTCCGGCTCGGTGAAGGTCACCGGCTGGGACAAGGCCGAGGTCCACGTGAAGGGCACGGTCGGCAACGGCGGCGAGCTCAGCCTCACAGGAGGCGGCGGCAAGCGCACGCACGTCGAGATCGAGTCCGACCACAACCCGATGGGCGTCAAGAGCGACCTCGAGGTGTTCGTGCCACAGGCGAGCTCGGTCGAGATCGAGGGCTTCAACGCGACCATCAGCGTCGCGGGCGTCACGGGCGCGGTGACCGCCGAGACGGTGAACGGCTCGATCACGCAGTCGGGCGCCTCGAAGCAGGTCGAGCTGCAGAGCGTGAACGGCGACATCCAGGTGGCGAAGGCCTCGGGCCGGATCCAGGCCGAGGCCGTCAACGGCAGCGTGGTGCTGCGCGACGCCTCGGGCGACGTCGAGGCGTCCACGGTGAACGGCAAGCTGCAGGTGATCGGCGGCTCGTTCGAGCGCGTGCAGATCGAGGCGGTGGCGGGGCCGGTGCGCTTCGAGGCCGCGCTCGCCAGCCGCGGCACGCTCTCGATCGAGACCGTGAGCGGCCCGGTCGAGCTGCTGCTGCCCGCGAGCGTCTCCGCGGACTTCCAGCTCTCGAGCTTCAGCGGGCGCATCACGAACGAGCTCGGCCCCGCCGCCGAGAAGCGCAGCAAGTGGACGCCGCAGACCGAGCTCAGCTTCTCGACCGGCTCGGGCGGCGCGCGCATCAGCGTCGAGACGCTGTCGGGCGCGATCGACATCCGCAAGCGGCTCCCGTAGGGGGGACACTGCGTCGTGTCCCCCCTCTCACCCCCCCGCTTCGCTCACTCGAGTGAATCGGGTTCGCTACGCAGTTCTGGCAACGGTTCGCCAACGCGAGAAGAACGGAGAAATGGCATGAAGCGAGCGAGAATCCTGGCGGCGTTGCTCTTTGCGGTCCCCCTCACGGCCGCGGCCGCGCAGGAGGAGTTTCACTGGACCGGCAAGGTCGCCGCGGGACAGGCGATCGAGATCAAGGGAGTCAACGGCGACATCTCGGCCACGGGCATTGGCGGCGGCGACGTGGAGGTGACCGCCCTCAAGAAGGGCCGCCGCAGCGATCCCGCGGACGTCAAGATCGAGGTCGTGGAGCACGCGGGCGGCGTGACGATCTGCGCGGTCTACCCCTCGGACGGCAAGCCCAACGAATGCGCGCCCGGCACCGCCGGCCGCATGAACGTGCGCGACAACGACGTGGGCGTCTCGTTCAAGGTCAAGGTGCCCGCAGGCGTGCGCTTCGTCGGGCGCACCGTCAACGGCGGCATCGAGGCGACTGGCCTCAAGGCCGACGCGGAAGCCACGACCGTGAACGGCGGAGTCGAGCTCGACTCGACCGGCACCGCGCGCGCGGTGACGGTGAACGGCGGCATCACCGCGCGGCTCGGCCGCGCCGACTGGGACGGGACGCTGTCGCTCCAGACCGTGAACGGCGGCATCGACGTCACGATGCCCGAGGGCCTGAGCACCGACGTGAAGTGCTCGACCGTCAACGGCGACATCTCGACCGACTTCCCGCTCACGGTGAAGGGCAAGGTCGCACGCCGCAAGCTCGAGGGCACGATCGGCTCGGGCGGACGGCTGCTCGAGATGACCACCGTCAACGGCGGGATCGAGCTCAAGAAGCACGGGGGCGTCTAGCCCCGGGGTAAACACCGCACGCCGAAGGTAAGTTACCCGGCTGTAACTTGACCACGGCCTCACCTAGGCACACCGTGGCGCGTACACGAGTGTTCTGCGCTGGCGCGCAGGGTGAGGAGAGGCCGACATGTCCAAGCGGCTCGGCGCGGAGTTCCTGGGGACGGCGTGGCTCGTTTTCGGAGGCTGCGGGAGCGCGGTCCTCGCCGCGGCATTTCCCGAGCTGGGGATCGGATTCGTCGGCGTGTCGCTGGCTTTCGGCCTCACGGTGCTGACGATGGCGTACGCGGTCGGCCACGTCTCCGGGGGCCACTTCAACCCCGCCGTCACCGTCGGGCTGTGGGCGGGCGGGCGTTTCAAGGCCGCTGAGATCCTGCCTTACTGGGTCGCCCAGCTCCTGGGCGCCGTTGCCGGGGCGTTCGTCCTCTCGCTGATCGCCGGCGGCAAGACCGGCTTCGACCTCGTCGGCAGCGGTTTCGCCGCGAACGGCTACGCGGAGCACTCTCCGGGCGGCTACTCGCTCGTGGCTGGCTTCGTGGCCGAGGTGGCGCTCACGTTCTTCTTCCTGCTGGTCATCCTGGGCTCGACCGACCGGCGCGCGCCCGCCGGCTTCGCACCCATCGCGATCGGCCTCGCGCTCACGCTCGTCCACCTCGTCGGCATCCCCGTGACCAACACCTCGGTGAACCCGGCGCGCAGCACCGCGCCGGCCCTCTTCGTCGGAGGCTGGGCGCTCGGCCAGCTCTGGCTCTTCTGGCTGGCGCCGATCGTCGGCGCCGCCGCGGCGGGCGCCGCCGGCCGCTGGCTGGGCGAGACCGACGGCCGGTAGCGATTCGAACCCCGTTCCTTAAGGAGGTCCCATGGTCCTCGGCTCAGCCATCGTGGCGGTACTGCTCCAGGCCGCGCCGTCCGCACCCGTCGACCCCGAGAAGGAGCCGTTCCAGCTCCTGGAGACGCGCGTCTCGGCCGCAATCCAGCAGAAGGACGTTCCGGCGCTCGAAGAGCTGCTGGCGAAGGACTTCGCCTTCAGCGTCTTCCTCGAGGGGCGGCCCCCTCAGGTGCTGAGCCGGGGCGAGTGGCTGAAGACTTCGGGGCACTACACCATGACCGGTTTCGAGATCCGCCATCTTGCGGCGCGCGTCTTCGGCAAGGTAGCCGTCGTGCGCCTGCAGCCTACGCGGATGGCCACCGTGGGGCCGACTCTCGGTCATAGTGGAGAGTTCGCGCTGGTGGACATCTGGACCAAGGACGGCGATGCCTGGAAGCTCAGCCAGCGCCACCTCAGCCGGCCGGACACGCTCGCGCGCTGACCGCGGCTCCCCGGCCGACGGCTCGAGCTTCGCCGCGCGCTGACGGGCTTGGGCGGCCGTCCGGTACGGCATACGCTTACCTTCGTGTCGATCGGCAGCCGCACGCTGACGCTCACGCTCGCGACGATCGCGCTGCACACAGCAGCGCAGGCAGCCGCGGAACGCTCCCTTTCCGAGCTCGC
>DATBSL010000340.1:0-11976 GCA_036559805.1 Vicinamibacteria bacterium
GATCGCGAGCGTCGACAGCGCGACGCCTGTTGCGAACAGGGCCACCCGCTTGCGGTGGTCCATGCTCCAGCGCAGCAGGCGCGCGTAGCGGTCGTCGATCCAGTGATAGAAGCCACGCCGCGAGCCGGCTTCCTCGCCCGCTTTTTCGCCGTGCCCGACGTGCCCGCGCAGGAGGCGCGCGCTCATCATCGGCGTGAGCGTGAAGCTCACCAGCAGGCTGACCAGGATCGCCGCCGAGGCGGTGATGCCGAACTGGTACAGGAAGCGCCCGGAGATCGACGACATGAACGAGACCGGCAGGAAGATCACCACCAGCGAGAAGGTGGTGGCGAGCACCGCCAGCCCGATGTCCGCGGTCGCCGCGCGCGCGGCCTCGAAGGTGTCCATCTTCTTCTCTTCCACGAAGCGGAAGATGTTCTCGAGCACGACGATCGCGTCGTCGATCACGATCCCGACCATCAGCACGAGCGCCAGCATCGTCACGCTGTTGAGCGTGAAGCCGAAGGCCCGCATCATGCCGAACGTCGCCACGAGCGAGGCCGGGATCGCCACCGCGGCGATGAGAGTGGCACGCGCGTTGCGCATGAACGCCAGCACCACCAGCGACGCCAGGATCGAGCCGAGCACCAGGTGCACGTTGATCTCGTGCAGCGCGTTCTCGATGTAGACGCTCTGGTCCTGGATCACCAGGAGCTTCACGTCGGCCGGCAGGATCGCCTGGATCCGCTCGAGGTTCTGCTTGACGCCGTCGATCACGGAGATCGTGTTGGCGCCCGCCTGGCGCCGCACCTCGACGCTGACGGTCGGAACGCCGTCGAGGCGCGAGACCGAGCGCTGCTCCTTGGTGCCGTCCTCGACCGTGCCGATGTCGCGGAGGCGAACCGGCGAGCCGTTGACGGTCGCCACCACCAGGTTCTGGAAGGCGCGCGCGTCGTCGTAGCGGCCGAGCGTCCTGAGCGCGATCTCGCGCCGGCCCGCGTCGACGTTGCCGCCCGGGATCTCGGCGTTCTGGCGCTGGAGTGCCGTCCGCACCGCGGCGATCGGTATGCGGTAGGCGGCCAGCCGGTCCACGTCGATGCGCACGTCGATCGCGCGCTCGAGGCCGCCGTCCACCGCCACGTCGCCCACGCCCGAGACGCGCTCCAGGAACGGCCGCACCGTCTTGTCCGCGATCTCGGTCAGCTCGCGCACCGAGCGGTCGGCCGTGAGCGCCACCGTGATCACCGCCGAGCTGTCGTTGTCGAACTTCCGGACCAGCGGCGGGTCGATGTCGCGCGGCATGTTCGGCAGAGCGGCGGCCACGCGGTCGCGCACGTCCTGGGTGGCCGAGTCGATGTCGCGGTCGAGCGCGAACGTCACCACCACGATCGCCGTGCCCTGCCCCGCGATCGTTCGCAGCTCCGTGATCCCCTGGACGGTGTTCACCGCTTCCTCGAGCGGGATTCCGACCTCCGATTCCATCTCCTCGGGCGACGCGCCGGGCAACGCGGCGCGCACCATCACCGTGGGCAGGTCGACCGGCGGGAAGCGGTCGACGCCGAGCTGGCCGTAGCTCACCGCCCCGACGACGACCAGCGAGAGGATGATCATCGAGGCGAAGATCGGACGGCGGATGCAGATCTCGGCCAGCTTCTGCATGGTTGCCTAGCGGGCGGCCGCGACGGCGCCGTCGATCTCGACCGGCGCCCCGGTGGTGAGGTTGCCCGGCTTGAGCACGACGGCGTCGCCGTCCTCGAGGCCGGAGAGGATCTCGACCTGGTCTCCCGTGCGACGTCCCGTCGTGACCGGGCGCTCGAGCGCCTTGCCCTCCTTCACCGTCACGACCTTCTCGATCCCGGCGAAGAGCACGAGCGAGGACTGCGGGATCACCAGCGAGTCGCCGCCGCTCTCGGTCTGGATCTCGGCACGCGCGAACGAGCCCGGCCGCAGCAGCCCCTTCGAGTTGTCCACCTCGGCCTCGACGATCAGCGAGCGGCTCGCCTCGTCGATCGCGGGCGAGAGCCTGACGATCCGGCCGGGCCAGGCGTCGAGGGCGCCTTCGGTGCGCACGGCCACGTCCTGCCCGGTGCGGATGCTGAGCGCCTCGCGCTCGGGGACATCGAGCCGCAGCCGCAGCGGCGTGAGCTTGACGAGAGTGAGCACGGGGGCCCCAGCCGCCAGGTATTCGCCGAGGTTGGCGCGGCGCTGCTGCACCGCGCCTGCGAATGGCGCCACGAGCCGCGTGTCCACGAGCTGCTGGTCGGCGAGCGCCAGGTCGCTGCGGCGCTCGGCGAGGATGCCGCGGCGGTTGTTCACCTCCTCGAGCGCGTCGTTGTACAGGCTCTGCGCGACCTTGAACGCCGCGTCGCTCGCGTCGTACTCCGACTGCGCCAGGATGCCCTGGTCGCGCAGCTCGCGGCTGCGGTTCAGGCTGACGGTGGCCTGCTCCAGGCGCGCCTTCGCCTGGCGCACGATGCCGACCTCGTGGGGGTCGAGCTCGTCGCTGTCGCCGGCTACCGGCAGCCCGAGCCGTGCGCGCGCCTGCTCGAGGGCCGCCTGGGCGCGGTCGCGGCGCAGCTCGTAGTCGCGCGCGTCGAGCTCGGCCAGCACCGACTGCGCGCCCACGCGGCTGCCGAGGTCCACGTCCCAGCGCGCGAGCCGCCCCGGTACCTTGAAGCCCAGCTCGGCGCGGTCCTCGGCCGCGAGCGTGCCGACCGCCACCACGGTGCGCGGGATCTTCCGCTTCTCGGCCTTCACCACCTGGACGCGGCGCGGCGCGTCTTCGGGACGGCGAGAGTCGGCCTTCCCGGAGCAGCCGAGGGCGGCGAGGCCCACGACCGCAACGCCCGCGACGGTGAGCCTCGACAACACGGCCTTGCGCCCCTCCTGCCCCGAACCTCCATATTATCCGAGCCTCTCGCGTTCGAGAGCGACTCGGGGCGCCCCGAGTTGCGGCGGACGAAGGTCAGGCGACCTCGGCCGTCGCCCAGCGCAGCTCGCGATCGTAAAGCTCGCGCTCGACCCGGCAGGCCTCGCACTGCCCGGTAAAGGCGGCGGGCCGGCCGCAGGCGCAGGCGGCCGCGATCCCGCCGGTCAGGAAGTCCACGGCTCGCGCGATCACGCCGGGGTCGCGCAGCAGGCGGTTGTGGCCCAGGCCGGTCGTCTCCAGCAGCGTGGCCCGGGGTGTCGCCGCGACGATCGCGGAGGCATCCTCGATCGGCACTTCGGCATCGTCGCGGTCGTGGATCACCAGCAGCTGCGCCTCGCACGAGGCGGCGAGCGTGGGCACGTGCAGCTCTCCCCAGGACAAGCCGAGGCGGCGCTCGCTGCGCGCGCGCAGCTCGTCCACGACCCGCGCTGGCAGGCCCAGCCGGCCGGCGAACTGGTGGACCCATTGCGGCGGGTCGGCCGCGGCCCCGAGCATCACCACGCGGGCGACGTGCATCCCGTCGCGCATCGCGAGCACGGCGGCGGCCGCCCCGAGCGAGTGCGCCGCCAGGCCGTGGAGGCCGCCGACCTCGTCCGCAACGGCCCGCAGCGCCCGGGCGAACTGCGGAGCCGACGAGAGGCCGCGCCCCGATCGCCCGTGGCCGGGCGCGTCCAGGGCCACGACCGAGAACCCGCGCGCCAAAAGCGGCTCGACGAAGGCGGTGAGCTGCGCGGCCCGCCCGCCCCAGCCGTGGAGCAAACCGACGGCCGGTCCGCTGCCCCAGCGCCACGCCGCCACGGAGCTGCCGTCGACGTCCAGCCGGAAGGGCGTCGCCGCCCGCAGCAAGGCCAGCCCTCGCGACCTTCTGGCCGGCGGCGGCGTGAAGAACAGCCGCTCGGCAAAGGCCGCCGCGAGGGATGGCGAGACCCGGGTGAGCAGGGACAGCGCACCACGCAGCATCTGAATCCGAACGTTCGTGCTGGAGCGCGACCGGGGTCGCGACGTTCGCGGCATGGGTTTCTCCCTTACGAGGCGCGGGCCCTGGCGGATCGCGCGGGCCGCGGCGCCCGGGCGGCACGCACCAGGGCGTCGAAGGCGCTCCGGGCCCGCTGCGGCGCGCGCGGATCGCGCAGCAGGCGCCGCGCGTGGTGGTAGGCCAGCATGACGCCGTGCAGGTCGTGCGCGAGCTGCTCCGTGTCCAGGCCGGCCTGGAAGTGGCCTTCGCCCACGCCGGTGCGCGCCACGTTGGCGATCAGCTCGAGCCAGTCGCGCTGCTGGCGTACGAGCTCGTCGCGCGCGGGCCCGTCGAGGTCGTCCAGCTCCGTTGCGGCCGCGACGAACAGGCAGCCGCCCTTGAGCACGTCGGCCTGGGCCCAGGCCAGCCAGCGCTCGAACAGCGCCCGCAGCCGCGGCTCGCCGCGCGGGGCCTTGAGCGCCGGGCGCACGACCCGGTCCACGAACAGCTCGGCCGCGTGGCGCAGCGTCTGGACCTGGAGCGCCTCCTTCGAGTGGAAGTGCGCGAAGAGCCCGCTCTTCGAGAGCCCGAGCTCGCCCGCCAGCTGCCCGATCGTGAGGCCGTCGAGACCGCTGCGGCTGGCCGTCTGCGCCGCGCGCTCGAGGATCAGCTGCCGGGTCTCGCTCCCCTTGCCCATCACCCCTAATTTAGCACGATCGTTCGTTTTGTCAAGGGCCGGCAACCAGCCGGGCGCGCGGCTCGGAACGTCTCAGCGCGCGCCGGTCGAGCCGCTCTCGAGCAGGGGCAGCGCCAGCTTCTCGAGCTCGTCGAGCGACCGCTCGTTCAGCACGAGCTGATGCACGCGGCCGTCGCGCCCGACCAGGAAGAACGCCGGGAAGATGTTCTGGCCGAAAGCTGCCCGAGTCGCCGGATCGAGCGCCGCGTTCGGGTAGCGGACGCCCTGCTCCGCGAGCCATGCGTTCCGCTCGGCGTCGGGGACGTTCAGCCCCAGGACACCGTCCGAGTTCAGTCCGACGATCCGGAGCCCCTTCGGCCCGAGGCGCCGGTCGAGCTCGACCAGGCTCGGAGTCACGCGGCGGCAGACGGGACAGCGGGTCAGCCACACCCAGACGAGCGCGGGCTGGCCCGCGAGATCCGAGGACGCGAGCGTTCCGCCGGCGGTGGCGGGCAGCGAGAACTGCGGCAGCGGCTTCCCTTCCCAGCCGGAGACGCGTACCGGCGAGCCGCGGGTCTCGACGAAGGCCCTGAGCAACGCTCGGTCCACGTCCACGATCTCGCCCGTCTCGGGATGCCGGCGGAAGAGCTTCGGCATGCGCGGCTCCGCCGTCATGACCGCGAGCAGCAGGTCCACGGCGTCGGTCGTGAGCCCGAAGTTCGCGGCGATCGCGGCGCGCTTCGGCGGCCCTCCCGCCGCCTTCATCTCGTCCTGGACGTGCCCGGGCAGCGCGAAGAACACCTCGTAGAGCCGGGCGGCATACTCCTTCTCGGGCCCTCCGAGGCGCTCGCCATTCCAGAGGTCGGTGAACAGCACGCGCCCCTCGCCAGCCTGCATCATCGCGCGAACCTCTGCATGCACGCGCGCCTGGACGGCGACCGTGGCGGCATCGAGCCCGAAGGCTGGAGAGACGCCGAGACTGCACACGAGAGCGACGGATCGAATCAGGGCCATGCCCGAGTCTACGGCGCCTAGATGACCTTCCGGGCCCAGCGGCCCATCCGCCGCTGCCACTGCTTGTAGGGCGGCAGCAGCCGGTCTAGCTCTTCCTGGGTCTCGATCCATGTCGTCGACCCGGCGAGGATCCACATGTCCGCCACCACCCACATCGCCCACGCCCCGGCGGTCACCTGGAGCACCTCGCCGTCGGTCATCATGCCGCGGGCGTCCTTGTTGAGCGATCCGACCGTCATGTAGAGGATCGCCTTCTCGCGCACGGGCTCGGGAAGGTCGCGGACGACGTCCAGGTACGGCCGGAAGATCGCCCCGAGCTCGATCCGGGCCTGCGCGAGGTCCTCGGGCTCGAAGACGATCCCCTGCCGGGCGATGAACCGCGTCTGGTTGACGATCACGTCCTGGGTCCGCTTGTCGCGCACGATTGCCGCGAGTGCGTCGCCCGTGACGAAGAGCTGGGTCTTCCTGTGCATCTTGGGCGAGCGGGCGCGCGCGTCCTCCGGCAGCCGATCGTCCGCCGGCACGTAGCCGGTGGCGGCGAGCAGCTCCTGGGCCTTGCCGACCCGGGCGTAGAACTCCTCGGGGAACGGGAAGTCCTCCTTCAGGAACGGATGACGCTCGAAGGTCCGGTGCATCTCGCCGAGGTGCGCCTCGAGATCGTCGACGCCGCCTTCCCGCGTATAGAGCCCCACGCGGAGGCGTCCGCCCCGGTCGGCGATCTCGGGGCCCAGGATCTGCCGGGCTTCGAGAAAGCGGCTCCAGAGCTCGCGTGTCCGCGACAGCTGCGGGAAGCCGGCGGAGGGCGCGTTCGCCTGGGCCGGTGCGATCACGTATACGTGGCAGCCGCGCAGCGCGGCGCCCAGGAGCTGGGCAGCCCACAGCTCGTGAGTCCAGATCGAGTCGGGGACGACGATCAGGCTGCCGGGCGGCATCAGCGTGTAGAGCACCGCCGACGCGATGCTCGCGTCCTTCTGCGCAAAGCCGCGGTCGTTGTGTACCTCCATCGCGGCGGCTGTCCAGCCGTCCGCCTCGAGCCGCTTCACGCGCTCGTCGTAGTCGGCTGGCTTGGCAAGCGGCCGCAGCGGGACCGGGATCTGCTCGTCCGCAAAGCCGTTCGCCTTCAGGTAGCGGCGCGCCGCGTCCTTGACGCTGAGCGCCGCCGGGCCCGCCATTCGCACTGCCCGGTCCTCCCAGGTGGCGGAGGCGTACTGCTCCCCCACGCCGACGCCGCCGTAGATCGCGGCGCCCTTGCCCGGGTCGAGCTCGGTCACGTCGAAGACGATGATCTTGCGGTGGTCGCGCACGATGGAATCCGGCGCGATCGGCAGGTAGTCGATCAGGCGGCTCGTGCGGTACGAGAAGTCCGCCGGGTTCGTCACGCTCAGGTGCACGGAGACGTACTTCCGCAGCCAGTCCTGGCCGCGCCGGGAGGCTTCGTCCTGCAGCCGCTTCGAGCCTGCGACCGCGCCGCGCAGCTCGGCGAGCGCGCGCTCGACGCCTTCCTGCATCTTGCGGTTCTGCTCGACGTCCTGCCGCGGCAGCTTCGGCCGGGCGCGCAGCGGGTCCTGCAGCACGTCGGTGTACAGGCGGCCCTTGTTCGCTTCCCAGTAGTTGAGGTCCACCAGGATCATGTACGTGGGGAGCTTGCCGGTCGTGTCGAACTCGCGCACGCGCTCGGTGAGCGCCCTCAGGTAGCCCTCGACCGTGATGTAGTAGCTGACGCTGTCGGCGTCGCCGCCGTGGTCCACGCCGTCGAAGTCGTGGAGCCACAGCACGTGGTAGTCGCGCGCCGCGAGGATGCTGCGGTGCAGCGTGAGCTGCCACTGCTGCCCGTTCCAGTAGAAGACCAGGTTGCCGCCGACGAGCGGCGTCCCCTGCGCGCGCGACAGGATGGCGTCGAGCTCCTGCTGCGTGTCGTGCTGCTCGGGCCTGAGCGCGAGCTGGAGCGGGATCCAGAGCAGCCGCGAGTCGGCCAGGCCCTGCTTCCACCACCACTCGCGCAGCTGCTCGAACGCGCGCACGTAGTCCTCGAAGACGAGACGCAGCGCACCTCTGGCTGCTTCGGGTGTCGTGGGCGCGGCGAGGGTTGCGGCGAAGCGTTCCCGCGCCTTCCCCGCGAGGCCCCACAGCTCCTCGGGTTTCTTGTACTGCCCGAAGAGCCGGTTGTACGGGTAGATCACCTCTTCCAGGACGGCCTCGCGCGCCGCGGCGGCGAGCGCGGCGCCCCGGGACCTCGCGTCCGCCGGCGAGGCCCCCGCCGCGAGCCCGAACGCGAGGTCGAGCTGGTCGTGAAGGACCTGGACCTCGTTCTCCATACGCGCGCCGCGCGGCCGCAGCGGGTCCGTCGCGGCCAGCCAGCTCTTGAACTCGCGCATCTCGGCGCGCGAGGTCTCGAGAGACTTGAGGCGGTCGGACCTGTGGTCGCGCCAGAACATGGTGTTGAGGGTCGTGGCCTGCCGCGCCGCTTTCCGCACCTCGGCCATCGCCGCCGCCACCTCGGGAGCGAGGCTCGCGGCCGCGTGCGGTTTCTTGCCGCGCGGAAGCGCCGCGTCCGTCACGCGCGGCCGCGTCTTCCCCATGTGCGGCTCGAGCGGGACCTGCAGGCCGAAGTTCCACGAGTTGCCGCGCCCGGGCAGCCAGTCCACGCGGAACTGCGAGCCGTGGCCCACGACTCCGCCGCGCCGCAACGGGATCGTGAACGAGAGGATGAAGGACGTGTCTTCGTGCTGCGCGTCGTAGTCGACCCCGACCTTCAGCATCAGGCCGCGCAGGTCGAGCAGCCCGCGCGCGCCGCCGTTCACGCCCGAGACGCCCGAGTAGCCGCCGAGGTAGCCCTCGGCGCTCACGCCGACGCCGACGATCGACGGCAGCAGGTCCTTGTAGATGCCGGCGTAGGCGCCGCCGCCGCTGTGGTTCTGGTCGCCGCTGCGGTCGAGCCCGTAGTAGCCGCCGACGAACGGCTTCCAGACCGGGGGCTTCCCCATCGAGCGAACGGGTGTCAGCGGATCGGGCGACGAAGGCGAGGGCTGAGCCCGGAGTGTCGCGGTGGGTGCGGCAAGCGCCCAAAGCGCCAGTAGTCCCACGACCCCGATTCGATCCACCATCGTTCCCCCCCGCATGCTCTCCGGCCACGCCTCGCCGCGACGCTTCCGGCGGCGACGCCCATTATCGACGCAAGAAGCCGCGCCTGCGGTGGAATCCAGCAGCCGGCTCCACTTGTCGAGATAATCAGTCGCTGCGGCGGGCCGCGGCCGGCCGGGGAGGGGCAAGCCGATGAAGCAGACGCAGACGAGGCGTGCCGCGTGGTGGATGGTGGCCGCGGGCCTTCTCGGTGTCGCCGTCGCAGGGGCGTGCGCGCCGAAGGCCGCACGGCGACAGACGGAGGTCATGGAGAAAACCGGCGGCGTGAGCGTCAGTGCCACCGTGCTGCGCGCCCGCGTCGACGACCTCGCCGAGCGTCTCGCCGGCCGCGTCGAGGAGACGTCCGATCGGATCCGTGCGGAAGCACGGGACCCGGGCATCCGCCGCCGTGCGCTCACCGCGAAGATCGAGGTGATCCCCGCCGTCTACAGCGCGGCCTATCGCATCGACCCTCTCGATGCGGCGCTCGACGTGTGGGCGCTCGCGTTCCAGCTGTCCCAGTTCGTCGAGGACGGCGACGGCCAAGACGCGTTCGGAAAGCACCAACCGCTGGTTCGCGAGCTCGCCCAGGGGGTGCTCGCCGACTCCGACGCGGTCCTCCACAGCATCACGATCGGGCCCGAGGCGTTCGCGCGCGCCCGAGCCAGGGTCCGGGACTGGGCGCGCCAGCATCCGATCGAGCGCAACTTCACCTCGCGCCCGTCCATCACCGCGTCGATGGCCGACACGCGATCGGAGCGGGACGCGTTCGTCGCCGTGGGCGCGTTCTCGGAGACGATCGAGAACGTCTCCGAGCGGCTGAACACGTACGCCGCGCAGCTCCCGAAGCAGGCGCGCTGGCAGGCGGAGCTGCTGGTCGCCGACATGACGCTCGAGCCGGTCGTCGCGGACACGCTGGGCGACGTCCGCGCGCTCGGCGAGACGGCCCGGCGCGCCAACGAGCTGCTGGGCGACGTGCCCGCGCTCGTGGACATGGCCGGCTCGCCGGTTCGCGAGCTGGTGGCGGCCGAGCGCCGCGCCACGCTCGAGGCCGTCAACCTCCAGCGCCTGCAGACCCTCGAGTACGTGGCGGCCGAGCGCCTCACGGTGCTTGCCGCGCTGCGGGAAGAGCGGATCGCGGTCGTCGAGGCACTGCACCAGGAGCGGATCGAGACGATGAAGGAGGCCGATGCGATCAAGACCCGCGCGGTGGACTTGTCCGCCGGCGCCCTGCGCGAGCTCGTGGACTACACCCTCTGGCGCGTCGCGGTGCTCGCCGTGCTGCTGATGCTCGCGGCCGCGACTCTCGGCGTCGCCGGCTACTGGCTGACGCTCGGCCGCCGCCGCGGCGCGGCGTAGAATCCCCGCCACGACCATGAGCGAGCCCGTGCCCGCGCTTCTCGAGCTGCGCGACCTCGTCAAGTCCTTCGGCGGCGTGCGCGCGCTCGACGGCGTGTCGTTCGAGCTGCGAGCCGGCGAGGTCCACGCGCTCCTGGGCGAGAACGGCGCCGGCAAGTCGACGCTGATCCGGGTCGTCGCGGGCGCGCACCGGCCCGATTCCGGCGCGTTCCGGGTCGACGGCACGGCGCTCGAGCGCGTCGACCCGATGCAGGCGCGCGCGCTCGGCATCGCGGTGATCTACCAGCAGCCGGCGCTCTTCCCCGACCTGAGCGTGGCCGAGAACATCGCGCTCGGCAGGGAGAAAGGCGCGCCCTGGACGCGGATCGACGCGCGGCGGCGCCGACAGGAGGCGCGCGAGCTCTTGTCGCGGCTCGGGTCCAGCGTCGATCCCAAAGCACTCGTGAGCGGCCTGCGCATGGCCGAGCAGCAGCTCGTGGAGATCGCGCGCGCGCTCGGCTCGCGCGCCCGCATCCTGGTGATGGACGAGCCGACGGCCGCGCTCAGCGAGCACGAGGCCTCGCACCTCGTCGGCGTCGTGCGCGAGCTGCGCGCGTCCGGCGTCGGGATCGTCTACGTCTCGCACCGGCTCGAGGAGGTGCTGGCGCTCGCCGACCGCTACACGGTGCTCCGCGACGGGCGGCTCGTGGCGACGCTCGCGCGCGGCGAGGCGGACCGCGACGGGCTCGTGCGCCTGATGGTGGGACGCGAGCCGGCCGCAAAGAGCGAGCGGCGCGAGGCGAGCCCGGGTGCGGCGCTCCTCGAGCTGCGGCAGCTCTCCTGCTCGGAGTCGGGCGTCGACCGCGTGAGCCTGGAGCTGCGGGCCGGCGAGATCGTCGGGATGGCCGGGCTCGTGGGAGCGGGCCGCACCGAGCTCGCGCGCTCGATCTTCGGCCTCACGCCGGCGGACGCGGGAGAGATCCGGGTGGCGGGCCAGGCGGCCGTGATCCACAGCCCGGAGGACGCCCGCCGCCACGGCATCGCGTACGTGCCAGAGGACCGCCGCCGCTTCGGGGTCGTGAGCGAGATGTCCGTGGCCGCGAACGCCTCGCTCGGCGTGCTGCGGGAGCTGAGCCGGCTTGGGCTCGTGGACCGCGCGGCCGAGGAGCGGCTGGCCGAGTCGTTCGTCTCGCGGCTGGGGATCAAGGCCGCCTCGGTGCGCGCGCGCGTCGCGACGCTCTCCGGAGGCAACCAGCAGAAGGTCGCGCTCGCGCGCGGGCTCGCCACGCGGCCGAGGGTGCTGGTCCTGGACGAGCCCACGCAGGGCATCGACGTCGGCGCCAAGGCCGAGGTCCACCGCCTGGTCGAGGAGCTCGCGGCCGAAGGTCTCGCCGTGCTCGTGATCTCCTCGGACCTGGAGGAGGTGCTCGCGGTCAGCGATCGGCTTCTGGTCATGCGCGCGGGTCGAATCGCTGGAGAGCTCTCTCGACGCGAGGCGACACCGGAGAAAGTGCTGGGGCTGGCGCTCGGTCACGGGCCTGCGTCCGGTGCGCGCGCCGAAGCAGCGGCGGCGCCGTGAGCTCGCGCGCGGTCGCTCTCGTCATAGCACTCGGGGCCGCGCTGCTGCTGCTCGCCGTCCGGGCGCCGCGCTTCTTCTCCGCCGCCAACCTCGCCGACCTCGCGACCGGCCTCGCTCCCGCGCTCGTGGCCGCGATGGGCATGACGCTCGTGATCCTGGCGCGCCAGATCGACATCTCGATCGGGTCGCAGTTCGCCATCTGCGGCGTCGTGCTGGGGCTGCTGGCCAAGGCGGGGCTCCCGGTACCGCTGGCCGCGGCGGCCGCGGTTGCCGCGGGCGCCGGCCTCGGCGCAGTGAACGGCGGGCTCGTCGCCGGGCTCGGGCTTCCCTCGATCGTCGTGACGCTCGCGACGATGGTCGCGTGGCGCGAGGGCCTGCGCTGGGCG
>DATBSL010000341.1:0-4312 GCA_036559805.1 Vicinamibacteria bacterium
CGGGTTAACAAATCGGACCGCCGAAACCACCTCGGCCGATCGTACGTCTCACCAAGGAGGTTGGCGGGGTCGTTGACCTTCTGTAACAGCCGAGCACGACGTCCACAGCCGACGTCGCCCCGTCCTCTGCGGGAGACGCGAGGTGCGGCGAAGCGTCCGCGTTCGGCGACGCGCGCTCGCCGCGCGGGTCCGCGATCACCGTATCCGCGCGGGCGGGGACGCGTGCTCCACCTGGCAGACGGCTTGCTCCGTAGTTCGTGCAGGCCCGGTCGCGGGGGATCGGGCACACGAGAAGGAGCGAGGAGCCATGACAAGGTTTGACCGGAAGGCGGGCGTGGCGTCGGGGCTCGGGCTGGCCGCGTTCGTGGCCGCGAGCGTGATGCTCGGCGCGGCGGAGGCGCGGGCCGGGCGCGCGCACGACGAGCCGGCGCTCGCGGCCGAGCGCAAGGACTCCGAGATAGGCAAGGACGTCGTCGATCGGATCCTGCGCTACTCGTGGTACACGGTGTTCGACAGCATCGAGGCGGGCGTCGAGCACGGCGTCGTGCTCCTGCGCGGCTCGGTCAACCAGCCGTACCGCAAGAGCGACCTCCAGAAACTCGTGGCCGACATCCCGGGCGTGAGGGGCGTGACGAACGAGATCCGCGTCCAGCCGCTCTCGCCTTTCGACGACCGGCTGCGCCGCGAGCTGGTCCGCCGCATCTACGGCGACGAGCGCTTCGAGCGCTACGCGAGCTGGGCGCACCCGCCGATCCGCATCATCGTGGACCGCGGCCGCGTGACGCTCACGGGCATCGTCGGCAGCGCCGTCGAGCAGCAGCTGCTCGGCCACATCGCGCGCGGGACGCTCGCGTTCGCCGTCGACAACCAGGTGAAGCTGGAGAGCGAGCTTCGGGCGGAGCCGGCTCGGAAGGCGCTAGTGGAAGGGTAGGGTGCCGGAGCTAGCCGAGCAGGTACTCCTTGATGCCGCTGCGGAGCAGGTAGCAGCGGCGCACACTCAGGGTCGGCATCATCTTGCCGAGGTCGGCCTGCCTGTAGCGCGGGCCGGGGCGCATGACGTCGTGGTCGTCGTCGCGGCCGGGCTTCTCGGAGGTGATGTGGTCGCGGTCGAGGATGCGATGGCGCAGGGGAACGGCGGGGATCTGCGCCTGCATCGAGACCAGCACGAACACCTGCGCCGACGACCGCAGGCGCGGCGCGAGCCGCGCCATCAGCGGCTTCACCTGGTCCACGCGCATGTAGTCGAAGGCGTCCCACGCCAGCACGGCGTCGAACTGCTCGTCGGGCTCGAGCGGCAGCAGCCGCTCGAGCAGGGCGGGCATCGTGTCAGCGCGGCGGCTCTCGAGCGGCTCGGCGCACATCGAGCGGTGCAGGTCGGCGACCCGCACGCGGCACGACAGGCCCGAGAGGAACTTGATGTTGCCAGCGAGCGGGGGCCCGAGGTCGAGCACCGCCGGCCTCCGCTCGGGGTGGAGGCCGTCGAGGAGCGCCCGCAGCGCGAGCGAGCGGTGCCCCGCCGGGGCCGCCCGCAGCGCCGGGGCGATCGTCTCCTTCGAGAACCAGCTCAAGGCTCGTCCGGCATCACGACCGCACGGGTGCCGGCTCGGGCTTCGCCGCCGGCTGCGCCGGCGCCCCGGAGCTCGCCGTGCCCTGCCGCGGCGCTTCCATCTCGACGCTGCCCCTGAAGCGGCAGCCGTCCTCGAGGCCGACGCGCGGCGCCGTGAGATTGCCCAGCATGGTCGCGGTCTTGCGGATCACGATCTGCTCGCCGGCGACGAGATTGCCGTGGACCTCGCCGGCCACGCTCACGAACTTGGCCTGGATGTCGGCCTTCACACGGCCGCCGTGGCCGATCGTGACGCTGTGCTTGGGCAGCACGATCTTCCCCTCGACCTTGCCGAGGATCGTCAGATCTTCTTCGCCACTCACGTCGCCCACGATCGTGATCGACGGGCCGATGCCGGCGGCGCCGGCGCCGGCGGCGGCCGGCTCGCGGCGCTCGGGGGCGGCGGCGACGACGGGCGGCTGGGGCGGCTGCGGCGTCGCCGCAACCGGCGTCGGCGCGGACGGACGGAGGGGTTCGTCTTCACGCTTGTTCCACATTGAATTTCGCTCCCGGGATTGAGTCCCCAACGAGGGGACCCATACAAGCTAAGTCGTCAGGCGGGACCTCGATGTGCGCTGTCTCACCTTTTCAACAATCTGTCACGGCCGAGTCGCCTCACGCCGCCCCGGGATGGGGTTGCAAGGCCTCCCTCCGTACTCTCTGGGCGTGCTCCTCGATCGCCATCTTGTCCTTGCCCAGGTCGGCCAGCACCAGTGAGGTGAGCGCCACGGCGGCCTCGACTTCCTCGAAGCACTCGGCCGTCGTCCCCACCTGCTCGAGCTCGGCGCGCTCGCGCAGGTAGCGCGCCCTCACTAGGATACGGCAGGTCGGGTTCAGCTGGCGAGCCGCGGCGATCATCGGCGTCCGATTGACCGAGTGCGGCAGCGTGACCACCAGGTGGCTGGCGCGTGCGAGCCCCGCCTGCTCCAGGATGCCCGGCTGGCTTGCGTCGCCGAAGATCGCGTGCCGGCCGCGCGCGTTGAGCCGGGCCACCGTGTCCATGTTGAGGTCGACGACCACGGTGCGGGTGCCGGCCTGGCGCAGCGCCTCGTCCACCGCGCGGCCGACCGGGCCGTAGCCGACCACGACCGCGAGCGGCGGAGGGGCGCTCGCCAGGGCCGCCGCGGTCGTGGCGTTCGCCGCCTCGTGGCGCCGCGTGCCCGCGTTCAGCGCCCGCCACAGCGTGTCCCGCCGCCGCAGCCAGGCTTCGATGCGGTCGAGGCTCGCGAACAGGATCGGGTTGAGCGAGATCGACACGAGCGCGCACGCCACGAGCAGGCTGAAGCCGGTGTCCGAGAGCAGGCCGTAGTGACGCGCGAGGTCTCCGAGGATGAACGAGAACTCGCCGACCTGGGCGAGCCCTAGCGCGACGACCAGGGCCGTGCGGGTCGAGTATCCGAGCAGCGCCACCACGGCGAGCGCCGCGAGCGGCTTGCCGACCAGCACGACCACGAGCGCCGCGACGAGCAGCAGCGGCTGGCGCAGCAGGATCGCGGGGTCGAACAGCATGCCCACCGACACGAAGAAGAGCACTGCGAACGCGTCGCGCAGCGGCAGCGCGTCGGCCGCGGCCTGCTGGCTGACGGGCGACTGGCCGACGACCATGCCGGCGAGGAACGCGCCGAGCGCCATCGACACCCCGAACACGAGCGCCGCGCCGCTGGCGATCGCGATCGCGAGCGCCAGGATCGTGAGCGTGAACAGCTCACGCGAGCGAAGCCGCGCCACGTACACGAGCGCGCGCGGGAGCAGCCGCCCGCCGAGCACGAAGACGAGGCCCACGAGCGCCACGAGCTTGGCCAGGGCGATCGCCAGGCTCGACGCCAGGCCCAGGGCGCCGCCCGCGCCCGCCTGGCCCAGCACCGGGATCACCACCAGCACCACGACCGTCAGGATGTCTTCGACGATCAGCCAGCCGATCGCGGCGTGGCCCGCCGGTGTGCTCACGAGGTTGTGTGCTTCGAGGCCGCGCAGCAGCACCACGGTGCTCGCGACCGACAGCGCCATGCCGAGCACGAGGCCGGAGCCGACCGGCCAGCCGAACGCGAGCCCGATCCCGAGCCCGAGCAGCGTGGCGACGCTGCTCTGCACGAGCGCGCCGGGGATCGCGATCCCGCTCACCTCGCGCAGGTCCGAGACGTGGAAGTGCAGCCCGACGCCGAACATCAGCAGGACGACGCCGATCTCGGCGAGCTGGGAGGCGAGCCGCACATCCGCCGCGAAGCCCGGCGTGCCGGGCCCGATCAGGACTCCGGCGAGCAGGTAGCCGACGATCGGCGACAGCCGCAGCCGCTGGGCCACGATCCCGAGCACCAACGCCGCCGCGAACGCGGCGGCCATCGTGGTGACGAGGGGCATGTCGTGCGGCAGGACGACCTCCAGGAATGGGTGCGGTCAGGGACGAACCATACCGCAGAGCACGGGGGACGGGCCGGAAACGGACAACGAAAACGGACAACGGAAACGGACCCGAATCACGGCTGGAGAGCAATCGGGGGGGCATCTCGCCCCCCCGAACCCCCCTATGCGAGCCCCCCTATAGATGCCGCAGCGGATCCTCGCGCGGGGCGTCGCCCTTGCGCGCGAGCTTCTCCAGCAGCTCACGCGCCAAGTCGCGGCCGGCCAGGCCGAACGCGAGCGAGAGCGCGAGCACCACGCCGCCGAACAGGATCGTGAACGTGATCAGGATGATGTGCCGGCCCACCC
>DATBSL010000342.1:0-3874 GCA_036559805.1 Vicinamibacteria bacterium
ACGAGGCCCAGGACCTGTCGCCGGAGGTGCTCGAGCAGGTGCGGCTGATCTCGAACCTCGAGACCGACACCGAGAAGCTGATCCAGATCGTGCTGATGGGCCAGTCGGAGCTGCGCGACCTGCTCGCGCGCCACGAGCTCCGGCAGCTCGCGCAGCGCGTGACTGCGCGCTATCACCTCGCGCCGCTCTCGCTCCCGGAGGTGCAGGCGTACATCCGCCACCGCCTGCAGGTCGCCGACGGCGAGGGCAAGGTCGGCTTCGACCACGACGCGCTCGTCGCGGTGCACCGACAGTCGGGCGGAGTTCCGCGTCTGGTCAACTTGATATGCGACCGCTCGCTGCTGGCGGGATACGTCCACAACACCCGGCGCATCACGGCAGGCATGGTGCGGGAGGCCGCCAAGGAAGTGGCGGGCGACCAGCCGCGCGGGGCGAAGCGCTGGCACCACGGCCTCGTCGCCGCCGGCCTGACGTTGCTCCTGGCCGTGCTCGCCTTCTGGCTGCTGCCGCGGCGGGCCCAGGCTCCCGAGATCGAGACGTTGCCGGCGCCGACCGCCCTGCCGTCCCCCACGCCCACGCCGCCGCCCCCGCGCAGCGCGCGGCTCGACGAGCTGGTGCGGACGCTGTCGCGCGAGACGTCGTTCGCGTCCGCCGCCGCGCGCGTACAGGCGTCGTGGGGCAGGACGCCGCTCGCGCGAGCCTTCCTCCGGACGCAGCTCGAGCAGCTGCGCGCGTTCGATCTGCCGGCCGCGCTCGAGCTTGCCCACCCTTCGCGGCGCGACACCTGCTTCGCGGCGCTGCTGCGGCTGGACGAGCGCGCGGCGGTCGTCTCGATCGGCGGCGAGCCTGAGATCGAGGTCCCGCTCGCGCAGCTCGACGGGCTGTGGACCCAGGAGGCGGTCGTCTGGTGGCCCGAGGCCTCCGCAGCGGGCCAGGACGCCGCGCAGATCCTGTCGGGGCTGGGCTTCGCCGAGGCCGATCTTTCGACCGCGGTCGCCAGCTTCCAGCAGCAGGCGAGCCTGGTCGCCGACGGCCAGCTCGGCCCGCGCACGCGGATGGCACTCTTCGCGCGATCGGCGGAGGAGCGGCCGCGGCTGTCGCGCTCCGAGGCACGCCCGTGAGCCTGATCCTCGACGCGCTGCGCAAGCTCGAGCGGGAGCGCGATCCCAAGCAGCCGCCCGGCGTGCTCGTGGTCGGCTCGGTGCCGTGGGGCGAGACCTCGCGGCGGCGTCGCGTGGCGATCGCGGCCGGCATCGCCGCCGTGCTGGCGCTCGCCGTGCTCGCCGGCTGGATGCTGCGGCCGGCCTTCAAGGCGCCCGGCATGGCGCCTCCGAGCCCCACGCCGCCCGTGCCGCTCGAGTCGCGCCCGTCGCCAGCTCCCCTCGCGAGCTCGGTGCCCTACCTCCCGAACGCGGCCGCGCCGCCCGAGCCAGCGGCTCCTCCGATTCGCCTGAGCAAGCCGCCGTCCTCGGCGCCGATGCGAGGCGCCGAGGCGCCGGGGCCAACGCCGTCTCCGACCGATGCGGCGAGCGAGCCCGCGCCCGATGCGGAGAGACAGCCCGCCCCGGCTCGCGAGAGCATCTCGGTGTCGTCCGGCGTCGAGGGCGAGGCCGCCGCGCCGGCCCTCCCCGGCGAGCTGCGGCTCAACGCGATCAGCCGGCGCGACGGCCGGCCCGTCGCGCTCATCAACGACCGCCTGGTGTTCGAAGGCGACAGCTTCGACGACGTCCGGGTGATTCGCATCGACGACACGGAGGTCGAGGTCGAGGTCAAGGGCCAGAGGCGCGTGCTGAGGTTCTAGCGCCTGCTAGGATTGCGGCGTGGAGCACCTGCGAGGTCATACACCCGAGACGCTCGCGGCGGCCTTCCCCGGCTTGTCGCTGCCGGTTGCGAGGCGGGTGGTGCATCGGCTGGTCGGCGAGGACCGCGACCCGCTCGACGGCGTTCCCGGGTTGTCGAACGTGCGCAAGCGCGAGCTTCAGGAGCGCGGGCGGCTCACGCGGCTCGAGGTCGTGGACCGGCGGCGCAGCGACGTCGACCCGTTCGTCAAGTACCTGTTCCGGGCGGCGGACGGCCGGGTGTTCGAGGCCGTGCGCATCCCGCTCGAGAAGCCGCGCTTCAGCGTGTGCGTCTCGTCGCAGGTCGGCTGCGCGCTCGGCTGCGCGTTCTGCGAGACGGGCCGGCTCGGCTTCCAGCGCAACCTCGAGCCGTGGGAGATGGTCGAGCAGGTGCTCACGATCCGCCGCGAGTCGAAGGAGCGCCCGACGACGGGTGTCGTGTTCCAGGGCCAGGGCGAGCCGCTGCAGAACTACGACGCGGTGGTGCAGGCCGCGCGCGTGCTGCGCGACCCGTGCGGCGCGCGCATCGGGGCCGACCGCATCACGATCTCGACGGTCGGCCTGCTGCCGCAGATCGAGCGCTACGTCGAGGAGCGCCAGCCGTACCGGCTGATCCTGTCGCTCACCTCGGCGTTCTCCGAGAAGCGCGAGCGGCTCGTCCCGGTCACCGCCCGCTACGGGGTCGAGGCGCTGGCCGGGGCGGTGCGCAGGCTCGCGGCCGCGCGCGGCGGCCCCGTGCAGCTCGCCTGGGTGCTGATCTCGGGGTACAACAGCGGGCCCGAGGAGGCGCGGGAGCTGGGGCGGCTGTTCCGCGGCGTGCGCGTTCGGCTGTCGCTCATCGACGTGAACGACCCCGAGGGCCGCTTCGCGCGCGCGGGAGACGCGGAGCGCGCGCGCTTCCTCGGCGCGCTCGCCGAGAACGGCATCGGCTTCGTGCGCCGCTACTCGGGCGGCCCGGACATCGACGCGGCCTGCGGGCTGCTCGCGGCGCGCGCGCGCGGAGGCTCGGAGCACGCACCGCTCACGGTCCTGCCGTGAGGGCTCGCATCCTGCCGGCGAACGACCTGCTCGCGCTCGCCGAGGCCGCGGCGGCGCTGCAGCGCGGCGCGCTCGTGGCCTTCCCCACCGAGACGGTGTACGGCCTGGCCGCCGACGCCTTCAACCCCAAGGCGGTGGCGCGCATCTTCGAGGTGAAGGAGCGTCCCGCGTTCGACCCGTTGATCGTGCACCTGGCCGAGGCCGCTTCGCTCGACTGGGTGGCGGTGGCGGACGACCCGCGCGCGGCGGCGCTCGCCGCGCGCTTCTGGCCCGGCCCGCTGACGCTGGTGCTGCCGCGCCGGCCGGAGCTGCCCGACATCGTCACGTCCGGCCTCGACACCGTCGGCGTGCGGGTGCCCGCGCACCCGGCGGCGCGCGCGCTGATCGCGGCCGCCGGGACGCCGCTCGCCGCCCCGAGCGCGAACCCGTTCGGCTACGTGAGCCCGACGACCGCCGAGCACGTGGCCGAGCTCCTCGGCGACGCCGTGGAGCTGGTCCTCGACGGCGGCCCCTGCCGCGTCGGCCTCGAGTCGACGATCCTGTCGCTCGCCGGCGAGCCCGTGATCCTGCGCCCGGGCGGGCTGCCGCGCGAGGCGCTCGAGGAGGCGCTCGAGACGACGCTACGGGTCGCGGCGGACGGCGAGCGTCCGCTGGCCCCCGGGCAGCTCCGGCGGCACTACGCGACACGCACGCCGCTCACGATCCTCGAGGGGAAGGCGCACGCCGCGCCCCCGGGCGGCGAGCGGGTCGGGCTGCTGGCGCAGCGCCAAAGCCACGCGCCCGGCTTTGCCGCCGTGGAGGTGCTCGCGCCCGACGGCGCGGCCGCCACGGCGGCCGCGCGCCTGTTCGCGGCGCTGCGGCGCCTGGACGCTCTCGGGCTCGACCGGATCCTCGCCGAGCCGTGCGAGGAGACGGGCCTCGGCCACGCCATCATGGACCGGCTGCGCCGCGCCTCGGCCCGCTAGCGGGGGTGCGGGGGGCGCTCAGCCCCCCGCGAC
>DATBSL010000343.1:0-5669 GCA_036559805.1 Vicinamibacteria bacterium
GCGCTCGCGCTCGAATAGATCGGGGCGCACGATCGCGTTGACGAGCCCCGTCTCGTCTTCGAGCGTCAGGAACATGAAGCCCTTCGCCGTGCCCGGCCGCTGGCGACAGATCACGGCGCCCGCCACCCGCACGAAGTCCCCGTCCCGAAGCCGAGGCAGCTCGACCGCGCGACGCACGCCGCGTTCGCCGAGCTCCTGGCGGTAGAACGAGACGGGGTGCCGCCCCACGCTCAGGCCCGTTCCCGAAAGGTCGCTCGTGACGCGCTCCGCGAGGTCCATCTCCGGCACCGGCGAGAGCCCCTCGTCGTCCGGGGCTGCTGCGTCGCGAAGCAGCGGCCCCCGCGGGCGGCCCGCCTTCTCCACCTGCCACAGGGCGCTCCTCCGCGTGAGGCCGAAGGCGTTGAGCGCACCGACCTCGGCGAGCTGCCGCTCTTCGTCGCGACGTAACCCAGCGCGGTCCACGAAATCCTGGAGCGAAACGAATGCAGCGCGCGCGCGCTCCGCCTCGATGCGCGCCGCCGCTTCGGCGCGCAGCCCCCGCACGTAGCCCAGCCCCAGCCGCACCTCGCCCGCCTCGAGCGAGCACAGAGCACCGCTGCGCGTCACATCCACCGGCCGGAAACGCACGCCGTGGCGCTGCGCGTCCTTCACCAACGTGAAGGGGTGGTAGAAGCCCATCGGCTGGTTGTTGAGGAGGGCGCACACGAACGCCGCCGGGTGGTGGGTCTTCAGGTACGCGCTCGCGTAGGCGATGAGCGCGAAGCTCGCCGCGTGCGACTCGGGAAAGCCGTAGAGCGCGAACGAGCTGATCGAGCGCACGATCGTGTCGGCCGTCTCGCCCGTGATCCCGCGCTCCGCCATCCCGCCGCGCAGCCGCGCCTCGATCGCCTTCATGCGCTGCCCGGAGCGCTTGAAGCCCATCGCCCGCCGCAGCTCCTCGGCCTCGCCGCCCGAGAAGCCGGCCGCGGTCATGGCGATCCGCAAGAGCTGCTCCTGGAAGAGCGGCACCCCGAGCGTGCGCTTCAGGATCGGCTCGAGCGAAGGGTGCAGGTACGACGGCGCCTCGAGCCCGGCGCGACGGCGCAGGTACGGGTGGACCATCCCCCCGACGATCGGCCCGGGGCGGATGATCGCCACCTCGACCACCAGGTCGTAGAAGCGCTCGGGCTTCATGCGCGGCAACGTCGCCATCTGCGCGCGGCTCTCCACCTGGAAGACGCCCACGGTGTCGGCTGCCCGCAGCATGCCGTAGACCTGTGGGTCGTCCGGCGGCAGGTGGGCGAGCTCGACCGCCGTGCCCTCCCGCCGCAGCATGACGAGCGCGTCCTCGAGCGCCGCCAGCATGCCGAGGCCAAGGAGATCGACCTTGATGATGCCGAGGTCGGCGCAGTCCTCCTTGTCCCACTGCACGATCACGCGCCCGGGCATGCTGGCGGGCTCGAGCGGCACCACCTCGTCGAGCCGCCCACGCGCGACGACCATCCCGCCCGAGTGCTGGCCGAGGTGGCGCGGCAGGTCCTGGATCTCGGCGATGAGCCGCGCGAACAGGCGCACGCGCGGATCCTCTCGCGCGATGCCCGCGCGCGCGAGGCTCGCCTCGAGCGTGTCGTTCGGGTCCACGTACTCAAAGCGCCTAAGGTGCTGCGACAGCCGGTCGATCTCGCTCTCTTCGATTCCCAGCACCTTGCCGATCTCGCGCGAGGCGCTCCTGTCGCGGTAGGTGATCACGTTCGCGGTCATCGCCGCCGAGGCGGCGCCGTAGCGCGTGTAGACGTACTGGATGACACTCTCGCGCCGGTCGCCGCTCGGCAGGTCGAGGTCGATGTCGGGCCACTCGCCGCGCTCCTCCGACAGGAAGCGCTCGAAGAGCAGCTCCATCCGGACCGGGTCGACGGCGGTGATGCCGAGGCTGTAGCAGACCGCGCTGTTTGCGGCCGAGCCGCGGCCTTGCACCAGGATCCCCTCGCGCCGGCAGAAGTTCACGATGTCCCAGACGATCAGGAAGTAGCCGGCGAGCTCGAGCTTGCCGATGAGCGCGAGCTCGCGCTCGATCTGCGCTCGAGCCTTCTCGTGGAACGGTCGGTAGCGGTCGCGCGCGCCCGCCTCGGTGACCTGGCGCAGGTAGGACTGCTGCGACTCCCCGTACGGCACCGGGTAGTCCGGGAAGCGGTAGCCCAGGTCCTCGAGCGTGAACGCGAGTCGCTCGGCGAGCGCCTCGGCGTTTCGCAGCAGGTCCTTGCGGTCGGCGAAGAGCGCGGCCATCGCCTTCGGGGACTTGAGGTGGCGCTCGGCGTTCTGGGCCAGCAGGCGCCCGGCGTTCGCGAGCGTGCGCTTCTCGCGGATGCAGGTGAGCACGTCCTGGAGCGCCCGCCGCTGCGAGGTCGCGTGGCGCACGCCGTTCGTCGCCACGGCAGCGAGGCCCAGCGCGTCGGCGAGGGCGACGATCTCCTGGTTCGAGGCTTCCTGGTCGCGGCGGCGGTGGCGCTGCACGTCGAGCCAGACGCGGCCGGGCCCGAAGCTCTCGACGAGCCGCGCCAGCCGGTCGGTGTCGAGCGGTCCCGCGCCCGAAGGCTGGAGCGTCTCCACCCCGGGCAGCGCGTAGAGCCCGGCCTCGAGCCCGCGCAGCATCTCGAGCCGCAGCCGCCCCTCCCCCTTCGGGACGCCGTCCTTCATGCGCGTGATCAGCCGGCACAGGTTCTTGTAGCCTCGCTGCGTCTCGACGAGCAGCGGCAAGGCGCCGCCTCCCTCGAGGCTCAGCTCCGCTCCGACGATCGGCCGGATCCCGCGCGCCTTCGCGGCCTTGAAAAAGCGCGGCGCGCCCGCGAGGCCGTCCCGGTCCACGAGTGCGAGCGCGTCCAGGCCGAGCTCGGCCGCGCGCTCGACGAGGTCCTCGGGCAGCGACGAGGCGCGCAGGAACGAGAAGGCCGAGGCGGCGTGGAGCTCGACGGTCATCAGCTTCGCTTTTTATTCGCCTATGCTGTCGCAGCTCCCACGGGGCGTCAAGCGGCGCGGGCTTAGCCGGCGGCCGCGCGGGCTGACGTGAGCTCGACGGCGAGCGCCATCGCGGCGAGCAGGCTGCCGGGGTCCGCGCGCCCCGCCGCCGCGATGTCGAAAGCCGTGCCGTGGTCCACCGACGTCCGGACGAACGGCAGGCCCAGCGTCACGTTGACCGCGCGCCCGAACGCGAGCAGCTTCACGGGAATCAGGCCCTGGTCGTGGTACGCCGCGACCACCGCGTCGAACTCCCCCTGGAGCGTGCGCACGAAGACGGTGTCGGCCGGCAGCGGGCCTTCGACCTCGATGCCCTCCGCGTCGAGCGCCTCGACCGCGGGCTTCAGGATCTCCTGGTCCTCGCGGCCGAACAGGCCGTTCTCGCCGGCGTGCGGGTTCACGCCGCAGACCGCTATGCGTCGGCCCTCGGCCCCGAGCCGCGGCAGCTCGCGGTGCACGAGCCTTACGATGCGCTCGGTCTCCGCCCGCGTGATCGCGTCGGGCACCGAGCGCAGCGGGCAGTGGATCGTCAAGAGCGCCACGCGCAGCCCGCCCCCCACGAACATCATCGCCACGTCGCTCGCCCCCGTCGCCGCGGCCAGAAGCTCGGTGTGCCCCGGCCAGGGGTGGCCGGCGGCGCGCAGGGACTCTTTGTGCAGCGGCGCCGTGACCATCCCTTGAATGCGGCCGGCCTTCGCGTCGGCCGCGGCGGCGAGCACCGCTGCGGCCGCCAGGCGGCCGCCCTCCGCCGACACCGCACCCAGCGCGACCGGCCTTCCGGGAACGTCCACCGTGGCGGCCGCTACCGCCGCCACCTCGGGCAGCTCGAAGCGCCGCGAGCGCTCGGCGAGCACGCTCAGCGGGCCATAGACCACCCACTCCGCCTTCGGACACGCCTCGTTGCCGAGCGCGCGCAGCACGATCTCCGGCCCGATCCCGGCCGGGTCGCCGATGCAGAGCGCGAGCCGCGGCGGCGCGCTCACACCCGCGTCCGCTCGGCGTCCCGCTGGCGCTCGTCCTCCTCCTTGTACGGTCGGAGGGGTGCAGCGACTGACCGCGGGTGACCGTAGGTGAGTGAAAGCTGAGGTTTGGGGCTCATGGGGCTTGGGCGCGAGGGCACCTGATCACCGCCTCACGCTGTCGTGGTAGCAGGATGGTAGCAAGAACGGTCCCAGGACACTCGCGGAACCGTCACAGCGTCCAAGGCAGACTAGTCAGCAACCTTCGAGGGAATTCGAAGGGGCGTGTCCGTCAAATTGCCTGCGAACAACTGCGAGACGATCGCGCGGGGTCAACCGCTGGGTTGGCGCCGCTCGACATCAGGGAAGCGCGGCGCAGCGTGTGGTCGCCCTTCTGCAAAGCGAAATTGACGACGTAGCAGCGAGGTCCTAGACTTCCCCGGCTATCAACTTGGAGGCTCACCGCCTCACGACAGAAGGAGACGAAACTCAATGCTCAATCGCTTTGCCGTTGCGTCCCTCGTCGTTCTCGTGGCGTGCGGAGGCGGCGACTCCCCGAGCAGCCCCACGCCCACGCCGGTTCCCACTCCGACGCCCGCTCCGATCAGCTACGCGGGCACCTTCAGCGGCGACAGCATGACGTTCACCGACGACCGCGGGGTCCGTCTCGCTGTTGCCAGCGTCAGGATCGCGGAGAGCGGGGGCCTGTTGGTGTTCGGTGATCTCGCCATGACAACGCCCCACACGGCGAACTATCCGCTCGGCGGGGTGCCGCACACGAACGGACGCTTCGAGGGCAGTACCGGCTACAACTCGCTCGGCTGCGGCAGGGCTACCGGCCGTTTCGGTGGTTACTTCAGCGCGGATGCTCGGATCATGAATTTCACCATGACGCTCACCTTCAGTAGCGGTGCCCAGGGCTGCGGCGGCCTGGACATTCGCGGCGAGTTGGGCCGCTAGCATCCGACTGCCCGGGCAACCTCGCGGGCCTGCTCCGGCGTCAGCGGACTAAATCGGCAGAATCGCCTTGTTCTAGCGCGGTTCTGCGCGCCGCTCGTCCTCTTCCTTGTACATGTACTTCACGCTGTCCTTCATGAGCAGGATGTTCGGCCCGTTCTGCTGGTGGACCTTGAGCGCGGCGCGGTCGTACCACTCGATCGTGCCGCGAATGCGGTCGCCGTCCTTCAGCACGATCACCATGCGCGTCTGGTTCGCCATCTGCTTCAGGTAATAGTTTGCCTCGGCGCTCGTCTCCGCGGCGCTCTCGGCGCGGCGCTTCTGCAGGTACTTGGGGGTGGTGAGCGACGAGCGGCGGCGCTGCTGGAGCTCCTCCAGGTCCGGACGGATCAGCTTGCGGTTCATGGGCCGGCCTCCAGGCGCTGGTCTTTCGGACTCTAGTAGCACACGCCTTCGCGCGCCCGCAAGGACCGAACGCCTCAGCCCCCGGCCAGCGCGTCCACCAGCCGATCGAAGGTGAGCGGCTTGCTCGCGAAGCCGCGCAGCGCCTCGCGCGCCTCGTGCGCTTCCTCCGCGAGGCGGATCGCTCGCGCGCCGAGCGGCCCTTCGGCCAGGGGCTGAAGCCGCGCCGCCAGGTCGGGGTTCACGAGGGCCTGCGGGCCGGCGCCGGCGCGGAGCGCCGCCAGGTCGCGCAGCAGCGCCCGCAGCGTCGTCAGCACGAGCGCCGGGTCCTCCGCCTGCTCGAGCGCCTCGGCGGCCTCG
>DATBSL010000344.1:0-1854 GCA_036559805.1 Vicinamibacteria bacterium
CGCGCCTGCGACCGCTCGAGCAGCGCCGCCCAGTGCCGCTCGTGCGCCGAGACGGGGACCAGCCCGAAGCGGCGCTCCAGGACCTGGTAGAGCGAGCTCTGTGCGAATTCCTCGTCCGCGATCCCCGGCGCCAGCGTCACCGGGATGTGGGCGGTCTGCAGCGCCAGCGGCTCGCCGCCGCCCGTGCGCAGCCGCTCGAGCCTGAAGACGCGGGCGCCGCTCTCGATCCCGAGCTTGGCCGCGGTCGGGGGATCGGCGGCGACGACCGACCGGCTGAGAACGGTCGACCGCGGCCCGAGCCCGCGCCGCCTCATGTCCGTCGTGAAGCTCGTGAGCTCGGTGGGCCCCTGGTCGACCCGGGGCTCGGCCACGAACGTGCCCCGCCCCTGCTCGCGGCGAAGGAGGCCCGCGTGCACCAGCTCGCCGAGTGCCTGGCGCACCGTCGCCTTGCTGACCCGATAGCTCGAGGCCAGCTGGTCCTCGGTCTCGAGGCGGGCGTTCGGCTTCAGCTCTCCCAGCTCGATCCGCCGCATGAGCAGCGACTTGAGCTGGTGATAGAGCGGGAGCGGCAGCTCGCGGTCGAGCGCGTCGGACGCCGTGGCGGCAACGCTCTTCTGCACCTTTTTGGAAGCCTCGTGGAGCCCGTTTTGTATCAGGTCTTCCGTAAGACCGCAAGACCGATTAAGTGGATCCTCGAGCGTCTTCAAGCGCCTGAACGCCGCTCGCCGAGCGCCTGGCGCTCGGCGTCGCGGTGGGCCTGGTAGGCCAGGCGCTCCGGTCGGAGAATGTCGGTGGGAATGACGAACCGCCACAGGCTGGGCGCGTAGCGTCCTCGGCGGGAAGCGACGAGCCGGAGCACCGAGTCGACGAGCTGCAGGCCCGCGAGCGCGCCGAGCGCCGGACCGACTGGGTCGCCCGGAGGGGCGGGCAGAAAGCTCAGGACGTAAGCCGCCGCGGCCGCCCCTGCGCCGGCCGTCCAGTACACCGAAGAGCGCGCCGCTGCCGGACCGCCTGCGTGGTCGAAAGCCCGCGACTGCAGCTCCTCGGACAGCAGGCTGGTGAGCCAAGCGAAGCCCCGGTTGAGGTCGTCCCACTCCCGGCGCACTCCGCCGATCACCTGGTCCGCGTAGGCAGTAGCCGCCGGCGGCGCCGACGCGGACTCGGCGGCCGCGGCCTCGGCGGCGGGCACCAACCGATACGCGTAGACCAGCCGGCCGCGATGGAGCTCGGGCCTCTCCGGCGTCGCGTGCCAGTAGTGGCCGCCGGCTTCGAGCACGCGCTCTCCGCTCCAGGTCAGGTGCGGCAGCAGACCCCGGTACAGCAGCGACCCGTCGGCGGCCGTCGTCACCACGTCCGGCCGCGCGAGCCGTTCCCAGAACGCGGCGCGCGTGAGCGGCACGACACTCTGGTCGTGCGGCGCGGCGCGAACTCCGAGCGCGCGCATCGCCTCGAAGACGAGCACCACGGGAGCGGAGCCTCCGGTCTCGCGCAGGAAGAGCGCCGAGAAGGCGCGCCCGAACGCCGGCAGCGCGAGCAGCGAGAAGCCGCCCGACGTCACGACGGCTCCGATCGCCAGCGCGGCGCCATGGCGAGCCAGCAGCACCGGCAGCAGCAGGATCAGCAGGCCTTCGACGAGTCCCGACGCGAGCGTCGCGGTGACGGCGTAGAGGCCGAGGCGCTCGCCGAGCCGCACCTGCTCCTCCTCCGGCAGCAGGCCCACGATCGGATACAGCAGGAAGCGGAACGGCCGCGCACGCTCGCGCACCGCGGCGCGCTCGCGCTCCGCCTGGACGGCGCGAACGAAGGCCGCTCCGTACACGACGCGGTCGCGCACCACCTCGCCGTCCGGCCAGG
>DATBSL010000345.1:0-5622 GCA_036559805.1 Vicinamibacteria bacterium
CGTCGGCCGTGGTGCGGCCGAAGATGCGGCCGCGCGTCATCTCCGGCGCGAGCCGCCGCAGCCGGACGATCGCGCGCTGGTCGAACGAGATCAGGGCGACTTTCGCGGCCATGTCGGCGCGGCGGATCTCGGCGGCCACGACCGCCTCGACGCCGCCCGTCGCGTCGTCGGTCACCGACTCGGTCTTGATCTCGATGAGCGCGCGCGCCCGGTCGCGCAGCAGCGCGAGCGCCTCCGCCAGCGTCGGCACGCGCTCGCCTATCCACTCGGCGCCGAAGCGGTTCGGGTAGCCGGCCGACACGGCGCGCACCTCGGCGAGCGTCATGCCGCGCACCTCGCCGCGGCCGGTCGTGGTCCGCTCGAGCGTCGGGTCGTGGATCACCACCGTGTGGCCGTCGCGGGTGAGCTGGACGTCCAGCTCGACGGCGCTCACGCCCAGCTCGAGCGCCCCGGCCATCGCGGCCAGCGTGTTCTCGGGGCGGTGGGCCGAATCGCCCCGGTGGGCGATCACGAGGGGTGCTGCCAACCGCCCCTCAGCTCCTCGCCCGCAGGCGCTCCGTGAAGGCCGGCAGCTTGAACACCTCGGTGTCGAGGAACACGCGCAGCAGCTCCTCGTCCAGCTTGCCCGCGCGCGCTTCGTCGCACAGGATCTTGCGAGCGCCCTCCACGGACACGGCGCGCTTGTAGGGCCGGTCCAAGGCGACGAGCGCGTCGTAGATGTCTGCGATCGTCATCATGCGCGACTGAACCGGGATCTGGTCCGCCTTGAGGCCCTGCGGGTATCCCGAGCCGTCGAGCTTCTCGTGGTGGGCCCAGGCGATCTCGGGAACCCTCCGAAGCTCCCCGGTCCACGGCAGCTTCTGCAGGAACTCGTAGGTGTGCTGGACGTGGCTTTCGATCGAGCGGCGCTCCGCGCCGGAGAGGCTTCCCTTGCGGATCGAAAGCACGTCGAGCTCGTCCTGGCTCAGGTACGGGCCCTGCGCCCAGTCCTCGACCGGGAACTGCTCGAGCGCCTCGAAGCTCGCGAAGCGGCGCGTCTCCAGGCTCGTCAAGGCGCGGAAGCCGTCCTCCTCGACCACGGTCGGCTCGTTGGCGCGCAGCACGAGCTTCAGCACGCCCTCGGCCGCGGCGTGCCGGCGCTGAAACTCAGCGTCGAGCGCGGCGAGCCCCTCGGGCGACGCCTGGCCCGCCTCGAGCGCGGCCAGGCGCGCGCGCAGGTGGTCGGCCTCGATCGCCTTCAGGATGTAGGCGAAGCGCTGGCGGATCGCGATCGCCTGGCTCGCGTACAGCTTCTTGCCCTTGCGCAGGTACTTCTCCTGCACCGCCACCTTGCCGAAGTCGTGGAGCAGCGCCGCGTAGCGAATTTCCTCGAGCTGGTCCTTCGTGAAGCGCAGCTCGGCGAGCGGCCCGGAGCTGATTAGGTCGACGCGCTGGGCGAGCTCGACGGTGAGGACCGCCACGCGCTCGGAGTGGCCCGAGGTGGTCGGATCGCGCTGCTCGATGGCCGCGACGGCTCCGTGGACGAAGGTCTCGAACAGCGCGCGCATGCGCCGGATCAGGTCGGCGTTCTCGAAGGCGACCGCGGCCTGGCTGGCAAGCGAGCCGACGAGCTTCTCGTCGATCGAGGTGAACGGGATCACCTCCTCCTCGACGAGCGCCGCCGGCCGTAGCACCGCCGAGCGGTCCCGCTTCTTGTTGATCAGCTGGACGACGCCGATCACGGCGTTCTCGTGGTCGCGCATCGGCACCACCAGCATCGACTTCGTGCGGTAGCCCGACGTCTCGTCGAACGAGCGGCTGATGTGGAAGGGCGAGTCCGGCGACAGCTGGTAGGCGTCGGGGACGTTCTGCTGGCGGCCGGTGACGGCCACGTAGCCCGCGATCGAGCTCTCGTCGAGCGGCATCGGCCGCTCCACGAACGAAAGTTCCATGGTGTCGTTCTGCGCCAGCTTGAAGCGGAGCTGGTCTGGCTCGACCAGGTACAGGCTGCCGGCGTCGGCGCCGGTGATCTCGCGGCTCTTCTGCAGGATCAGGTCGAGCAGCTTCTTGATGTCGCGCTGGGCGGAGAGCTGGGTGCCGATCTCGTTGAGCTCCCTGAGCGCCTTGTCCTTGCGTTCGATGGCGCTGTGAAGCTGGCTGATCGCGCGGCGAATCTGCAACCCCTCGAATGCCCGCTCGAGCTTCTGCCGCAGCCGCGCGGCCGAGATCGGGCGCGCCAACACGTCGTCGACGAAGGGGAAGCGCTGCAGCAGCTCGTCGCCGTCGCCGCTCGCGGCCACGGCGACGAGTACGGCCCGCCCCGCCCCCCCGTTGCGCAGCCACTTCTCGGTGGCGTCCCGCTCCTCGGCCAGGCGCTCGGGGTCGGCCAGCACGAGCGCCGCCGCACGGCCGTCGAGGGCCGCCTCCAGACCTGCGAGGGAGTGGACCTCGTCGGCGCCTGGGTGCGCGCCCGCCAGCACTGACCGGGAGTCGCCCCATATGATGAGATGCGCCATTGGCCCTGCCGGAAAAAGGGGCTAAAGGGTAGCACAGGGCCGAAGCCCGGCGCGGATCAGGCCGCCGCGAGCTGCGACAGCTCGGCCGGGTGGGCGAGCATCCGGTCGGGCCCCGCGGCCCGCAGCCCGGCGGGGTGGAAGCCCCAGGCAGCCCCCGCCACGCGCACCGAGGCGGCGCGCGCCGTGAGGACGTCGGTCGCCGAATCGCCGACCAGCCACGCCGCCTCGGCCGGCACGGCGAGCTCGTGCAGCAGCTCGAGCAGGCCTTTCGGGTCGGGCTTGCGCGCGGGCACGTCTCCCGCTCCCAGGACCCTCGCGAAGCGGGACGCGACGCCCAGGCCCTCGAGGATCGTCCGGCTCATGTCGCCGGGCTTGTTGGTCAGGACCGCCAGCGTCGTGCCGGCCGCTGCGAGCCCGGCGAGCGCCTCGCTCACGCCCGGGTAGAGCCGCGTGGTGGCGAGCAGCCGCTCCCGGTAGCAGTCCAGGTATGTCGCGAGCGCCAGGTCGGCGTCGAGTGCTATGCGCGCCTCGTCGAGCGAGCGCTCGACGAGCAGCCGCGCGCCCTCGCCCACGAACCCCAGGATCCGATCGAGCGGGATCTCGGCCGCGGAGGGCGCCAGCCGCCGCAGCGCCGCATTGACCGAATCGGCGATGTCCCGCGAGGAGTCGACGAGCGTGCCGTCGAGGTCGAGGACCAGGAGCCGTGCCACGCTAGCCGGGGCCCACGTACCCGAGCGCGCGCAGCCGCTCGCGCGTCGCCGCGTCCAGCTCGCCGAGCGAGCGGCCCGCGGGCAGCGCCAGCCAGAGCCGGACCGGAGCGGCGACGGAAGCCGAGGGCGCCGCGAACAGCCGCAAGCCGCGGTCGCGCTCCGTCTCGGACTCGATGTCCGGCAGCCGGTAGGGCAGCGCCTCGGGGTGGTGCCCGCCCTCGCCGACGGCCACGTCGGCCGGCCGTAGCGGCCGCCCCTCGCGGAGCCCCGACAGCTCGACCGGAGCGCCGATCGGCCGCACGGTGAACGAGACCTCGCGCGGCGCCTCTGCGCGCGGCTGGAGCAGAAGCTCGAGCGTGCGTCCGTTGGCTACGACGCCCCAGCGCTCCTGCGGTCCAAGGCCGGAGGCTTCCACGCCCTCGAGCCAGCCGCGCGTCTCGACCTTGAGCGTCAGCGCGCCCGACCCGCGCGCCTGCAGCACGTAGCGGAACGGGTTCGGCGACATGCCGGACTCGACCTGCGCCTTGCGCAGGCGCACGCGCTCGGGGCGCTCCGAGGCGACGCTCGACTGCTCTTTCGGGTCCCGCTTCAGGTCGAAGAGCAGCTCGTCGTCGTCGGGGCTGAAGCGCCGGACGTACTTCTCGTCCTCGGTGCGCACGCCGTGCGCCACGAAGCCGCGGTGGCTGATCTCGGCGAGCGCCGGGCGCGGGGGCGCGTCGCCGTCCAGCGTCCGCTGCAGCGCCTGGCCGGCGAGCGCGCGGCCGTCCTCGACGCGCATCGCCTCGAGCACCGTCGGGACCACGTCGATGCCCTGCACCTGGCGCGCCACGCGCGTGCCGGCGCCGCGCCGGCCCGGGAGCTTGACGACCATCGGGATGCGAATGAGCTCGTCGAACAGGCTCCGGCCGTGCAGCCAGCGGCCGTGGTCGAGAAACTCCTCGCCGTGGTCTGCCAGGAACACGACGAGCGCGTCGTCGTAGAGCCCGAGCGCCTTGAGCTCGCGCACGAAGCGGCCGAACTCGCGGTCGCCGAAGGCGATGTCCCCGTCGTACTGGGCGATCATCCGCTCGCGGTCGAGCGGCTCGCGGTAGTCGCTGCGCGGGTCGCGCGCCGGGTGGGCCTCGCTCGCGTGCGGCTCGAACATCCGATCGAAGGGCGCCGGCGGAGCGTACGGTACGTGCGGGTCCATGGTGTGGACGTACAGGAACGTCGGCAGCCCGCGCCGCGAGCGCAGGAAGGCGAGTGCCGTGTCCACGACGACGTCGGCGCCGACGAGCTTGCTGCGCGTGTCGTCGTCGCCGTGGAGCCCGGCGAAGAAGTCGAAGCCGCGGTCGAAGGCCGACTCCGCGCCGTAGATCACGGAGTTCGCGATCGCGGCGCCGGTCGCGAAGCCTTTCGCGTCGAGCCGCTGCGCGAGCGTCGTCTGCGCCGGGTCGAGCGGGTCGCGCAGCTGTACCGCGCGGTGCTGGCCCGGCAGCTGGCCGGTCAGTATCGACGCGACGGAGGGCTTCGTCCACGAGGCGTGCGCCACGGCGGCTTCGAAGACCACGGCGTCCTTCGCGAACGCGTCGAGCTCGGGCGTGGTGGGGCGCGCGTAGCCGTAGACCCCCGTGTGATCCGCGCGCAGCGTGTCCACGAGGTACACGACCGCGAGCGGAGCCTGCCGGGCGACCGTGATCGCGGGCGTGCCCCAGAACGCGTGCGCCGGGTCGCCCGCGCTCTCGTAGCCGCGGGTCTCGAGCACCAGCTCGCGGCCCTGGCCGGCGAAGCGCGCCAGGTCCACGTCCACGTCCAGCCACGCCCGGTGCTCGGAGCGCGCGATCGGGTCCACGACCAGCGTCCAGGCCACCTCCTCGCGGCCGTCGCGCCGCAGCTTGACCACGAATTCGACGCCGGGCCGATCGTGGAAGCGCGGGTCGATCGCGACCGCCGTCCGCAGCCTGGCGCCCGGCGGGATGTCGACGCCAAAGCGCAGCCGGCCCGGCGGGCCGGCCGGAAAGCCGCGGCGCAGCACGTCGCCGATCCTGAGCCCCTGGGCCCCGCGCTCGACGACCGCGTCGCGCGCGAGGCTGGCAGCACTCCCTTCGTGGAGCGCGGCCTTCGCGTCCAGCAGGTCGACGGGCGCGACCTCGCCGCGACAACCGGCGAGGAGCGATGCGGCGGCCGCCGCCAGCAGCACGTGTCTCATCGGACCGAACCGGCAAGCTAGCACGGCGAGCGCGAGCGGGCCAAGCGAGGCGCGCCCCCTCGTGCCGTGGTCAGGGCCGCGACGAGCCGTGTGCTATGGTCGCCGCCGTGCCCCGGACATTCCGCGGCCGGCTGCTGCTGCTGAGCGCGCTGGGTCTCGCCGTGCGCGCGCTGTGGGTCGCGCTGGAGCCGGCGACCTCGCCGGTCGCCGACGAGACGATGTGGCTCAC
>DATBSL010000346.1:0-44674 GCA_036559805.1 Vicinamibacteria bacterium
CCCCCCGGTTTGTCCTCTCCCGGGCGGTAAGATGCCGACAGAGTGGCATCACCCTTCGAGTTCGCAGGGCTCGAGCGCACGCTCGAGGAGCGCCGCCAGAAGGTGGAGACGGCGCTGCGACGGCTGCTGCTGCCCGGGCGCGCCGCGGCGGTCGAAGCGGCGATCGCGACGAGCCTTTTCGCTCCTGCCAAACGCCTGCGCCCGGTGCTGGCGCTGCTGGTCGCGGAGGTGCTGAAGGGGGACCCCGACGCGGTGCTGCCGGCGGGCTGCGCCATCGAGATGGTCCACACCGCGAGCCTGATCCTCGATGATCTGCCCTCGATGGACGACGCCCGGACGCGGCGCGGGCGGCCCACCTGCCACGTGGAGCACGGCGAGGCGAACGCCATCCTGGCCGCCTTCGCGCTGCTGAACCGCGCGTTCGAGATCCTGGCGGAAGGCTGGGACGGCGGACCCGACGCTGCGGCGCGCGGGCGGGTGGCGCGCGAGCTCAGCCGCGCGATCGGCACCGACGGCATGATCGCCGGGCAGGCCTTCGACCTCGAGTCGACCGAGCGGGTGATCGACTTTCCGACGCTCGAGTTCATCCACAGCCGCAAGACGGGGGCGCTCTTCATGGCCGCGGCGGCCCTCGGCGCGCTCTCCGCGCGGGCGCAGCCTGCCGAGCTGGCGGCGGTCGTCGCCTACGCGAAGAACCTGGGCCTCGCCTTCCAGATCGTGGACGACCTGATCGACGTCGCCGGCGACGCCCAGGCGGGCAAGGACACGGGCAAGGACCTCAAGAAGACGACCTTCGTCTCGTTCGCGGGCGTGGACGGGGCCAGGGCGCTGGCCGCCGAGCTCGTCGCCTCGAGCCAGGCGGCTATCGAGCCGTTCGGCGCGCGGGCCGCCCCGCTCGCCGAGCTCGCACGCTACGTTCTCGTTCGAAAGAGGTAGACTCGGGCCGGTATGGCGCGCTGCCCCGAGTGCGAGTCCGACCTGGAGCTGGACGGCTACGAGCTCGACGTGAACGAGACGATCAACTGCCCGGAGTGCGCGGTCGAGCTCAGGGTCACGAACTCCGACCCGCTCAACGTGGCGCTCAACGACACCGACGACAAGTAGCCGTCAGGGCTTGAACGAGTCGACGGCCTCGCCCTCCTCGCCGTAGATCTCGAAGGTCGGCAGCAGGCGCGCCATGTCGAGCGTGCTGTAGACGCGCTCGCCCACGTTCAGCAGCTTCAGATCGGCCTGGAAGCGGCGCGCCGTCTTCAGGCCGGCCACCAGCTCGCCGACGCCGGCGCTGTCGAGGAACGCCACCTCCGAGAGGTTGAGCAGGATGTGGCGGCGGCCTTCGGCCAAGAGCTCGTCGATCGCCTCGCGCAGGATCTGGTCGCCGAGGCCGGCGGTGAGCCGGCCCTTGAGGTCCAGGATCATCACGTCGCCCGCCTGTCGCACTTCGATGTGCATGGCCTTCGCGGCCCCTCCCGAGGGCTACTGCTCCTGGCCGAGCGCGCGGCGGAAGGCTTCCGCGTTGCGCTCGATCGGATAACGGTCGCGGGCCGCGATCAGGAAGGCCCGGAACAGCTCCTGGCTCCGCTGCGCGCGCAGGTTCGAGCGCAGCTGCGCTTTCTGCTTCTCGAGCGCCGCCTGGTCGAACGGCTTCTTCTCGAGCACCCGCAGCACCGCCCAGCCCGAGGGCGCCCGTACCGGCTCCGAGAGCGCCTTTTCCGGCAGCGAGAACGCCGCCTGCTCGAGCGCCAGGCCGGTGCCGAGGTCGCCGAGCGGCTGGCCCCGGCCGGTGAGCGCCTGGGTCTCCTTGCGCACGAGCGACTGGGCGGCGGCGGCCTTCTCGAGCCCCAGCTTCTCGGCGCCGGCGCGCACGGCTGCCGCCGCGACACGCGCGCTCTCGAGCGCTGCTTCCTGGACGAGGTCCTCGCGCACGCGCTCCGCCACGTCCTTGAGCTCGGGGGCGTGCGCTGGCTTCACCTCGGCCAGCGCGACGAAGGCGGCCCCCTGCGGCAAGGCGAAGCCCTCCTTCTCGGTCTCGCCCGGCTTCATCTGGAAGACGCGCGCCACGAGGCTCGACGACTGCAGCACGGGCGGCGTCTCGCCGCGGGCGAAGGCGGCGCTCTTCTGCACCGGCAGCCCCTGCGCCTTGGCCGCCCCGTCGAGCGAGCCGCCCTTGGCGAGCGCCTCGGCGAGCGCCTGGGCCTTCTGCTCGCCGAGCTCACGCGTTTTCTTCTCCGTGACGGTTCCGCGAATCCGCTCCTTGACCTCTCCGAACGGCTGCACCGTCGCCTCGCGCTTCGACGCGAGCCGGATCACGTGGTAGCCGAACGGGGTCTTCACCACCTCGCTCGTGGCGCCGGGCTCGAGCGCGAAGACCGCCGCGTCGAACTCCGGGACCATGCGCCCGGGACCGAAGCAGCCGAGGTCGCCGCCCGAGGCCGCCGAGCCCGTGTCCTCCGACGCCTTCTTCGCGAGCGCCGCGAAGTCGGCGCCGGCCTTCACCTGCTCGAGCAGCTTGGCGGCGATCGCCTGCGCCTCGTCCTCGGCATGGCCCTCGGCCGCCTCGCCCTGCTTCGCCTTCACCAGGATGTGGCTCGCGCACGCTTCCTCGTCCTGGCGATAGTCCTCGCGGCGATCCTGGTAGTAGAGCTCGAGCTCGCGGTCCGTGACCGCGACCTGCGGCTGCAGCGCCGCGCGGTCGAGCAGCACGTAGGAGACGACGCGCTGCTCGGGCACCTTGTAGGCATCGCGCTTCGCCTCGAAGCGTGCCTGCACCTCCTGCTCGGTCGGCGTGACGCCCGTCCGGTAGCGGGCCGCGTCGGCCAGCACGTACTCGAGCCGCACCTGCTCGGTCTGCCGCCGGAACTCGCGCTCCACTTCGGCGTCGCTCGCAGAGGCAGCGGCCCCGATCAGCCCCTCCAGGCTCTCGCGCTCCAGCCGCTGGCGCAGCGACCGCTCGAGCTCGGCCTCGCTCAGGCCGGCGAGCTCGAGCCGCCTGCGGATCTCGTCCTTGCCGATGAACTTGCCCTCGTCCTGGAACTCGGGCGAGCTGGCGATCGCGCGCGCGACGGCCTCGTCGGAAACCGCGATGCCGAGCCGCTTCGCCTCGAGCTCGACCAGCCGCTCGCTCACGAGCGTTTCGAGCACCTGGCTGTCGAGGCCGAGCCGCTCGAGCATGCTCTCGTCGAGCCGGCCCTGGTACATCTGCGCGTAGAAGGCGCGCTGGCGCGAGTACGCGCGCTGGTACTCACCCGCCGAGATCGGCAGGCCGCCGACGTTCACCACCGTTTCCGCCTGCGTGCCCGGCTGCTGGTCCGAAAGCGCCGGCACGTACAGGATCACGAACGCCAGGATCACTAACCACAGGAAGCCATAAAGCCAGCGCCGGTGTCGGCGCATCGCGGCGAGAGCCATGCTGTCTCCTTGACGAACGTCGCAAAGGCGCGATTCTAATGCGCGGAGGATCGCTGGAGCAAGGCGCGCGGGGGCCGCCGCTTGGGCCCTTCCGGCGATTGTTCTATACTCACCCGCCCGGCTAAGTCGCACGGGCTCAGGGGATTTTGGCCTGGATGGCGCCTGACGATAAGCGATCGAGCGGCGACCGGATCGAGTGGTTCACGGTCAGCTACAGGACCCTCACGATCGCCGGGGGCGCCCTGCTGCTCGCAGCCGTCGGGTGGTGGTACGTCTACGGCAGGCGGACGCCTCCGCCGCCGCCCGTGCCCGCCTCGATCGAGACCGGCGCACGCTTCGAGCGCATCGACGGCACCGTTCAGGTGAAGCGCGCCGGAACGCTCGAGTGGATCACCGCGACACGCGCCGTGGTGCTGCGCCAGAACGACCTGGTCCGCACCGGCTCGGGGGCGGGAGCCGAGATCCACTTCGCGGACGGGATGGTGTTCAACGTGCGGCCCGACAGCCTGATCACCATCGAGGAGAGCTCGCAGAACCCGCTGTCGCGCGTGCAGCGCACGGCGCTCTCGATCGAGTCGGGCGAGGCCAACTTCCTGACCGCGGCCCGCAACAGCAGCACGACGATATCGACGCCCACGGTGCGCACCACCGCCAACCGCGACACGGCCGGCAGCGTCCAGGTGGCCGAGAGCGGCGCGACCGGCCTGCGCATCTTCAAGGGCGCCGGCGAGGCGCAGACCAAGGGCGGCCAGCGCATCACGCTCGCGTCGAACCAGGGCGTGAACGTCGACGCCGGCGGCGCGGCCGGAGCGACCGTGAGCCTGCCGACGATCCCCGCGCTCACCGCGCCCCCGAACCAGACCGAGGTGGCCTACCCCGACTTGCGGCAGGGGGTGACGCTGCTCGTCTGGAACTCCGTGACGGGGGCGGCCGGCTACCGCGTGATGGTGGATTTCAGCCCCGGCTTCGCGCGCCCGCTCTACGACCGCCAGGGCGTGCGCGCCACCCAGATGGAGCTGCGCGCGCTCGAGGCCGGCTCCTACTACTGGAAGGTGGCCGCCGTCGACGGGGCGGGTCTCGAAGGCGGCTTCTCGGACCTGTGGCGCTTCACGCTCGCGAAGGCGCCGCAGAGCACGGCGGCTCCGCCGCCGCTCGCCCTTGAGCTCGCCGAGCTCAAGGGCAACATCCTGCACGTGCAGGGGCGCACCGAGGCCGGCTCCAGCCTGACGCTCAACGGCGAGCGCCTCGAGGTCCAACCCGACGGCAGCTTCAACGAGTTCGTCACCTTCGACGGCGGCGCCGGCGCGACGGTGGTGGTGCGCGCCACGAGCCCGCGCGGCGGCGCAGCCGAGCAGCGGCGCCGCGTGGTCGCGGCCAACTGAGGAGCCCGGTGACCCGCATCGCCGTGTTCGGGGGCCGGGCGCTCCGGAGCCGTCTCAAGGGGAGCGCGGCGCTCGAGTACGTGTTCCTGCCCCAGAAGCGCGAGCGGAACCCGGGCGCCCGCGATCCCCGCGTCGCGGCCGGACTCATCGCCATCTCCGCCGCTACCACCGCGCGGCAGGTGGCCGACGCCCGGCTCGCGCTGCCGAGCCGCCCGATCGGAGGGCTCGCGACGCGGCCCGACGCGGCCGTCTTCCGGCGCCTCGCCGCGCTCGATCTCGACTTCGTGATCGAGGCCTGGCGGCCGGGGGACCCGCTGCCCGAGGCGGTGCTCGCGCACGTGGGCCGCTCGCGCCGCGCGGGCGCGCCGCGGCGGGACGGGCGCCCGTCGGCGTCCTCGACCACGGCCAGGCGGCTCGCCATCCTCACCGACGTCGTGAAGACCGCCAACTCGATCCTCGAGCCGCGCAAGGTGATCGAGCTGGTGGTCGAGAAGATCCGACAGCTGATCCCCTCCGAGGCCTGGTCGCTGCTGATGGTGGACGAGGAGCGGCAGGAGCTGGTGTTCGAAGCCGCGCTCGGCGCCAAGGGCCGCGAGGTTCAGGGCCTGCGGCCCAAGATCGGCGAGGGCGTCGCCGGCTGGGTGGCGGAGAGCGGCAAGCCCGCGATCGTCAACGACACGTCGAAGGACGCGCGCTTCTCGCCCCACGTCGACGCCAAGAGCTCGTTCGAGACGCGCTCGATCCTGTGCGCGCCGCTCGTCTCGCGCGGGCGCACGATCGGTGTCCTCGAGATCCTGAACAAGAAGGGCGGCCCGTTCAGCCGGCGCGACCTCGAGCTGGTGCTGACGCTCGTCGAGCCGTGCGCGATCGCGATCGAGAACGCGATCCTGTTCCAGCGCACCGAGCAGCTGACGATCACCGACGACCTGACCCGGCTCTTCAACTCGCGCTACCTCAACCTGTACCTCGGCCGGGAGATCAAGCGCTGCAAGCGCCACGGCATCCCGCTCTCGGTGATCTTCCTCGACCTCGACGGCTTCAAGAGCATCAACGACCAGTACGGCCACCTGGCGGGCTCCGGCACGCTCACCGAGGTGGGCGGGATCCTGGCGCTGGGCGTGCGCGAGTCGGACATCCTGGCCCGCTACGGGGGCGACGAGTTCGTCGTGGTGCTGCCGGAGACGCCCGCCTCGGGCGCGCTCGTGATCGCCGAGCGCCTGCGCCGCGCGGTCGAGGAGCACCGCTTCCTCGAGCCACAGGGCATCGCCGCCCGGATCTCGGCGTCCTTCGGGATCGCCACCTACCCCGACCACGCGCTCACGCCGGAGGGCCTGATCCAGAAGGCCGACCAGGCGATGTACCGTGTCAAGGACCGGGACAAGAACGGGATCGAGGTGGCGGTCTAGCCGATGACCCCCGCGAATCCCATAGAGTAAGGACCTGAAGGGCTTCATGAACTTTCGTTCCGTCGTCAATCTGAGCTTCCTCTCGAGCGATCTCGCGATCGACCTCGGGACGGCCAACACGCTCGTGTACGCGAAGGGCAAGGGCATCGTCGTGTCGGAGCCCTCGATCGTGGCGGTCAACCGCGTGACGGGCAAGGTCGAGGCCGTCGGCCGCGACGCCAAGGACATGCTCGGCCGGACGCCGGGCAACATCGTCGCGATCCGCCCGATGAAGGACGGTGTGATCGCCGACTTCGAGATCACCGAGAAGATGCTGTCGCACTTCATCCACCGCGCCCACAACCGCTCGACGCTGGTCAGGCCGCGCATCGTGATCGGCATCCCCTCGGAGGTGACCCAGGTCGAGAAGCGCGCGGTCAAGGACTCGGCGCTCAAGGCCAAGGCCTCCGAGGTGTACCTGGTCGACCAGGCGATGGCGGCGGCGATCGGCGCCGGGCTGCCGATCACCGAGCCCTCCGGCAACATGGTGGTCGACATCGGCGGCGGAACCACCGACATCGCGGTGATCTCGCTCGCGGGCATCGTGTACTCGAAGTCGGTGCGCGTCGCCGGCAACGAGATGGACGAGGCGGTGATCCAGTACATCAAGAAGAAGTACAACCTGCTGGTGGGCGAGCGCACCGCCGAGCAGATCAAGTTCGAGATCGGCAGCGCCTTCCCGCTCGACGAGCCGATGACGATGGAGATCAAGGGCCGCGACCTGATCGAGGGCATCCCCAAGACGCTCACGGTCACCGACGCCGAGATCCGCGAGGCGCTGCAGGAGCCGGTCGCGATCATCGTCAACGCCGTGCGCGTCGCGCTCGAGCGCACGCCGCCCGAGCTCAGCGCCGACATCGTTGACCGCGGCATCGTGCTGACCGGGGGCGGCTCGCTGCTCAGGAACCTCGACCGGCTGCTGCGCGAGGAAACGGGGCTGCCGGTCTCGGTCGCCGAGGACCCGCTCTCCTCGGTGGTGCTCGGCACCGGCAAGATGCTCTCCGACTTCGACCTGCTGCGGAAGATCAGCCTGGAATAGCGGCCCGATGGCCCAAGCCGCGCCCGCACGGCGGAGCCGCTTCCTGCTGGTGGGGCTGATCCTCGCGCACTTGACCGCGATCAGCCACCAGGTGGACGGGGGCTCGGGCGCCTCGCTCCTGCAGCGGGCGCTCTTGAGCGTCGTGACGCCGCTGCAGCGCCTGGTCGGCGGCACTGCGTTTTTGGCGACGGAGCTGTGGCGCGGCTGGGGGTTCCATCGCGAGACCTACGCGGAGAACCGCGCGCTGCGCGAGCAGGTGCGCTCGCTCGAGACCGAGCTGCAGCTGCGCGCGCACCGGGCCCAGGAGGCGGTGCGGCTGCGCGAGCTGCTCGCGCTGCAGCAAGCCGTCCCGCTCGACACGCTGGCGGCGCAGGTTGTCGGGCGCGACGGCGTGCCGTGGTTCCGCAGCCTCACGCTCGACAAGGGCGAAGCCGACGGCGTGAAGCTCGACGCCGCCGTGATCAGCGCCACCGGCGTCGTGGGCCGCGTCTTCGCGACCGGGCCGCACGCGGCGCGCGTGCAGGTGCTGCTCGACCGCGACAGCGGCGCGGCGGCACTCGTCGAGCGCAGCCGCGTGAGCGGCGTCGTCTCGGGCCAGGTCTCGACTGCCGAGGCGGGAGCGGAAGACCTGGCGCTCAAGTACGTGTCGGAGCGCGCCGACGTCGTGGTCGGGGACGTGGTGGTGACTTCCGGGCTCGACCGCATCTTCCCCAAGGGGCTGGTGATCGGCCGCGTGCGCTCCGTGGGCGACGTGACCGGGCTGTTCCGCGAGATCCGCGTCGAGCCCTCGGCGCGTTTCGACCGCCTCGAGGAGGTGCTGGTGCTGAAGGGCTCCCCGCCCGCGCTCGAGACGCCGAGGTCGGTCGAGTGAGTCGCGCGCTGTGGACCGCGGTGGCGCTCGCCGGGGCGGTGCTGGTGGAGACGGCGCTCTCGCACCTGATCGTGCTGCCGGGGCGCTACCTCGACCCGTTCCTGCTCGTCGTCGTGTACTGCGCGCTGCACTTCGGCGAGACGCACGGCATGCTGGCGGGGGCCGCGGCCGGCTGGGTGCAGGACGTGGTCTTCGGCGGGCCCGTGCTCGGGCTGTCGGCGCTGTCCAAGCTGAGCGTGGGCTTCGCGGTCGGGCTCGCGGCCGGTCGCTTCCTGATCGCGACCACCGCCGCGCGCGCGCTCGTGGTGCTGCTGGCCGCGGCCGCGGACGCGCTCCTGGTCCAGTGGCTGGCGTCGGTGTTCTCGGTCGAGGCGCGCGGCCTGCCGGCGCTCGCGCTCGTCACACGCGCGACGCTCAGCGCGCTCGTCGGCGGCCTGCTGTTCGCTCTCGTCGACCGGCGCGTGGGCCACTCACGCATATGAGGCGGGAGCTGCGCCCGTGAGGATCTACGAGGACCTGCGCCTGGTGCATTCGCGCCTCGCGGTGCTGCAGGTGATCGTGGCGCTGCTGGTGGCGGGACTGATGGTGCAGTTCTGGAACCTGCAGGTGGTGCGTGCGCGCCACTTCCGCGAGCTGGCCGAGAACAACCGCTCGCGGCTCGTGACGCTCGCGGCGCCGCGCGGAGCGCTCGTCGACCGCAAGGGGCAGCTGCTGGTCGGCAACCGGCCCTCCTTCAACGTGGTGCTGGTGCCCGAGCACGCCGAGAACCTCGATCGCGTAGTGAGCCGGCTCGCTTCGGCGCTGGGCAGCTCCGAGTCGCTGATCCGCGAGCGGCTGGCCCGGCGCCAGCCGTACCGCTCGGTGGTGGTGAAGTCGGACGCGACGCTCGCCGACATCGCGGTGCTCGAGGCGCGGCGGCTCGAGCTGCCGGAGGTGAGCGTCGAGGTGGTGCCGCTGCGCTCATACCCGCTCGCCTCGGCCGCGGCCCACGCGCTCGGGCGCGTGGGCGAGATCTCGGAGCGGCAGCTCCAGCTCGCGGAGTACCGCGGGCTGCCTCCCGGAGCCCTGATCGGCCAGGCCGGGATCGAGTCGCGCTACAACCGCGAGCTGATGGGCCAGGACGGCTTCAGGCGCGTGATCGTGAACAGCCGCGGGCTCGAGGTCGGCGAGCAGGCGCGCCAGCCGCCGAGCGACGGCCCGAACCTGAGGCTGACGATCGACGCCTCGCTGCAGGCCGCGATGGAGGCGGCTTTCGAGGGCCGCTCGGGCTCGGCGGTGGCGCTCGACCCCGAGACCGGCGAGATCCTCGCGATGACCTCGACGCCCGCCTACGACCCGAACCAGTTCACGACCGGCATGGAGCCCGCCGAGTGGGCGCGGCTCGCGAACGACCCCGAGACGCCGCTCATGAACCGCGTGATCCAGGGCTCCTACGCGCCCGGCAGCACGTTCAAGGTGATCGCGGCGACCGCGGCGCTCGAGGAGCGCCTGATCACGCCGCAGACGACGTTCTACTGCCCGGGGCACCTCTCGGTCTACAACACGGTCTTCCGCTGCATGGGCACGCACGGCGTCGTCGACCTGCAGCGCGCGATCGCCATCTCGTGCAACGTGTACTTCTACCAGGTCGGGATCCGGCTCGAGATCACGCGCCTCGCGAAGTGGGGCAAGCTCATGGGCCTGGGGGCGCCGACGGGCGTCGACCTGCCGGCCGAGGCCAGCGGGCTGATGCCGAGCCCGGAGTGGAAGCTGCGAGTGCTGAAGACGCCGTGGTACGCGGGCGAGACGGTCTCGGTCGCGATCGGGCAGGGCCAGGTGAGCGCAACGCCGCTCCAGATGGCGCGCGTGGCGGCCTTCGTGGCGAACGGGGGCCGGCTGGTGCGCCCGCACTTCGCGCGCCGCTCCGAGGGCCCGCGCCAGCCGCCGCTCGTGCGGCCGGAGACGATCGCCGCGGTCAGGGGCGGCATGAGCCAGGTGGTCGCGGCCGGCACGGGCCTGCGCGCACGGCTGCAGACGGTCGAGGTCTGCGGCAAGACTGGCTCGGCGCAGGTCGTCGCCCGCTCCCGGCTCGAGAAGTCGCCGAACGCCCGCGAGCTGATCCCCCACGGCTGGTTCATCGCGTTCGCGCCGGCGCAGAACCCGAAGATCGCGCTCGCGGTGCTGGTCGAGCACGGCGGCAGCGGCGCCGCGGCCGCGGCGCCCGTCGCTCGCCGCATCCTCGCTCACTTCTTCGGGCTCGACCGCGCCGAGCCCCAGGCGACCCCCGCCGCCGCGACCGTCGCGGCCGACGCCGAGGACTAGGCCAATGCTGGGAAGCGTCGGGATCGACCGCCGGCTGATCTACAACGTGGACGTCGTGCTGATCGCCACGACGCTCGTGCTCTCGATGGTGGGCGTCGCCATGGTCTACTCGGCGACGCACGCCGGCCGTCAGCCGGAGCTGTACCTGAAGCAGCTCGCCCTCGTCGGCGTCGGACTCGTCGCCATGTCGCTCGCGGCCGCGATCGATTACCGCCGGCTCGCCGACCGCGCGGTGCTGCTCTACGTGCTGTCGGTCGTCGCGCTCGTCTACGTGCTGCGCTTCGGCCCGCTGATCGCCGGCACGCGGCGCTGGGTCGTGATCGGCGGCTTCCAGCTCCAGCCCTCCGAGCTCGTCAAGCTCGCGGCGGCCGTGTTCGCGGCCAAGCTGTTCTCCGAGTTCCGGCAGGAGTCGCTCGGGCTGCGCGAGGTGGCGCTGCCCGGCGCGGCGATGGGCGTGCTGGTGCTGCTGATCGCCCGCGAGCCCGACCTCGGGACCGCGGCCTGCCTGCTGCCGCTCTTCCTGGCCGTGGCCTTCCTGGCGGGCCTCAGGATGCGCGCGGTGGCTCTGCTCGCCGCGGCGCTGGTGCTGGCGGCCGGGCTCGCCTGGCCGATGCTCAAGGACTACCAGCGGACGCGTATCTACACGTTCCTCGACCCGTCGCTCGACCCGCGCGGCGCCGGCTACCAGAAGATCCAGTCGCAGATCGCCGTCGGCTCGGGCGGCCTCGTCGGGCGAGGCTTCCTGGAGGGCAGCCAGGCCCAGCTCGGCTACCTGCCCGCGCGCCACACCGACTTCGTGTTCTCGGTGCTCGCGGAGGAGGCGGGCTTCGTCGGCGTGCTCGTGACGCTCGCGCTCTACCTGCTGCTCTTGTGGCGCATGCTCGAGACCGCGCGGCTCGCGCGCGACCGGCTCGGCGCCTTCATCGTCGCCGGCGTGACGGCGGCCTTCGCGTTCCAGGTCGTATACAATGTCGGAATGGTCGCGGGGCTCGTGCCCGTCAAGGGGCTCCCGCTCCCCCTCATGAGCTACGGCGGGTCGTCGGTGGTCTCGTCGCTCATGGGAATCGGCCTCATCCTCAGCGTGCGCATGCGGCGCTTCGCCAACTGACCGCGGCGCCCCACCCAGAATGACCAGAGACCTGATCGTCAGCAGCAATCCGCGCGAGACCCGGATCGCACTCCTCGAGGACGGCGTCGTCGCCGAGATCTTCATGGAGCGCGAGGCGCAGCGCGGCATCGTCGGCAGCATCTACAAGGGCAGGGTCACGCGCGTGCTGCCCGGCATGCAGTCGGCGTTTCTCGACCTCGGGCTCGAGCGCGACGCCTTCCTGCACGCGGCCGACGTGTTCGAGCAGCTGCCGGAGAACGAGCTCAGCGCCGACGAGATCCAGGCGGTGCGCAGCGCGCCGATCGAGGAGCGGCTCCACGAGGGCGAGGAGCTGGTGGTGCAGGTGCTCAAGGAGCCGATGGGCACGAAAGGCGCGCGCATCAGCTCGCACGTCTCGCTGCCCGGCCGCTACCTGGTGCTGATGCCCACCGTCGAGCACGTCGGGGTCTCGCGCAAGATCAGCGACGACGAGGAGCGCCGCAGGCTCAAGACGGTGCTCAAGGAGTTCCGCCAGGAGCGCGGCGGCGGCGGGCTGATCGCGCGCACCGCCGGCCAGGGCCGCGAGGCCGAGGCGTTCCTGCGCGACGGGCGCTACCTGTCGCGGACCTGGGACGAGGTGCGCGCGCTCGCGGCGCGCCAGCGCGCCCCGGTGCTGCTCTACCGCGAGCCCACGCTGATCGAGCGGCTGCTGCGCGACCTGCTCTCCGACGAGATGGCCTCGATCCGGCTCGACAACGAGCGCGACTTCCGCCGCACGCTCGAGCTCGTGGGCGCGCTCGAGCCCGCGCTCGCGCCCCGCGTGCGGCTGCACAACGGCTCCTCCGGGATCCTGGAGGAGCACGGCATCAGCGCCGAGCTCGAGCGGGCGCTGCGCTCCAAGGTGTGGCTGCCGTCGGGCGGCTACATCGTGATCAACCAGACCGAGGCGCTGGTCGCGATCGACGTCAACACCGGCCGCTTCGTCGGCAAGAACCAGCTCGAGGACACGCTGCTCAAGGCCAACCTCGACGCGGTGCGCGAGATCGTGCGCCAGATTCGCCTCCGCGACCTGGGCGGGATCATCGTGGTCGACTTCATCGACATGGAGGAGCGCAAGAGCCGCAAGGAGGTGCTGCACGCCCTCGAGCAGGAGCTCCGGCGCGACCGCTCGCCGACCAAGCTCCTGTCGGTCAACGAGTTCGGGCTGGTGATCCTGACCCGCAAGCGCGTCAAGCAGTCGCTCGACAAGCTGCTGCTGTCGCCCTGCCCCTATTGCTCCGGCAGCGGGCAGGTGAAGAGCGTCGCGACCGTGTGCTCCGAGATCTACGACGAGGTCAAGAAGCTCGCCGACGACATGAAGGGCCACAAGCTCGTGCTCCGCGTCAACCCCGAGGTCGCGCGCGCGCTCGAGGCCGACGAGGCGCCGGTGCTTTCCGGCTTGCAGGCGCTCACCGGCGGTGAGCTCGTCGTCCACGCCGACGCGCTCCTGCACCAGGAGCAGTTCGACGTGGTGGCGGTTTGAGCGAGCCCGTCCGCGACCCGGAGCTCGAGGCCTTCGTCGAGGCGATCGAGCAGGCGTTCCGCGCCCGGCGCGGCAAGGAGCACGTGCTCGCTCCGCGCGAGTTCGCGCTGGCGAGGGGCTACCACGAGGCGGGCGTCTCGCTCGCGACCGTGCTGGTGGCGATCGACGCGGCTTTCGAGGCCGATCCGCGGACCGCGAGCCTCGCGGCCTGCCGGCGCCGGATCGAGGAGCTCGCGGCGCCCGGCGCGGGTCGAGCCGCGCACGAGGTCGAGCGCGCCAGCCTGCCCGAGGTGGGCGAGAGGCTCGACGCGCTGCGCGAGCGCCTGCTCGAGCTGCCGGGCCGCGCCGCGGCGCTCCCGCTCGCCGAGCTCGCCGAGCTCGCGGACCTCGTGGCGGTTTCCTCCCGCCCGAACTGGGACTACCTGCGCGAGCGGCTGCACCGGCTCGACGCCCTCGTCGGCGCGGCCGCGGTCGAGGCGCTCGACTCCGACCAGTCGCAGGAGCTGCGCGCCGAGACCGCTCGCGCCGCCGAGCGGCACCGTGGACGCGTCGACGCGCGCGCGCTCGACGAGGTCGTCGTGCGCCTGTTCCGCCTGCGCGCGCGCGAGCTGCTGCGGCTGCCGCGCGTGGAGTAGCCGAGGCTCGGCTCGGAGGCTCCGGGCCCGAGCGGCTCAAGACTGGCTGAGCGCCGCCCTCACCCTGCGCAGCAGGACGTGAGACCCGAACGGGCTCGCCAGATAGGCCGCGCCTACCTCGAGCCCGCCGCGGCCGGTGACGGCCGCGACGTCCCTCGAGACGAACAGCACCTTCAGTCCGGGCCGTTCCCGCTGCATCAAATAGGCCGCGATCCTCGCGCCCGCCGCCTTCAGGGTCACGCCGGTGATCAGGAGGTCGATCCGCGCCTCGTGCTCACGCACGACCCGCATCGCCTCTCCGCCGTGGCGGGCGACCAGCGTGGAGTAGCCGTTCTCCTCGAGCGTGCGACGAACGAGCTCGCGCAGGCTTGCGTCGTCCTCGACGACGAGAACCGTGGCCGTGGCGCGCGTGGCGCGCGTCTCGATCGGGACCGGGCGCGGCCGCGCGTAGCCCGAAACGCCGACGCACCAATGCGCGAAGCGACCCATCCACTCGGAGAGCCCGGGAGTGGCCGGGCGCAGGCTCGCACGCAGCATCCCGGGGTAGTCGGTTACCGGCTCACAATGGTTCAGGCTCATTTGCGTCCTCCCGCCGCCGAGGGGTCACGGCCCGTGAGACTCACTCACTCATATGCAACGTCGAACACGGCTCAAGCGAACGCGCCCCTCGAGACAACGCCCAGGCTCGCCAAAGACGGTGGCGGTTTCTGGGCAGCGGCGACACACAGAGCCCGCGGCGTTGGCTCAGGCGCCGCCCGTCAAGAGGCCGTGACGCGCGACGTCTACCCGGCCGCGCACGAAGCGCACGCCCTCGAGCCGCAGGCGGCGGCGCTGGAGCACACCCGACGGTCGGCCGTCGAGCGAGATGCGGCCGCCGTGGCCCACGACCCGGTGCCAGGGGATGCGCGCGTCCCGCGCGCCGATCCCGCGCAGCGCCCAGCCCACCGCGCGGGCACCGCGCGGCACGCCGAGGAGCGCCGCGACCTGCCCGTAGGTCGCCACGCGGCCGCGAGGGATGCGGCGGACCATCGCGTAGACCCGCTCGTAGAAGTTGAGCGGACGGCCGGTCATCGCCCCGGCGGGGGCTTTTGCGGCTGCGCTGGCGGCGGCTGCTGCTGGGGCGGAGGCGGCGGCGCCACGCGCTCCGGCGTCGCCTGGCCGGTCGTCGTGACCTCGTCGTCGGTCGCAGTCGCGGGCGCCGCCGGGCTCGTCGCGGGGTCTCCCGCGGGTGCCACGGGTGCCGCGGCTGGAGCAGCGGCCGGAGCAGCGGCGGGCTGCCCGGCGCCAGGGGCCTCGGAGCCGCCCAAAGGCTCGAGCGCCTCGCGCAGGCTGCCCTCGGGGATCGGTCCGGTGAGCGTGAGCGGCACCTCGCGCACGCGCAGCTCCACGACCGCGCCCTTGCGCAGCTCGGCGACGTAGTCGTCGTAGGCCTTGTCGAAGCGGGACATCATCACGCGGTCGCGCACGCGGTCCTTGACGGCCTCGTAGGGGGTCGTGCTGCCCGCGGTCTTGGCGACCACGCGGATCAGGCGGTAGCCGCCCTCGACCGGAAGCGGGTCCGAGACCGAGCTCGTCTCGAGCGCGAAGGCCACCTTCTCGAGGTCCGGATGCAGGTCGCCTTGCGCCACCTGCCCGATGTCGCCGCCGTTGGCGCGCGAGGGGGCGGCCGAGTAGCTCTTGGCGAGCGCCTGGAAGTCCTCGCCGGCGCGGGCTTTCTCCAGCACCTCGCGCGCCAGCGCGAGCCCGCCCTTGTCCTCGGGGATCAGGATCTCCTGCAGCGTGACGGTCGCGGCCTTGGTGAACTCCGTCGCCTTGAGCCGCTCGTACTCGGCGCGCACGTCCGCCTCGTTCGCCTCGATCTTGGGCTGGACGTCGCGCTGCATCACGATCCGGCGCAAGACACCGCGCTCGATGTTGGCCCGCAGCTCGGCGAGCGTCAGGCCCTCGCGCGAGAGCGCCTCCTGCATCTGCTCGTCCGACTGGATCTTGTTCTCCTTCTTGATCCCCTCGATCGCCTCGTCGATCCAGGCGGACGGCGCGCGGATCCCGGCGTCCTCGGCCTTCTGCAGGATCAGGATCTCGTCGATCGCGTCCTGCAGGATGCGCGCGTTGTTCTGGCGCAGGTACTGCGACACGGTCGCGGCGTCGACGCGCGCGCTCTGGGCCGCGGCGATCTGGCGCGCCTGGAAATCGGAGAGCGTGATGATCTGGCCGTTGACCTTGGCCACGACACGCTCGATCGTCTCGGCGCGGGCGGCGGTCGCCGCGAGCGCGAGGCTAGGAAGCAGGAATGCGCAGAGCCGCCGCATGGTTCACCTTCGCCCGGGCCATGATTCCCGCCACGAAGGCCCGCTCGGCCTCGCCGCGGCGCTTGCGTGAGAGCTCGTCGTGGATGGCGTTTTGCGCCTCTTCGAAGGACGGCGCGCGCGCGGCCTGGCGGGAATCGACCCTCAGGACATGATACCCGAGCGGCGACTGGACGGGGTCGCTCGTGCCGCCCTCGTCGAGCGCGAAGGCGACCTCCTCCAGCTCTGCGGGCAGCTGGCCCGGCTCGAAGACGCCCATGAACCCGCCGGCCTCGGCCTCCGGACCCTTCGACTGGCTGCGCGCGATGGAGTCGAACGACTTCGGATCGCGGGTAAGGCGGCGCTTCACGTCGCGGGCCTCGTTGAGCGTCGGCACCAGGACCTGGCGCAGGCTCACGCGCGGCGGGCGGACGAGCTCGCGCTCGTGCTGTCCGTAGTACTCGCGGATCTCCTGCTCGCTCACCTCGGCCGGCTTCAGCTCCCGCCCCAGCAGGCGCGCCACGGCGCGCGCCTCCTCGTCGGGGGCCGAGCCGGTTCCCAGCAGGCCACGGCGGCGCGCCTCGATCACGAGCGCGCGCTGCTCGAGGAACGCGTCGAGCAGCCCCGCGCGCGCGTCCGGGTCGAGCGGGGCTTCGCCGCGCGTCTCGATCGCCTTCAGGTACGCGAGGAACTCGCTGCGCCGCACTTCGGCGCCGTCGAGGGTCAGGATCACGGGATCGCGCCCCTCGCAGCCGACGCCGAGCAGGGCGAGGGCGAGAGCCAGCCAGCGTGAAGCGCGGGGTGCTTCTGCGCGCATGCGCATCGCGATCATGCCACGCCCGCGACGCGCTCGAGCAGCTCCTCGAGCGCGTCGAGCGGGCCCTGGGCCTGGAGCGGCCAGCGCAGGCCCTCGGGCAGGAGCCGCGCGCCTTCTCGCCCGGACGCCACCCGCACGAGCGCCTCGGGGCTCGGCGGCGTGCGCGGGTCGAAACGCACCACCAGCGCGTCGCGCGGCGCGTCCACCTGGGCGACGCCGTGGGCCTCGGCGCGCAGCCGCAGCTCCGCGTAGCGCAGCAGACCGAGAACCTCGGCCGGGGGCGCGCCGTAGCGGTCGCGCAGCTCGCGCCGGAGCTCCGCGAGCTCGTCGGCACCACGCAGCTGGCTCACGCGCTTGTAGACCTGCAGCCGCTGGTGCGTCTCCGGCACGTACTCCGGGGGGATGCGCAGGTCGACGCCGAGGTGGAGTGCTGTCCGCGGCGCCTCGGCCTTGGGCTCGCCGCGCAGCTCCAGGATCGCCTGCTCCAGGAGCTTCACGTACAGGTCGAGCCCCACGGCCTGGATGTGCCCGCTCTGCTGCCCACCCAGCAGGTTGCCGGCGCCGCGCAGCTCCAGGTCCAGCGCCGCGATCCGGAAGCCGGCGCCGAGGTCGGAGAACTCGCGGATCGCGGCCAGGCGCTTGCGCGCGATCTCCGAGAGCACCGTGTCGGGCGGCACCAGCAGGTAGGCGAAGGCGCGCCGGTCGGAGCGGCCGACGCGCCCGCGCAGCTGGTAGAGCTGCGCCAGGCCGTAGCGGTCGGCCCGGTTCACGACCAGCGTGTTCGCGCGCGGGATGTCGAGGCCGTTCTCGACGATCGTGGTCGCCACCAGCACGTCGGCGCGGCCCTCGACGAAGGAAAGCATCACGCGCTCGAGCTCCGCTTCCGGCATCTGGCCGTGGCCGACCACCACGCGCGCCTCGGGCACGAGTCGCTTCACGAGCGCCGCGAGCGAGACGATCGACTCGACGCGGTTGTGCACCAGGAACACCTGGCCCTCGCGCGCGAGCTCCTGGCGGATCGCCGAGGCGATCGTGTCGGTCGAGAACTTCACGACCATGGTCTGGATCGCGAGCCGGTCGCGCGGCGGGGTCTCGATCACCGACATGTCGCGGATCCCCGAGAGCCCCATCTGCAGCGTGCGCGGGATCGGCGTCGCCGAGAGCGTCAGGCAGTCGACGCTGGTCCTGAGCTGCTTCAGCTTCTCCTTGGCCGCGACGCCGAAGCGCTGCTCCTCGTCCACCACCAGCAGCCCCAGGTCGCGGAACACCACGTCCTTCGACAGGATGCGGTGCGTGCCGATCAGCACGTCCACGGCGCCCGCCGCCGCGCGCGCGAGCACGGCTTTGATCTCGGCGGGGGTGCGGAAACGCGAGATCATCTCCACCTGCACCGGGAAGGGCGCGAAGCGCTTGCGGAAGGTCTTCCAGTGCTGGAACGCCAGCACCGTCGTGGGGGCGAGCACCGCGACCTGCTTGCCGTCGAGCACGGCGCGCATCGCGGCGCGCATCGCGACCTCGGTCTTGCCGTAGCCCACGTCGCCGCACACCAGCCGGTCCATCGGCACCGGCGCCGCCATGTCGGCGGCCACCTCGACGATCGCCTGAGCCTGGTCGGGCGTCTCGTCGTACTCGAATGCGGCCTCGAACTCGCGCTGCCACGGGCTCTCGCCTGTGAAGGCGTGGCCGGGGCGCGCCTTGCGCGCCGCGTAGAGCTTCAGCAGCTCCTGCGCCATGTCGCGCATGGCTTTCTTCACGCGCGTCTTGGTCTTCTCCCACGCGCCGCTGCCGAGGCGGTCGACGTGCGGGCGCGCGGCGTCGCTCGACGCGTACTTCTGGATCCGGTCGAAGGCCTCGACCGGCACCTTGAGCTTGTCGCCCCCCTGGTAGCCCAGCACCATCAGCTCGCGCGCGGCGCCGCCGAGCTCGAGCGTCTCGAGGCCGAGGAAGCGCCCGATGCCGTGCTCCTCGTGCACGACCAGGTCGCCTGTCTTCAGGTCGCGGAAGTCCGAGAGGAACGAGCGCAGGCCGCGGCGCTTGCCGCGGGCGTGCAGGTGCACCTCCTCGGGAAAGACGTCGCCGTCGGCCAGCACCAGCAGGCCCGCGCCGGGCAGCTCGAAGCCGCGCGACAAGGCGCCCACGCGGGTCTCGATCGGCGCGCCCTCGCCGACCGCGAGCCGCTCGTCGCGCAGCACGTCGGTGAGCCGATCGGCGCGGCCCGGGTTGCCCAGGAACACGGCGACGCGCCCGGTCCAGCGCCCGAGGTCGGCCGCGAGCCGCGTGACGTCGCCCGCGTAGCTCGCCGCCGGGCGCGAGGCCACGTGCAGCGCCTCGTCCGGCGCTGCCCGCTCGGCCACGGCGACCTCGCTCACGGCCACGACGCGCGCCTGCTCGAGGTAGCGCGCCAGCGCCAAAGGCGGCACGAGCGCCTCCTCCACCTCCGGCAGCACGCCCTCGCGACGCCGCTCGCGGTCCTCGCGCGCGCGGGCGAGGAACCCTTCGGCCTCCTGGCGCACGGCCTCGGGCTCGACCAGCGCGACGACTCCCTCGGGCAGGTGCTGCCAGGGCGGCACCGTCGCCCCCGGCACGAGCGGCAAGAGCTCGACGAGCGCATCGGGCTGGAGCCCGCGCTCGAGCGCGTCCAGCAGCTGGCGCAGCTCCCGCGCCTCCGCGAAGCGGCGCTTCAGCAGCTCCGGCAGCGCGGCGGCGAGCGAGCGCGTCGCGAACAGGTCGGAGAGCGGGAGCGTCTCGAACGACGCGATCTCGCCGGTCGCGCGCTGCGTGTCGGGGTCGAAGCGCCTCAGGCTCTCGACCGTGTCGCCGAAGAACTCGACGCGCACCGGCTCCTGGGCGTCGGATGGGAAGACGTCGAGGATCCCGCCGCGCCGCGCCAGCTGGCCCGGCGCCGTGACCGGGTCCTCGCGCGCGTAGCCCCCCTCGTCGAGCGCCTCGAGCAGCATCTCCGGCGTCATCTCGTCGCCCTTGCGCAGCTCGAGCACGCGCGTCGCGAGCAGGTGCGGGGCGAGGCTCGGGCGCAGCAGCCCGTGGGGCGACGCGACCACGGCACGCGCCAAAGCCGCGCGGTGGAGCGTCGCGGCGCGGCGCGCCTGGGCGTCCGCGTGGCGCGGCAGGCCCCGGAAGGGCGGCGGCCCCGGGGCCGGCAAGGGCAGCACCGCGCCGGGGATCCCCGCCGCGGCGGCGAGCGTGCGCAGGTCCTGGGCTGTCTCCTCGACGTCGCGCTCGCGCGGCACGATCACCAGGAGCGGCGCGTCGGTCAGCAGCATCGGCAGGAACGCGCGCAGCGCTCCCGTCGGGCCGCTGATCTCGACCCTGCCCGCCGCGGCGAGCCTCCGGCGAGCCTCGACCACGGCGCCGAGCTCCGCGAGCGGAGCGAGCCAGGCGGGCAGGCTCACGGCCGCCTGATGCGCTCGACGATCGCGGAGGTGGAGCGGCCCGGAAGCGTCGGCACGCGGACCACACGGCCGCCCGCCGCCTCGACCTCGGCCTTCCCGACGATGGCGTCCGCCGCCCAGTCGGCGCCCTTCACCAGCACGTCGGGCAGGAGCGCCTTCACGACCTCGAGCGGCGTGTCCTCGCCGTAGATCACGACGCGGTCGACGCTCTCGAGCGCCAGGAGCGTCTCCGCGCGCTCGGCCTCCGGCACGAGCGGGCGGCCTCGGCCCTTGAGCCGCGCCACGGACGCGTCGGAGTTGATCGCGACGACGAGCTGGTCGCCCTCGCGCCGGGCGGCTTCGAGGAGCGCGACGTGACCGGGGTGCAGCAGGTCGAAGCAGCCGTTGGTGAGCACCACGCGCGCGCCGCTCGCGCGCCAGCCGCGCCGCTCGCGCACGAGCGCGTCGAGCGGTGTGGCGGCGCGCGGGCGGACGGCTTCGGTCATCGGGCCTTCAGGATAGCGCGAGCGTCAGCGCGTCAGGGCTTCTCGATCTCGAGCTCGCCGCGCGCGGGAGGTGCCTCGAGCTCGGCCCCTCCGCTCCACGACCACTGGTGGCGCGGCCGGTAGACGCCTATGTCCTTGACGCGGCTCTTGACCCGGAACGAGTGCAGCCCGCGCAGGTAGTCGTACGGCGTGCCGTCCTTCCTGTGGGCCGCCAGGTCGACGAGGTAGGTCCCCTCGACGAGGCTCAGGTCGCGAAGCTCCAGACGGACCTCGGCGTCGCCCTGCAGCCGGCGCGGCGTGAAGTCCTCGATGTCGGTGTTGGTGCCGTAGACCGTGGTGCCGTCGGCGGCGAACAGCCCGAGCCCGAACACGAAGTCCGTGACCGGCTGCGCCGCGTGGACGGAGAGCACGAGCGTGAGCGTCTCGCCCGGCACGAAGACGTGACGCTCGTCGCCGCGGGCGTCGACGAGGCGCACCGCGCGGATCTCGACCTCGCGGCTGCCCCAGCGGCCGGGCTGGTAGCCGCCCGCGGCGGCGGCGGAGGGCGCCTCGCTCGCGGCCGCCGCGTCGGCCGCCGCCGCGTCGGCCGTGGAGCGCGAGCGCAGGAGCGCCTCCTCACCGCCCGCGACGTAGGTCAGGTACTCGTCGACCACGCGCTTCGGATCGCCGCGGCCGCGCGTCCGGCCGTGGCTCAGCCACAGCACGTCGTCGCACATCTTCTCGACCTGCCCCAGACTGTGCGTCACGAACAGGATCGTCTTGCCGCGGCGGCGGAACTCCGCGATCTTGTCCAGGCACTTGCGCGTGAAGGCCTCGTCGCCGACCGCGAGCACCTCGTCGATCAGCAGCACGTCGGGGTCGGCGTGGATCGCGACCGCGAAGCCGAGCCGCATGTACATGCCCGAGGAGTAGGTCTTGACCGGCGCGTCGATGAAGTCCCGCAGCTCCGCGAAGTCCACGATCGCGTCGTAGCGCGAGGCGAGCTCCTTGCGCGTGAGGCCCAGCATCATCGCGTTGATCGCGACGTTCTCCCGGCCCGAGATCTCCGGGTGGAAGCCGGCCCCGAGCTCGATCAGAGCCGAGACGCGGCCCGCGACGCTCAGGCTGCCGCGCGTCGGGCGCGTGATGCCGGCGACGAGCTTCAAGAGCGTCGACTTGCCCGAGCCGTTCTCGCCGATCACGGCGAAGGTCGAGCCGCGCGCGACGTCGAACGAGACGTCCTCGAGTGCCGTGAAGGTCTCCTCGGGCTTGAGGTCGGCGAGCACGCTGCCCGTGAGCAGCGCGCTCTTGAGCGTGCGCAGCTGGTTGCGGTGGGCGAAGCGCCGGTACAGCTTGCTCACGCCCTTCGCGGCGATCGCGGGCTCGCTCACACTTCCTCCGCGAGCGTGTCGCGCAGGCGGTCGAACAGGAAGGCCCCCGCGGCGAAGGCCGCGATCCCGACCACGAGCGCGAGGAACAGGCCGCGCCAGTGGTCCACGTTGCCGTGGAACAGCATCTGCTGGTACGTGACGATCACGTGCGTCATCGGGTTGAGCCGCAGCACCCGGCGCAAGAGCGTGCCCTCGGGGATCTGCGCGTAGCTGTAGATCACCGGCGTCGCGAAGAACCACAGGTGCAGCGCGTGGCTCAGGATGCTCTGGATGTCGCGGAAGTGGACGGTCAGCGCCGAGAGGAAGAGTGCCATGCCGAGCGTCAGCACCAGCTGCACCAGCATCGGCAGCGGCAGGAGCAGCGCGGTCCAGGAGAGCTTCCCCGAGAAGGCCAGGAACAGCAGCAGGATCGGCAGCCCGAACAGGAAGTGCGCGAGGTTGGCGAGCACGCACACCGTCGGCAGCACCTCGGCCGGGAACAGCACCTTCTTGATCAAATTCGAGCTCGCGATCAGGACGCCGGACGACTCCGCGAGCGAGGCCTGGAACCAGGTCCAGGGCAGGATGCCGCAGAACAGGAACAGGAAGAAGGGCTGGATGTCCGGCTGGCGGTTCGGCAGGATCACCGTGAAGACGAGCGTGTAGGTGAGCAGAAGCAAAAGCGGGTTGACGAAGCTCCACAGGAAGCCCAGCACGCTGCCGCGGTAGCGGGCCTTGAGCTCACGCGAGACCAGGCTCTCGATGAGCGCCCGGTAGCGGACGAGCGACCGGAGGGCACGGATCATGCGAGGCGCGCGCGGGGGGCGCTCCGGCTCAGCCCCGCTCCTTGCGCGCGACCGCCAGCCGCGTCACGGCGCGCACGTAGGCGTCTTTCACCTCGTCGAAGCCCGCCTCGCCCCGAACCTGCTTCATGCGGTCGGCCGCGCGCTTCATCGCCTCCTCGGCGCGCGTGACGTCGATCTCGTCGGCGCGTTCGCCGATGTCCGCCAGGATCGAGACCTTGTCCGGCAGCACCTCGCACCAGCCCGAGAAGCAGGTGAGCTTGTGCCAGGCGGCGCCTTTCCGGTACTTGAGCTCGCCCATCCCGAGCGAGGCGAGCAGCGGCGTGTGGCCCGGGCGCACTCCGAAGTAGCCCGTCTCCCCGGGAGCCACGATCTCGTCGACGGGCTCGCGCAGCAGCAGGCCCTCGGGGGTGACGATCTCGAGCTCGAGCGAGGTCGGCAGCGCCACGGGCGTCAGGCCCCCTGCATGGCCTTGGCCTGCTCGTGGACGTCCTCGATGGGGCCGGCCATGTAGAACGCCTGCTCGGGCAGGTGATCGAGCTCGCCGTCCACGATCTGCTTGAAGCTGCGCACGCTGTCCTCGAGCGGCACGTACTTGCCCGGCGTGCCCGTGAACACCTCGGCGACGTGGAACGGCTGCGACAGGAAGTTCTGGATCTTGCGCGCGCGCGCGACGCTCAGCTTGTCCTCCTCGCTGAGCTCGTCGATGCCGAGGATCGCGATGATGTCCTGCAGGTCCTTGTAGCGCTGCAGCACCTGCTTCACCGCGCGCGCGACGTTGTAGTGCTCCTCGCCGATCACACGCGGGTCGAGGATGCGCGAGGAGCTGGCGAGCGGGTCGACCGCGGGATAGATGCCGAGCTCGACGATCTGGCGCGAGAGGTTGGTGGTCGCGTCGAGGTGGGCGAACGTCGTCGCCGGCGCCGGGTCGGTGTAGTCGTCGGCCGGCACGTAGATCGCCTGCACCGAGGTGATCGAGCCCTTCTTGGTCGAGGTGATCCGCTCCTGCAGCTCCCCCATCTCGGTCTGCAGCGTCGGCTGATAGCCGACGGCGGACGGCATGCGGCCGAGCAGCGCCGAGACTTCGGAGCCCGCCTGGGTGAAGCGGAAGATGTTGTCGATGAACAGCAGCACGTCCTTGCCCTCGTCGTCGCGGAAGTACTCGGCGACGGTGAGGCCGGTGAGCGCGACGCGCGCGCGCGCGCCGGGCGGCTCGGTCATCTGGCCGTAGATGAGCGCCGCCTTCGACTTGCTGAAGTCCTTGATGTCGATGACGCCCGATTCCTGGAACTCGAGCCAGAGGTCGTTGCCCTCGCGGGTGCGCTCGCCGACGCCGGCGAAGACCGAGACGCCGCCGTGCTTCTTGGCGAGGTTGTAGATCAGCTCCTGGATGATGACGGTCTTGCCGACGCCGGCGCCGCCGAAGAGGCCGATCTTGCCGCCGCGCAGGTATGGCTCGAGCAGGTCGATCACCTTGATCCCGGTCTCGAACATCTCGAGCGCCGAGCTCTGGTCGACGAGCGACGGCGCCGAACGATGGATCGGGTGGCGCTTCTCGGCCTTGACCGGCCCGAGCTCGTCCACCGGCTCGCCGACCACGTTCAGCACGCGGCCGAGCGTCGCCGGGCCGACCGGCACCGTGATCGGGCCGCCGGTGTCGACGACCGCCGTGCCCCGAACCATGCCGTCGGTCGGATGCATGCTGACGCAGCGCACGCGGTTGTCGCCCAGGTGCTGCTGCACCTCGGCGATCACGTCGATCGCGGCAGCACCCCCCTCGGCCTCCGCCTTGATGTGGAGCGCCTGGTAGATGGGCGGGACGTCCTTGTCGAACTCGACGTCCACGACGGGGCCGATCACCTGCACCACGCGGCCGGTGTTTGCTTGCGCCATGAGCTGCTCTTCTCCTACGCGGGCGACCCGGCGCCCGAGACGATTTCGATGATTTCCTTCGTGATCGCGGCCTGGCGCACCTTGTTCATGTAGAGCGTCAGCCCGTCGATCATCTCCGCGGCGTTGTTGCTGGCCGAGTCCATCGAGGTCATGCGCGCGCCGTGCTCGGCCGCCTGCGACTCGAGCAGAGCCTTCCACACCTGGACCTCGACGTGGCGCGGCAGCAGGCTCTCGAAGATGCCGGCGGGCTCGGGCTCGTAGATGAAGTCGATCGCCGCCTGCTGCGGCGCGAGCGTGTGCCGCTCGATCGGCAGCAGCCGGTCGACCACGATCCGCTGCTGGATGACGCTCTTGAACTCGTTGTAGACGAGATAGACCTCGTCGGCCTGCCCCGAGATGAACGCCTCGATCAGCTCCTTGGCGAGCTCGCGCGCGGTCGCGTAGCGCAGCGGCTGGAACACACCGACGCGCTCGCTCCGGACCTCGAAGCCGCGGCGTCGCATCGCGTCGCGGCCCTTGCGGCCGACGGCCGCGACCGCGACGCCGCGCCTCTGGCGCTCCTCGACGAAGCGCGTGGCGGTGCGGATGATGTTGGCGTTGAAGGCGCCGCACAGCCCCTTGTCGGCGGTCACCACCACCAGCAGGATCTTGTCGTGGCCGCGCTCCTGCAGCAGCGGGTGCGCGTCGGGCTGCGCGCGCGCGGCGACGTCGTTCAGCACCTGCAGCATCTTGCGCGCGTAGGGGCGCGCGGCGAACATCGCCTCCTGCGCGCGCCGCAGCTTGGCGGCGGAGACCATCTTCATCGCCTTGGTGATCTGCTGCGTGCTTTTGACGCTGCGGATCCGGCGCCGGATGTCGATGAGCGCGGGCATGCGGCTCCGCCTAGGCCTGGGCGGTCGGCTGGAACACGCCCGCGAACTCGGTGAGCGCGGCCTTCAGCTTGTCGCCGAGCTCGCCCTTCAGGTCCTTCTTCTCGGTGATCGCGTCGACGAGAGGCTTGTGGCTGCGCTCGAGCCAGGTCAGAAGCTCCTTCTCGTAACGCCGGCAGTCGGAGACCGGCAGCTGGTCGAGGAAGCCGTTCGTGGCCGCGTAGATGATCGCGATCTGGGTGGCGACCGGCATCGGGCGGTACTGGTCCTGCTTCAGGATCTCGGTCATGCGCTGGCCGCGCGCGAGCTGCGCCTGCGTCGACTTGTCGAGGTCGGAGGCGAACATCGCGAAGGCCGCCATCTCGCGGTACTTCGCGAGGTCGAGCCGCAGCCGGCCCGCGATCGCCTTCATCGCCTTGACCTGCGCGGCGCCGCCGACGCGCGAGACCGAGTTGCCGACGTTGATCGCCGGCCGCATCCCGGAGTTGAACAGATCCGACTCGAGGAAGATCTGGCCGTCGGTGATCGAGATGACGTTGGTCGGGATGTAGGCCGACAGGTCGCCCGCCTGGGTCTCGATGATCGGCAGCGCGGTGAGCGAGCCGGCGCCCTTCGCGTCGTTGAGCTTGGCCGCGCGCTCGAGCAGCCGGCTGTGCAGGTAGAAGACGTCGCCCGGGAACGCCTCGCGGCCCGGCGGACGGCGCAGCAGGAGCGAGATTTCGCGGTAGGACGCGGCGTGCTTCGACAGGTCGTCGTAGATGCACAGCGCGTGCTTGCCGTTGTCGCGGAAGAACTCGCCGATCGCGCAGCCCGCGTAGGGTGCGATGTACAGGAACGGCGCCGGCTCGGAGGCGGAGGCGCAGACCACGATCGTGTAGTCCATCGCCCCGAACTCCTCGAGCGTCCGCACCACCTGCGCGACCGTCGACTGCTTCTGGCCGATCGCGACGTAGATGCAGACGACGCCCGAGCCCTTCTGGTTGATGATCGCGTCGAGCGCCACGGCGGTCTTGCCGGTCTGGCGGTCGCCGATGATCAGCTCGCGCTGGCCGCGTCCGATCGGCACCATGGCGTCGATCGCCTTGAGCCCCGTCTGCATCGGCTCCTTGACCGGCTGGCGCTCGACGACGCCGGGGGCGATGCGCTCGATCGCGATGAAGCCCGTGGTCTTGATCGGGCCCTTTCCGTCGATCGGCTGGCCGAGCGCGTTCACCACTCGGCCGACCATCGCCTCGCCCACCGGGACCGACATGATCCGCTTGGTGCGCTTGACCTGGTCGCCCTCCCGGATCTCCTTGGACTCGCCGAACAGCACGACGCCGACCGAGTCCTCCTCGAGGTTGAGGGCGAGGCCCATGACGCCGTGCGGCAGCTCGAGCAGCTCGCCCGCCATGCAGCGCTCGAGCCCGTGGATGCGCGCGATGCCGTCGCCGACGCTCAGCACGCTGCCGACCTCGGCGACGTCGATCTCGGCGCTGAATCCCTTCAGCTCCTCGCGAAGAATCCTCGTGATCTCGTCGGCTCGAATCTCCATCGGGTCCTTCCCTGGTCTCTCTCGAGCTAGCTCGCGGCGAGCCGCCGCCTGAGCGCGTTGAGGCGCGTGCGCACGCTACCGTCGTAGGTCCGGCCGAAGGCGCTCACCACGAGCCCGCCCACGATCGCGGGGTCGACGCGCTCGACGAGCTCGACACTCGCGGCGCCGCCCTTGAGGGCCGACTCGAGCGCCTGCTTCTGCTGCGCGGCGAGCGGCACCGCCGAGACGGCTTCGGCCGCGACGACGCCGAGCGCGGCGTTGGCGAGCCGCGCGTAGGCCTCCGCGACGTGCGCGAGCAGCTCCAGCCGGTCGCGCGTGCCGAGGACCTCGACGAGCCGCTTCACGAGCGGCGACGCCTGTGCGCGCTCGGCGAGCGCCAGCAGCACGCGGCGCTTGACCTCCGCGCCGAGCACGGGATTCGCGAGCGCCGTCCGCAGCTGCGGGTGGCTGGCGAGCTGCGGCACGAAGCCGCGCAGCTCGTCGCGCAGAGCGAGGACGGCGTTTTCGCCCTCCTCGCGGGCGACCTCGAGGAGCGCCCGGGCGTAGCGGCGCGCGAGCGCCTGGGGTGCGCGGCTCACGCGGCTACGCGGCTCGCGAGCGGGCGGACCGCCCACGTCGAACTGGCTCTGATTGTTGGCTTTGCGTCCATGCTGGAGGTGTCGCTCTACGCTTCCAATGAGCTATCAAAAAGCGCGGCAGAATACCACGCCGGTCGAGAAAGGGTCAAAGCACGGCGGCTCGATCAGCCCCTGAAAACGATCGGACGCGGGCCCTGGTTTCGCGTGCGGCCCACGATACAGGCGCCCTTTACCTTTGCCACCAGCCCGTCGACCTCCGGCTCAGGCACCAGGAGCAACAAGCCACCCGACGTTTGCGGGTCGTAGGCGAGCGCCTTCCTGGCGTCCTCCGTGCGTCCGCCGTACTCGACTTGCGGCTCGAACTCCCGCCGGTTGGCCCCGAGTCCGCTCGCCTGGAAGCGCTCGACCAGGTCGAGCGCGCCCGGCAGAAACGGCAGCGCCTTCCACTCGAGCTCGAGCGTGAGCCGGCTCTCGCGGGCGATCGAGGCCGCGTGGCCGGCCAGCCCGAACCCGGTCACGTCCGTCGCCGCGGTGACGCCGTGGGCGAGCGCGGCCTCGGAGGCGGCGGCGTTCAGCTCCATCATCGAGCGGGTTGCCGCGGCGACCGCGGCCTCCGGCGCCTCCCCCGCCTTGAGCGCCGTCGCGATCACCCCGGTCCCGAGCGGCTTCGTCAGCACCAGCACCTGGCCGGCGCGGCCGCCGGCGTTCGTCAGCAGCCGCTCCGGGTCCACGAGTCCCGTCACCGCGTAGCCGAACTTGATCTCCGGGTCGCGGACGCTGTGGCCGCCGACGAGCGCGCAGCCCGCGCGCGCGAGCGCTTCCGCCCCGCCGCGTACGATCTGCTGCGCCCACTCGAGCGGGAAGTCGGCGGCCTCCGGGAACGCGGCGATCGACAGCGCTGTGAGCGGCCGCCCGCCCATCGCATAGACGTCGGAGAGCGCGTTGGCGGCCGCGATCGCGCCGAAGGCGTGCGGATCGTCCACGACCGGCGTGAAGAAGTCGACGGTCTGCACCAGCGCCGTCCTGGCGTCGAGCCGGAAGACGCCGGCGTCGTCGCGGGTGCGCTGATCGACCAGCACGCGTGGGTCGTCGCTATGGACGATGGCGCCCAGGACCTGGGCGAGCTCGGCGGGGCCGAGCTTGCTCGCTCAACCCGCGCAGCGCACGCGCTCGGTGAGCCGGCGGATCCGCTCGCGATCGTCGCTCATCGGACGTCGGATCCGCGCGCGGGGCACGGGCGCGATCTAAGTATATAAAATACTATTCTAGGCCGCACCGGGCTTCGCGCCGCTCCCGCCGCCGGCCGCACTCGTGAGTGCGACGCCTCCGGGCGCCTGGCCTTCGTCCCGCGGCGCCGTCCCCGCCTCCCCCATCCGGCACTCGCCCTGGAAGAAGGCCCCGTCCTCGATCACGAGCTTCGGCGTGACCAGGCTCGCGGTCACGCGGCAGCCGGCCAGGAGCTCGATGCGCTGGCGCCCGTGGACCTGGCCCGAGACGCGGCCGCGGATCGACACGACGCCGCAGTCGACCTCGGCGTCGACCTGGCCGGTCTCGCCGATGATCAGCATGTTGTCCGAGACGACCTTGCCCTTGAGCCGCCCGTCGACGCGCAGCACGTCGCGAAAGCGCAGCTCGCCCGAGAACTCGGTGCCGTCGTCGAGGAACCCGTTCAGGTCCTCGGCCTGCGAACCCTTCAGCTTGAGCATCGCGAAGTCCTCAGCCTAGCACGCTAGCGCGAGCGGCCCGCGCGCAGCAGGAGCTCGAAGAGCCGCTGCAGCTCCGCCTCGCTCTTGAACAGCACGCGGATCGCGCCGGCCTTGCCGCGGCGCGCGATCACCACGCGCGCCCCGAGCGCCCGGCGCAGGCGCTCCTCGGCCGCGGCCGTGTTCGGCTCCTTGCGCGCGCCCGCCTTGCCGCGCGGGGCGCGCCAGAGCGCGACCCTGCGCTCGACCTCGCGCACCGAGAGCCCCTTGCGAGCGGCTTCGCGGCCGAGCGCCACCTGGTCCTCGGCCGAGTCGAGCGCCAGCAGCGCGCGCGCGTGCCCGGCGTCGAGCGCCGCCTTGGCGACGAGCTCGCGCAGCTCCTTCGGGAGCCGCAGCAGCCGCAGCGTGTTGGCGATCGTGGTGCGGTCGCGGCCCACGCGGCGCGCGATCTCCTCCTGCGTCAGGCCCAGCTCGCCCTGCAGGCGCTGGAAGGCCTGGGCCTCCTCGAGCGGCGTGAGCTCCTCGCGCTGCACGTTCTCGACGAGCGCGAGCTCGAGGAGCGCGTCGTCCCGCACCTCGCGCAGCGTGACCGGCACGCGCTCCAGCCCGAGCGCCTGCGCGGCGCGCCAGCGCCTTTCCCCGGCGATGATCTGGTAGCGCTCGCCGCGCCGCCTCACCAGGATCGGCTGGATGATGCCGCTCGCGCGGATCGAGGCCTGAAGCTCCGCCAGCCGCTGCGGGTCGATCGCGGAGCGCGGCTGGTAGGGGTTCGGGTCGAGGGCACTCGTGGGCACCTCGCTCGCGGCGCCCGGCGCCGGGGTGGCTTCGCCCTCCGGGTCGGGGATGAGAGCCGAGAGCCCCCTGCCGAGCGCCTTGCGCTTGCCGCTCGTCACCGGGCGAACAGGGCGAGCTGGCCCTGGGACATGAGCTCCCTGGCGAGCTCCAGGTAGGCCTCGGCGCCGCGCGAGCGGATGTCGTAGAGGATCACGGGCTGCCCGAAGCTCGGCGCCTCGGCAAGCCTGACGCTCCTCGGCACCTGGGTCGCGAAGACCTTCTCCTTGAAGTGCTCGCGCACCTCGGAGATCACCTGCTGCGTGAGGTTGGTGCGCTCGTCGACCATCGTCAGCAGCACGCCCTCGATCTCGAGCTCGGGGTTGAGCGCGCGCTTGACGCGCTGGAGCGTCGCGGTCAGCTCGGAGAGCCCCTCGAGGGCGAAGAACTCGCACTGCATCGGGACGAGCACGCTGTGCGCGGCCGTGAGCGCGTTGAGGGTCAAGAGCCCCAGGCTGGGCGGGCAGTCGATCAGCACGTAGTCGAAGCGCCCCGCCACCGGCGCGAGCGCCTCCTTCAGCCGGTGCTCGCGCGCGAGCACGCTCACGAGCTCCACCTCGGCTCCGGTCAGGTTGCGGTCCGAGGGCACGAGCGTCAGGTGCTCGAGGTCGGTCGGGATCATCACGCTCTCGAGCGGCTGCTGGTCGATGAGCGCCTCGTAGAGGCTCGGCCTCCGCTCCCGGGTGCGCCGGCCCAGGCCGGAGGTGAGGTTGCCCTGCGGGTCGGCGTCCACGGCCAGCACGCGCCGCTCCGCGGCGGCCAGGCTCGCGGCGAGGTTGACGGCGGTCGTGGTCTTGCCGACGCCGCCCTTCTGGTTGGCGATCGCGATCGTGCGGCTCAAGTCGTCGAGTCCCCCGGAAGATCGGCAGGATAGCACGGCGCCCCGACGGCGCCCGCTGCAGTGTGCCACGTGGAACGTGCCCCCGCGAAAGTGTTTCACGTGGCACGTAGGCGCCCAGCCGAGCGCCGGCGGCGGCTCAGGCCTCTCGCAGGAAGACCCGGACGCCGCCCGGGAGCGCAGCACCTTCGGCAGTCGCCTGGAAGCCCGCCGCGGGCCGCGGCTCCCCCCCGAAGACGATCACGCGGCCCCCCAGCTCCACCAGCGGCCGCAGCTCGCCGAGCGGCAGCGCGAGCGCGCGCAGCGTCAGCGTCCGCGCCGGCACGCCCGCGTAGCTGTCGTGGCGCCGCCGCTGCACCTCTACGCCGCTGCGGCCGGCCGCGCGCGCCGCCTCGCGCAGGAACGCCCAGCGCCGGGCGCGCGGCTCGAGCAGCGTGACCGCCAGGTCGTCGCGCACGAGCGCCAGCACCAGGCCGGGCGAGCCGTTGCCCGAGCCCACGTCGACGAGCGAGCCGGGCTCCGGCAGCCGCGCCGCGGGCAGCACGCCCGCGACCAGCAGCCGCACCCGCTCGCCGGCCCCGCGCGCCGCGGTCAGGTTGACGCGCGGGCTCCAGGCCGCGAGCGTGTCGAGGTAGGCGCAGAGCCGCCCGAGCGGCGGCCCGGAAAGCCCGAGCGCCTCGAGCGGCGCACGGTGCTCACTCTGAGGCGGCGTCACCCTTCGGGCCGGCCCCGGAGCCGCCGGCGGGCGCGATCGTGAGGCGCCGCGTGGCGCCCTCGCCGGAGCTCGCCGTCGTGACACCCGGCTCCTCCGCGAGCGCCATGTGGACGATGCGCCTCTCGTAGGAGTTGAGGGACGGCATGTCCCGCGCCTGCCCGTCGCCGCGCACGGCCTCCGCGATCCGCCTCGCCTCGGCGGCGAGCGCCGCGTCCCGGCGCTCGCGGAAGCCCTCGCCCGAGAGGCGCAGCGCGCGCGGCATGAGCTGCGCGCCGTAGAGGCGCAGCAGCAGGTGCTCGGTGGCCCGCAGCACCTCGGCCGTGTCGTCGGGCTCGAGGAAGAACGCGCGGTCGGCGCCCTGGAGCTCGACCAGCACCGCCTCGGGCCCTTCCGAGACCTCGGCCGCCAGCTCGAGGCCGCCGGCCTCCGCGATCGTGCGAATCGTGTCGCGGATCCCGGACCGGGGATCGAGCTCCTGCGGCTCCTGGCGCGCTCCTGGCGCGCGCGAGCCGCCCCGCCCCGGGCTCGAGGGCGAACCCGCGTCACCCGCCGCCTCGAGCAGCACCGCGATGCGCGCGGGCGTGGGCGACAGGCCGCGCGCGCCGGGACTGCCGGCCTCCAGCACCACGTAGCGCAGCTCGGCCAGCGGCAGGCCCAGGTTGGCGGCGGCGAGCGCCACGGCTTCCGACACGTCGGAGCCCGAGAACACCCTGTCCTTCATCGGGAGCGCTTCTCCTTGGCGTCCTTGACGGCGCGCGCCGGGTGCGAATCGAGCAGCCGCAGCGACACGGCCTGCTGCAGGATCGACCACAGGTTCGAGGTCAGCCAGTACAGGTTCAGCCCCGCCGGCGCCGCGAAGAACATGGCGCCCAGCATGACCGGCATCAGCAGCATGATGCGCTGCTGCGCCGGGTCCATCGTGGTCGGCATCATCTTCTGCATCACGAACATCGAGGCCGCCATCAGCACGGGCGTGATGTAGAGCGGGTCCTTCGCGGCGAGGTCTTGAATCCAGAGGAAGCCCGCGCCGCGCAGCTCCACCGACACCGTGAGCACGCGGTAGAACGCGAACAGGAAGGGCATCGTCAGCAGCAGCGGGAGGCAGCCCACCAGCATCTGCGAGCCCATGTTCATGCCGTGGCGGGCGTAGAGCGCCGCCACCTCCTCCTGCATCTGCTGGCGGCGGGGGTCCATGAGCGGCACCTTGCGGTAGCGGTCCTGGATCTGGCGCATCTCGGGGCCGAGCTTCGCCATCTTGATTCCGTTCACGATGCTGTAGTGGCGGAAGGGGGCCATCACCAGGTTGATCACCACCGTCAGCGCCACGATCGACCAGCCCCAGTTGCCGACGCGTTCGTGCACCCAGCGCAGCAGGCCCATGAGCGGGACCACGATCGGGCCGATCCAGTCGCCCACCGGCACGACGCGCTCGATCCCCAGCCCGAGCTTCGCCATGGCCTGGTAGTCCTTCGCCCCCACGTAGAGCTCCACCGGGGCCGAGCCCGGCGCCTCGACCGCGACCACCGGCAGCCGGTGTGCTGCCTCCCCGGCCGCGGCCGCGACGTTCTCGGCGCGCAGCGTGGCCGCGAGCGTGCCCTTCGGCGCGACGAGGAGCGCCGTGAAGTAGTGGCCCTCGATCCCCGCCCAGCGCGTGCCGGCGGGGCTCGTCCCTGCCTCGCTCAGAGCAGAGGCGGCGTGGCGCTCGACGCCCGAGCTCGCGAACGCGACGCCGGCGGGCTCCTGGTAGCCCTGGACGCCGCGCTCCTCCGGCGTCGGGTTGCCGATGCCCGGACCCCAGAGCAGGCGGCTCGGCAGCTCGCGGCCGGCGCGCGTCACCTGGACGCTCACCTCCACCAGGCCCGAGGCCCGGAACGTGAAGCTCTTGCGGGCCTCGAGCTCGCCGTCGGCGAACTCGAAGCGCAACGCCTGGGTGCCGCCGGGCGCCAGCGACAACGCCTCCGACGACGGCAGGAAGAGCGCGTCGCGCAGCCGGGCGTCCACCTCGGCGACGCCAGTCTCGACGTCGAGCGGCCGCGCCCCGCCGCCCGCCGCCGGGACCATCTCTTCGGGCCGGCCGCGCGCGTCGCGATAGCGCGCGAGCGACCACGACACGAGGCGCGCCCCGCGGTTCGAGAAGGCCACGCTGTAGTCGGGGGCGGACACTTCCACGCGCCGCTCCCGGGCGTCCGCTACCGTCTGCACGGCCGGGGCGGCCGCCTGGGCCCGGACCGCCTCGGGGGCGGCGGCTACGGGGGGCGGCGTCGCGACCTCTGCGGTGGGAGGCGCCTTAGGGACCACCGGGGCAGGGGCGGGAGCGGCAGGGGAGAAGAGCATGCTGTACGCCGTCAACACGACGAGCGACAGCGCCACGGCGAAAAGCAGACGGCGTTCTTCCATTCAGGGCAATCCTAGCAGTAGAGGCGTTCAGGGTACGGGGTCGATGCCCCCGCGGTGAAACGGCTGGCAGCGCAGCAGCCGCGCGAGCGTCAGCCGCGTGCCGCGCCGGGCGCCGTGCTTGCGGAGCGCCTCCTGCGCATAGACGCTGCAGCTTGGCCAGAAGCGGCAGTGGCCGCCGAGAAGCGGCGCGAGCAGGACGCGGTAGCCCTCAACCAGCAGGATCAGGGCGCGCGCCGGCAGGCTCGGGCGAGCGCCGGACCCGGAGCAGGCGGGCTCCGAGCTCACGCTCCACCTCGGACTGGCTGCACGAGACGATGTCCTTGTGCGGTACCACCACGATGTCCAGGCCGGTCGTGCCTTGCGCCTGGCGGCGGAAGCTCTCGCGCAGCAGCCGCCGCACGCGGCTGCGCGCCACGGCGCCGCCGACGCGGCGGCTCACCGCCAGCCCGAGGCGATCGGAGCGCTGCTTGTTCTCCGCCACGACGACCAGGAACAGCCGGCCGGGGAAGCGCCTGCCGCGCTTGAACACGGCGTCGAACTCCCTGGCGCTGCGCAGCCTCCGGCGGGGTCCGTAGCGCGATCGCATGCGCCCTCGCGGATCCCCGCACTCCGCAGCTCTCAGGCCGCGATGCGCTTGCGGCCCTTCTGGCGGCGTCGCTTGAGGACCAGCTGGCCCCCCTTCGTGCGCATGCGCACGAGAAAGCCGTGAGTGCGCTTGCGGTGGCGATTGTTCGGCTGGAACGTCCTCTTCATCGGTGGGCTCCGTGGTCCGGCGGGGCCTCGGGAGAGGCTCGCACCGGGACAAACCAAAAACTCTAACGAGCGTGCCCCACCGCTGTCAAATCTGGGTGCCGCCGGACGGTCCTCCGTCCTTGTGCCGCCGTCTCCGCGTGTGATACCTTTCGTGGGTTCGCGCACCGACGACTTGCGACCCCTTCATGCTTCCCATAGCGGCCTTTTCCACAACTGTTGAAATCTCTGTGCAAAAGAGATACGGTGCGGGTCGCAGGGCCCTCCCCTGCCCGTTTCAGTACTTAGGTTGTTGATTTAAAAAGACTTGCTTCTATCGCCCGGCTTAGGCCGCCGGTCGTGGACAAGGGGCTCGATGTCGGAAAACCTCTGGGACGACGTGCTGGCGCGAGTCGAAGGCAAGATCAATCGACACAGCTTCGCGACCTGGTTCCGACCCACGAGCTACCTCGCCACGGACGGCTCCACGCTGCGGATCGGCGTACCGAACGCCCAGTTCCGCGAGTGGCTGAGCAAGAACTACAGGAGCATCCTGCAGGAAGCCCTGGCCGAGGTCGGCCAACCGCTCGTCCAGGTGGTCTTCGAGGAAAATGCCGAGGAGCCCGCGGCCCAGACGGCGGCGCCGACGGTCGATCGCGACGTGGCGGTGCTCAACCCCAAGTACACCTTCGAAAGCTTCGTGGTCGGCTCGTCGAACCAGTTCGCGCACGCCGCCGCGCGCGCCGTGGCCGAGATCCCGTCGAAGTCCTACAACCCGCTGTTCATCTACGGCGGGGTGGGGCTCGGCAAGACGCACCTGATGCACGCGATCGGCCACTACATCCTCGCGCGCGAGAAGAAGCTCAACCTCTCCTACATCTCGACCGACCGCTTCATCAACGAGATGATCAACTCGATCCGCTTCGACCGGCTGCCGCAGTTCCGCGCGAAGTACCGGGCGATCGACGTGCTCTTGATCGACGACATCCAGTTCATCGCCGGCAAGGACCGCACCCAGGAGGAGTTCTTCCACATCTTCAACGCGCTCCACGACGCGCAGAAGCAGATCGTGGTGAGCTCCGACTGCCCGCCGCGCCAGATCCCGACGATCGAGGAGCGGCTCCACAGCCGCTTCGAGTGGGGCCTGATCGCCGACATCCAGGCGCCCGACATCGAGACCAAGATCGCGATCCTGCGCAAGAAGGCCGAGGCCGAGCGCGTTTTCCTGCCGGAGAACGTCGCGCTCTTCATCGCGAGCAAGGTCAAGACCAACATCCGCGAGCTCGAAGGCAGCCTGATCCGGCTGATCGCCTACGCGAGTCTCACCGGGCGCGACATCGACCTGCCGCTGGCCCAGGAGACGCTGCGCGACCTGCTGCACGCCGAGGAGAAGCCGGTCTCGATCGAGATGATCCAGAAATACGTGGCCGACCACTACAAGCTGAAGATCAGCGAGCTCAAGGCCAAGAACAACTCCAAGTCGATCGCCGGGCCGCGCCAGATCGCGATGTACCTCACCAAGAGCCTCACGACCGCGTCGCTGCCCGAGATCGGGAAGGAGTTCGGCGGCAAGCACCACTCGACGGTGATCCACTCGATCCGCAAGATCGACGACCAGCGCAAGCAGGATCCCGAGTTCGACAGGCTGATCCACAGCTTCGTGCAAGCCTTCCGATGAGCTTGCGGGTATTTCCACAAAACGCCCTGTGCAGCGAGCTCGCGCCCCGCTGCGGAAAAGTCGCCGTGCACACACGCGCGCGTCACGCCGGCTTCCGTGCACAGCGCAATCCCCAGGGCAAGTCTCCCGGAGTCTGGCAGTTGCGGCGCTTTCCACAGATCCACAGCGCCTTTCTAAGATTCAAGATAAGTCTCTCTTTGGTGAAGGACAGTTAGAAAAAGGAACCAGAATGGAAATCCGCGTCCAGCGCAACGACCTCGCGAAGGAGCTCCAGCTCGTGCAGGGGATCGTGGAGCGCAAGAGCTCGATCCCGATCCTGCAGAACGTGCTGTGCGAGGCGAGGAGTGGCGAGCTGCGCATCGCGGCGACGGACCTCGACGTGTCGCTGCGCTGCGGCTGCCCTGCCGAGATCGTCGCGGAGGGCTCGGTCACGCTCGCGGCCAAGAAGCTCTACGAGATCGTCCGCTCGCTGCCCGAGAACCAGATGAGCCTGAAGCTCGAGGGCGACGCCTGGGCGCGCATCCGCTGCGAGCGCGTCGAGTTCCGCATGGCGGGCTTGCCGCGCGAGGACTTCCCGAGCCTGCCCGAGCCCAAGGGCGGCCGCGGCATCGAGCTGCCGGCGAGCCTGCTGCGCGAGCTGGTGCAGCGCACGGCGTTCGCGATCACGGCGGAGGACGCGCGCTACTACCTGGCGGGGGCGCTCCTGGTGCTGGACAAGGAGCAGGCGGCGATGGTGGCGACCGACGGGCACCGGCTGGCCTGGGCGCAGCGCAAGGCGTCGCTCAAGCTCGACTCGGCGGTGCGGGTGCTGGTGCCGCGCAAGGCGATCAGCGAGCTCGCGCGGCTGATCGAGGAAGCCGGCGGCGACGAGACGGTGTCGTTCCACCAGGGCGAGGGGCACCTGATATTCCGGATCGCGGGCCGCACACTCGCCTCGAAGCAGGTCGAGGCGCAGTTCCCGGCCTTCGAGAAGGTGATCGCCGTGACCGGGGACAAGAAAGTGAGCGTGGGGCGCGAGTCGCTGCAAAGCGCCATCCGCCGCGTGAGCCTGCTGTCCTCGGACCGCGGGCGCGCGGTCAAGCTCGGGCTCGACGAAGGCAAGCTCGAGCTCACCGCCTCGTCGCCCGAGTTCGGCGAGGCGCGCGAGTCGCTGAGCGTCGACTACGCGGGCTCCGGGGTGGAGATCGGCTTCAACGCGCAATACCTTCTGGACTTCCTGGCGGTGGCGGGCGGCGAGCAGGTGGCGCTGGAGCTCAAGGACGGCGAGAGCCAGGGCGTGCTGCGGCCGGTCGCGGAGAACGGCGGCGACTACCGCTACGTAGTCATGCCGATGCGGTTCTAGGCGGGGTAACGGTTGGCCTGGGTGCAAACGCTGCGACTACGCGACCTGCGCAACATCCGCGAGGCGAGCCTCGAGCTCGGCCCCGGCCTCAACGTCTTCGTGGGCAAGAACGGGCAGGGCAAGACGTCGCTGCTCGAGGCCGTGGGCCTCGTGGCGCGCGGCCGCTCGTTCCGGACCGACGACGCCTCGAGCATGATCCGTCGCGGGGCGCCCTCGCTAGTGGCGACTGCCGGCGCGGCGCACGACGACCGCGAGGCCGAGCTCGAAGTCGAGCTTGGTCCGGGGCGGCGCGCGTTCCGCGTCAACGGCCGCGAGGTGCGGCCGGGGGAGTACCACGGCCGGCTCGACGTCGTCGTGTACTCGAGCGAGCGGCTGCGCGTGGTCCACGGCACGATGCGCGACCGGCGCCAGTTCCTCGACCGCCAGGCGGCGTCGCTGTGGCCGTCGTACCGCGCGGAGCTGCGGCAGTTCGAGCGGGTGCTCGTCCAGCGCAACGCCGCGCTCGAGAGCCGCGCGCGCGACGAACCGGCGTGGACCGAGCGCTTCGTCGAGTGCGGCGCGCGCATGCGGGTCCGCCGCGCCGCCTACGCCGCGCGGCTCTCCGCCGCGCTCGAGCACGGCTATCGGCCGGCGCGCGAGCGCTACGAGGTGCGCGTGCCCCCGGCGGAGAAGGACGACGTCGCGCGCCAGGCGCTCGCGGACGAGCTGCGCGAGCTTCAGCCGCGCGAGCGCGCGGCGGGCCGCAGCCTGGCGGGCCCGCAGCGCGACCCGGTCGAGCTGCTGCTCGACGGGCGCGACGCGCGAGACGGCGCCTCCTCCGGCCAGGCGCGCAGCCTGCTCTTGGCGTTGGCGCTCGCGAGCCTCGCGGTGCTGTGCCAGGAGAAGGGCCGCGCGGCGGTGGCTCTCCTCGACGATCTGGATTCGGAGCTCGACGAAGAGCGAGCGGGCGCGCTCTGCGCGGAGGTCGCGCGGCGTGGTCAGGCCTGGGTCACGACGGCGCACACCGGTTGGGCGGAGAGCCTGCGCCCGCTAGGGCGGCTCTACGAGGTATCGGGGGGCGCGGTCCGCTGCGCCTGATGCGCGAAACGAAGCGAGGGACATGAGCGAGACGCAGCCGAAAGACGGGGGAGTGACGTCCGAGTACGGCGCCGAGGCGATCCGCATCCTGGAGGGGCTGGAGGCGGTCCGCGTCCGGCCCGCGATGTACATCGGCTCGACGGGCGAGGCGGGGCTGCACCACCTCGTCTACGAGGTGGTGGACAACTCGGTCGACGAGGCGCTCGCGGGCTTCTGCTCCGAGATCAGCGTCACGATCCACATCGACAATTCGGTGACCGTGATCGACAACGGCCGCGGCATCCCGGTCGGGCCGCACGAGTCGGGCCTGGACGCGGCCGAGGTCGTGATGACCAAGCTGCACGCGGGCGGCAAGTTCGACAAGGGGGCCTACAAGGTCTCGGGCGGCCTCCACGGCGTCGGGATCTCGGTCGTGAACGCGCTCTCCGACCGGGTCGAGCTCGAGATCTGGCGCGACGCCAAGGTCTACCGCCAGTCCTACTCGCGCGGGCTGCCGCAGAGCCGGCTCGAGCAGACCGGAACCACCGACCGCCGCGGCACCAAGGTCACCTTCAAGCCCGACCCGCAGATCTTCGAGACCACCACCTTCAGCTTCGACACGCTGTCGCAGCGGCTGCGCGAGCTGTCGTTCCTCAACCGCGGCGTCCTGATCACGCTCGAGGACGAGCGCGACAACAAGAAGCACCGCTTCCAGTACGAGGGCGGCATCCGCTCGTTCGTCGAGCACCTGAACCGCAACAAGGAGACGCTGCCCGCCCAGCCGATCGAGATCGGCGGCGAGCGCGAGGGCGTCGTCGTCGAGATCGCGATGCAGTGGAACGACGGCTACGCCGAGAACATCCACTGCTACGCCAACAACATCAACACCCACGACGGCGGCAGCCATCTCGCAGGCTTCCGGGGCGCGCTCACGCGCAGCCTCAACGTCTACGGGCTGCAGGCGGGCCTGCTCAAGGAAGGCGAGGGCTTCGAAGGCGAGGACACCCGCGAGGGGCTGACGGCCGTCGTGAGCGTCAAGGTCCCGAACCCGCAGTTCGAGGGCCAGACCAAGGCCAAGCTCGGCAACTCCGAGGTGAAGGGCATCGTCGAGAGCCTGATGAACGAGAAGCTCTCGGGATTCCTCGAGGAGAACCCGCAGGAAGCGAAGCGCGTCGCCTCGAAAATCCTCGACGCCTCGCGCGCCCGCGAGGCGGCGCGCAAGGCGCGCGACCTGACGCGGAGGAAGGGTGCGCTCGACGGCGCGGGCCTGCCGGGCAAGCTGGCCGAGTGCCAGGAGCGCAACCCCGAGAACTGCGAGCTGTACCTGGTCGAGGGCGACTCGGCCGGCGGCTCGGCCAAGCAGGGCCGCGACCGCGCGTTCCAGGCGGTGCTGCCGCTGCGCGGCAAGATCTTGAACGTCGAGAAGGCGCGTCTCGACAAGACCCTGGCCTCGGAGGAGATCCGCAACATCATCGCGGCGCTCGGCACCGGCGTGGGCGCCGACGACTTCGACGTTTCGAAGCTGCGCTACCACCGGATCATCATCATGTGCGACGCCGACGTCGACGGCAGCCACATCCGCACGCTGCTGCTGACGTTTTTCTACCGCCAGATGAAGGAGCTGATCGAGCGCGGCCACCTGCACATCGCGCAGCCTCCGCTGTTCAAGGTGAAGCACGGCAAGAGCGTCAGCTACCTCAAGGACGAGCACGCGCTCGACGCGTTCCTGCTGACGCGCGCGGCGGAGAACCGCAAGGTGCGGCTCGCCTCGGGCCAGGAGTTCGAGGGCGCGCGCCTCGCGCACCTGGTGGGCAAGATGGTCGCGGTGCAGAAGCTCGTGGAGCGGATCGAGAAGCGCGGCGTGCCGCGGCCGCTGGTGGAGCTCTTGCTGCGCGGACGCGTGAAGGACAAGGACGCCTTCACCGACAAGGCGCGGCTGATCGAGCTGATCCAGCCGCTGCGCGAGTCGAGCGGCGCGTTCCTGGAGTGGGACGCCGAGCACGGCGTCTTCGACATCAAGATCCAGACGAGCGACAACGGCCACCCGCGCGAGGTCGAGATAGGCGACGACTTCGTGAGCTCTGCGGAGTACCGCGCGCTCTACTCGGCCTACGAGGAGATCCGCGAGCTCGACCAGCCCCCGGTCACGGTGGTCGACGGCGGCGAGACCAGCATCGCCACGCGTGACGCGCTCGTCACGCACATCCTGGGCGAGGGTAAGAAGGGCATGACGATCTCGCGCTACAAGGGTCTCGGCGAGATGAACGCCGACGAGCTGTGGGAGACGACGATGGACCCGGCCACGCGCACGCTCTTGCAGGTGCGCCTCGAGGACGACGAGGTGGCCGAGAACATGTTCACGACGCTGATGGGCGACGCGGTCGAGCCGCGCCGCCTGTTCATCGAGGAGAACGCGCTCAACGTGAGGAATCTCGACATCTAGCATGGCCGAAGAGACGACGCCGCCGAACACGCAAGGCAGCCGCATCCCCACCAACATCGCGGACGAGATGCGCCAGTCCTACATGGACTACGCGATGTCCGTCATCATCGGCCGCGCGCTGCCGGACATCCGCGACGGGCTGAAGCCGGCCAACCGGCGCGTGCTCTACGGCATGCAGCAGATGGGCCTGCAGCCGGGCCGTCCCTACCGCAAGTGCGCCAAAATCGTCGGCGAGGTGATGGGCAACTACCATCCCCACGGCGACCAGGCGATCTACGACACGCTCGTGCGCATGGCGCAGCCCTTCAACATGCGCGCACCGCTCGTCGACGGCCAGGGCAACTTCGGCTCGGTAGACGGCGACCCGCCCGCGGCGCAGCGCTACACCGAGGCGCGGCTGACGCGGCTCGGCGCCTCGATGATGGAGGACATCGAGAAGGACACCGTCGACTACCAGCCCACCTACGACGACAGCTCGTTCGAGCCGACCGTGCTGCCGACGGTGCTGCCGAACCTGCTCGTGAACGGAGCCTCCGGCATCGCGGTCGGCATGGCCACGAACATCCCGCCCCACAACCTGGGCGAGGTGGTGGACGCGCTCGTGTTCCTGCTCGAGAACCAGGACCTGACGCCCGACGAGCGGCTCGAGGGCGTGATCGCGCGGGTCCAGGGGCCCGACTTCCCGACCGCCGGCTACATCATGGGCAGGGAGGGCATCCTCTCGGCCTACCGCACCGGGCGCGGCTCGATCGTGATGCGCGCCAAGGCCGAGATCGAGACGCGCAAGGGCGATCGCGAGTCGATCGTGATCAGCGAGATCCCGTACCAGGTGAACAAGGCGCGCCTGATCGAGAAGATCGCGGAGCTCGCGCGCGAGGAGCGCGTGCGCGGGATCTCGGACGTGCGCGACGAGAGCGACCGCCAGGGCATGCGCGTGGTCGTGGACGTCAAGAAGGGCGAGCCGGCGCAGGTGCTGCTCAACAACCTGTACAAGCACACGCAGCTGCAGGACAGCTTCGGCACGATCTTCCTGGCGATCGTCGACCAGCGCCCGCGCGTGCTGAACCTGCTCGAGGCCTGCGAGCTGTTCGTCGACTTCCGCCGCCAGGTGGTGCGCCGGCGCGCCGCGTTCGAGCTCAGGAAGGCCGAAGCGCGCGCCCACGTGCTCGAGGGCTACGTGATCGCCCTCGACCACCTGGACGAGGTGATCGCGCTCATCCGCGCGGCACGCACGCCGGAGATCGCGAAGACGGGGCTGGTCGAGCGCTTCTCGCTCTCGGAGATCCAGGCCGACGAGATCCTCAAGCTGCAGCTGCAGCGGCTGACCGGCCTCGAGCGCCAGAAGATCCAGGACGAGCTACAGGAGCTGGTCGTGAGGATCGCCGATCTCAAGGACATCCTGGCCAAGCCCGCGCGCATCGACCAGATCGTGGTGAGCGAGCTCAAGGCGGTGCGCGAGGCGCACGGCGAGCCGCGGCGCACCGAGATCGTGGCGGCCGCCAACGAGATGGCGATCGAGGACCTGATCGTCGACGAGGACGTGGCGATCTCGATCACGCACACCGGCTACATCAAGCGCACCACGATCACGAGCTACCGCGCGCAGAAACGCGGCGGCCGCGGCAAGGTGGGGATGAAGACGCGCGACGAGGACTTCGTCTCGGACCTGTTCATCGCCTCGACGCACTCGTACATCCTGATCTTCACCGACCGCGGCCGGATCTACTGGCTCAAGGTCCACGAGGTGCCCGACGTGGGCCCGCAGGGCAAGGGCAAGGCGGTCGTGAACCTGGTGCAGCTGGTGGCGGGCGAGAAGATCGCGGCGTTCTGCGCGGTGCGCGACTTCGCCTCGGGCGGCTTCGTGCTGCTCGCCACGCGGCGCGGGATCGTGAAGAAGACGGAGCTCGCCGCGTTCTCGAACCCGCGGCCCTCGGGCATCATCGCGCTCTCGGTCGAGGACGAGGACCAGCTGATCGACGCCGTCGTCACCTCGGGCAAGGACGAGATGCTGCTGGGCACCCGGCAGGGCATGGCGATCCACTTCTCCGAGGAAGACGTGCGGCCGATGGGACGCACCGCGTACGGCGTGTGGGGCATCGACCTCGACGAGGGCGACGCGGTCGTCAGCCTCGAGGTGGCGCGCACCGGCGGCACGGTGCTGACGGTGACGCGCAACGGCTACGGCAAGCGCACCGGGCTCGACGAGTACCGGCTGCAGAGCCGCGGCGGCAAGGGCCTGATCAACATCAAGACCTCCGAGCGCAACGGGCCCGTGGTCGGCGTGAACTTCCTGCGCGCCGACGAGCAGGTGATGCTGATCACCGAAAAAGGTATGATCATCCGGCTGAACACGGCGGACATCTCCACGATCGGCCGCAACACCCAGGGCGTGCGCCTGATCCAGCTCGAAGAGAGCGACCACCTGGTCTCGGTCGCGCGACTGGCCGAAAGAGAAGACGACGAAGAGAGCCCGGTTGAGCCGGCGGGCCCCGGGCCGTCCAAGGAGGAGCCATGAGGGAGCGAGGAGCAGCACTCGCGACGGCGGTGGGCCTTTTGGGTATCGGCCTCGCGTGCAGTAGCGCCGAGTCGAAAGTGGTGGAGCAATACTTCAACGCGCTGCGGGCCAACGACCAGAACACACTGACCAGCTTCGCGACGGTCGCCTTCGACCAGAAGGTCGACGCCTGGAAGATCACAGGCGAGGGCCCCGAAGTGAAGGCGCCGGCGCCGCTGCCGGAGCTCGTGAAGAAGCAGAAGGAGCTCCAGGCCCAGCTCGACCAGCACACGAAGGACGCGCGCACCTGGGCCAACGACATCAAGGTCTACCCCGATCTCGACAAGGTGCGCACCGCGCTCTCGAAGGGCGAGAAGGTCCCGGCCGGGCTGAAGCCGATCGCCGACAAGTGGGAGGCGCTCCAGGCCGAAGACCGCAGGCTCAAGAAGGCGGTGGCCGAGGCGAAGGCCGCGGTCGAGCGCGAGAAACGCGCCGTCTCGATGTCGATCGGACAGGTCGAGGACATCGAGAGCCTGACCGGCGAGATGGTCTCCCGCGACATCGACCTCGACCTGACGATCGGCGGCACGCCGAAGCCCTACACCATGACCATGCGCCGCTACGACTTGAAGGGCGGCTCGGGCGGCGGCCGCATGATGTCCCGCTGGGTGATCCAGAGCCTGACGCCGAAGGCCTGACAAGCAGGGGGTCTGGGGGCGGCTTAGGAGCCCCCCAGGT
>DATBSL010000347.1:0-2335 GCA_036559805.1 Vicinamibacteria bacterium
GCCGCGGGCTCGGTGACGACCCTGCCGCTCACGTGGCCGATGGACACGCTGATCCGGCTCGCGGGCCGCGAAGGCCCCCACGACGGGAGGTTCTCCTGCGACTTCGACTACGTCGACGCGGAGTCGTTTCGGGCGCTCGGCATCCCGCTCACGCGCGGCCGGCTCTTCGACGCGCGGGACGCCGCGGCAGGTGCGAAAGTCGCGGTCGTGAACGAGACCTTCGTCCGCACGCACTTCCCGAACCAGGACCCGCTCGGACAGTTCTTCGGTGAGGGCGATAAGCAGTGGCAGATCGTCGGTGTCGTGAGAGACGTGCGGCTGCGCGGCCTCGCCGAGCGGATCCGGCCGACCCTCTACCGTCCGCTCGCGTTCAGCTGGTCCCCCGCTCGGCGCCTGGTGGTCCGGACGGCAGGCTCGCCGCTCGCCTTCGTCGAGCCGATCCGCCGCGCGATCCTGGCCGTGGAGCCCGAGCTCCCGGTCGCCAACCCGCAGAGCCTCGAGGAGCTGGTCGCGGCCTCGGTCGCGCAGCGGCGGCTGGTGCTCGCCGTGCTCGGCTTCTTCGCGGTGAGCGCGCTGTTGCTGGCCGGCATCGGCCTCTACGGCGTCGTCGCCTGCACCGTCTCCCAGCGCACGCGCGAGATCGGCATCCGCATGGCCGTGGGCGCGCCCCGGCGCGCGGTGCTCGGCCTCTTCCTCCGCCAGGCCGCCCGCCTCGCCGGCCTGGGCATCGTGCTCGGCCTTATGGGCGCGCTTGCGCTCACGCGCCTGCTCGCGAGCCAGCTCTACGGCGTCGAGCCCACCGATCCGGCAACCCTCGCGACCGTGGCCGGCCTGCTGCTGCTCGTGGCGCTCGGCGCATCGTTTCTGCCCGCGCGGCGCGCAGCCGGGGTGGACCCGATCACCGCGCTGCGATAGACGCGCAGCGCGCGAGCCATCGCGGAAGCTGCTGGAGCCCCCCCGTCTCGCCCGGCGGGAGCTCGTCCCTGGACTGCAGTCCGGACCAGTAGACGCGAACGCGCTCGAGGGCTGCGCAGCCCTCGGCAAGGCTCGGCGCGGTGTCCTCGGCCAGCAGCGCCCGACCGAGGCCGTGCTCCCCGGAAGCCACTTGCAGCCGGGCGAACGCGTACTGCGGATCCTCGGCGACGGCGCGACTGGAGATCGCCAACGCCTGCCGGAACAACCGGACGGCCCTCTTGGCGTCGCCAGTCGCCAACACCACCTCCCCCAGCGCACCGGCGGCCACGGCGACGCCCATCTGGCTCCACCGGTCGCTCGGGTCCGTGCGGAGCGCGTCCTCGGCCACCTCGAGCGCGTGCTCGCGTACGGCGACGGCGCCCGGCAGGTCGCCCAGGCGCCAGCAGTACAGCCCTTCTGCGTAGAGCACGAACAGCAGGACCTGGGTTTGTCGGGCGTCGACGGGGTTGTCGCGAAGCCCGGCCTCGAGCAGCGCGCGAGCCTGACGGACACGCTCGAGCGCCTCGGCGTACTGGTCCTGCCCAGCGAGGGCTTTGGCGAACTCGTAGGACGCCGAGGCCAGAGCCGAGCGCGACGACGGGTCGCCGGGTGTCGCGCGCCACAGCGACTCGGCCTCGGCCACCGCCTTCCGGGCCCAGGTGATCGCCTCCTCCTGCCTGCCCCGGAAGGAATACAGGTCGGCGAGGCGCTGATAGACGATGGCCAGGCGGCGGCGCGGCGCGTCGGGAAGCGTGCCGGTGCTCGCGAGCGCGTCCAGCCGGGTGGCCGCGCTCCGGAGAGACTGCTCCGCCTGATCGAGCTGTCCCATGCCTCGCAGCAGCGCGCCCAACTCGAACTCGGCGAGCGCGAGGGCGGCCTCGTCGGCGGGATCGGCCGGTCTCCGCCCGGCCAGGGCCTGGCGGATGGCGAGCGCCTTGCTGTGGCTCCGAAGCGCGCCTTCCGTGTCGCCCAGGTTCGCCCCCATTGCGCCGCCCTGGATCTGCGCGATGCGCTGGTAGCCGTCCGCCAGCTCGCGCTGGAGCGAGCGGTCGTCGGGCGCCTCGCCGGCCAGCCGGTCGAGGTACCCGAGTGCCCGGGCGACCAGGATGCGCCGGGCCGGCGTCGCGCCGGACAAGGGCGCGATCGCGTCGTGCAGCTCGTAGAGGACGGAGTTCGCGAGCTGGCGCACGTCCCGGAAACGCGCCTCGGCACGCCGGCGCTCCGTGTGGGCCACGCGCGCCTGCCACGAAACGCCAGCGAGCGCGACGACGAGCAAGGCCATGAGCGCGGCGCCGACGGCGAACGCCGCGCGGTGCCGCGCGATCGCCTTCCGAGCCAGATAAGCAAACGACGGCTCGCGGGCGACGACCGGCTGGCCCGC
>DATBSL010000348.1:0-2500 GCA_036559805.1 Vicinamibacteria bacterium
CGCTTCCGCGAGCTCCTCGACCGCGAGCGGCTGCACCGCGATTTCGTGTCCGACGTGGTCGCCGCGCTGCCGCACGAGGTCGAGCGGCGCGTGGACGGGCTCGTGGACTTCCTGGTGGAGTCGGAGCTCGATCGCTGGCAGGACGTGATGGCGATCCTGGCGGAGCGCCCGGCCGCGCGCGCCGGGTCCGAGGGTCGCGTCGAGGACCGCTTCGAGTGGAACCGTGCGGAGCTCATCGCGCGCGTCGGCGCCGCGGCGCGGGCGGTGGTCGAGCACTACGACGCGCGCTCCGAGGCGCGCCGGCTGGCGGAAAAGGTGCGGGAGTCCGTGGCCCAGGCGGCGCTGCTGCAGGTTTCCGCGCTCGGCCTGGGGACGCTGGTGGCCGTGCTCGCCAGCACCACGGCCGCGGACGTCACCGGCCTCGTGGCCGCGGGTGCCCTCTCGCTGATCGGCCTGTTCCTGCTGCCCGCGCGCCGCGAGAAGGCGCGCCGCGAGCTCGCCGCGCGCGTGAGCCAGCTGCGCGAGAAGCTCGTCTCCTCGCTCACCGCGGCCTTCGAGGCCGAGCGCGCCCACGCGGCCGGGCGCATCCGCGAGGCCATGGCGCCGTACGAGAGCTTCGTGCGCCGCGAGGGCACGCGTCTCGACGAAGCCCGCGGCGACCTGCGGCGGCTCTCGGACGCGGTCGAAGGGCTCCTGGCGCGCATCGATCGCGACTGAGCTCGCGCGGGCGAAGCGCCGGGGCGGCTGCTCGACGCCCCCGGCGGGCCCCGCTAAACTCATGCGGATGAGCACCGCCGCGGCCGACCCGCTCCTGGAGACCCTGGTCAGCGATTTCGGGGGCAACTACGTCTTCGCGCTCGACCTGCTCGAGATGTACCGCGAGGACCGCGCGAGCGTCGATCCGAGCTGGCGCAGCTACTTCGACAAGGCCACCGGCCGTCCCGCGCCGAGCGAGGCGACGCCGGTCACGGTGATCGTCGAGCCGCGCCAGCCCGCGCCGGCCCAGGCTCCCGCTCCCGCCGCGGGCACGGCACCGCTGCAGACCCTCGCCCGCCAGGAACCGCAGGCCCCCGCAACGCGCGAGCGCTCGCGGGCGGTGGCGCTGCCCACGATCCTGCCCGGCGACATCCTGCAGCCGATCCGCGGAGGCGCGGTTCGCATCGTCGAGAACATGGAGGCGAGCCTCCAGATCCCGACGGCCACCTCGGTGCGCACGCTGCCGGTGCGGACGCTCGAGGAGAACCGCCGGCTGCTCAACAAGCACCGCGAGGGGGCGGGCAAGAGCAAGGTCAGCTTCACCCACGTCGTGGCGTGGGCGATCCTGCGCGCGCTCGACACCTTCCCGCGGCTGAACGACGCCTATGCCGAGGTGGACCAGACGCCGCACCGGATCCAGCGCGACGAGGTGCGGCTCGGGATCGCGGTGGACGTCCAGAAGAAGGACGGCTCGCGCACGCTGCTGGTGCCCAACATCAAGGGCGCCCAGAGGCTGGGCTTCGCCGAGTTCCTGGCCGCGTTCGACGAGCTCGTCGCGCGCTCGCGCAAGGGCCAGATTTCGCCCGACGACTTCATGGGCACGAGCGTCTCGCTGACGAACCCCGGCACCGTCGGGACCACGTCCTCGGCGCCGCGCCTGATGCCGGGCCAGGGCGTGATCATCGCCACGGGCGCCCTCGACTACCCGGCCGAGTACAAGTCGATGGCGCCGCGGACGCTCGGGATGCTCGGGATCAGCAAGGTCATGACCGTGACCTCCACCTACGACCACCGCATCATCCAGGGCGCCGAGTCGGGCCTGTTCCTGTCGCGGATCGAGGAGCTGCTCAAGGGCGACGACGGCTTCTACGAGCGCATCTTCGGCGACCTCGGCATGCCGCACCGGCCGGTGCGCTGGGAGATGGACGCGACGCCGGGACTCTTCGGACCGCCGGGAGGGCGCGAGGAGGTCGAGAAGCAGACGAAGGTGCTGCAGCTGATCCACAACTACCGCGTGCGCGGGCACCTCGTCGCCGACCTCGACCCGCTCGACCGGCACAGGGCGCCGCACCGCGACCTCGACCCGGCGACCTACGGGCTCACGCTCTGGGACCTCGACCGCGAGTTCATGTCGGGCGGGCTCTCGGGCGAGGACCGCGCGACGCTGCGCGAGACGCTCGACATGCTGCGCGAGACCTACTGCGGCACGATCGGCGTCGAGTACATGTACATCGCCGACCCCGAGCGCAAGGAATGGCTGCAGCACCGCATGGAGTCGACGCGCAACTACCCGGCGCTCGACGCCGCGAGCAAGAAGCGGGTGCTCGAGAAGGTGATCGAGGCCGAGAGCTTCGAGCGCTTCCTGCACACGAAGTACGTGGGCCACAAGCGCTTCTCGCTCGAGGGCGGCGAGACGCTGATCCCGCTGCTCGACCGGATCCTGAACGACGCGGCGCTCGTCGGCATGCGCGAGGTCGTGATCGGAATGTCGCACCGCGGCCGGCTGAACGTGCTCGCGAACACG
>DATBSL010000349.1:0-22873 GCA_036559805.1 Vicinamibacteria bacterium
GGACCTACGTGAACTTCCTCACCGAGGACGAGCCGGAGGATCGAGTGGCCGCCGCCTACGGCAAGAACCTGGAACGCCTGTCCCGCATCAAGGCGAGCTGGGACCCGCAGAACGTCTTCCGGATGAACAAGAACATCGCTCCGTCCGCGCGCTGACGGCTCGGCGAGGTCGCGCCGCCAGCGCCGATGTAGTTCGCGCCACCCGTCGCGGCCCAAGGGGAGCGTTCGCCTGAGGGGCGAATTGGGGCTTCAGTTTTCTGGGCTCAGCACAAACTCAGCGTCTTGCGCCGGTGTGCCGGACAACCCGGGCTCGACCTCTCGCGTCTCACTGGAAACGACCGACACCGCTGGACGCGGTCGTCGACGCCTTTGGGGAAGCGGGGAGAAGCGTGTCGCCACGTGTCGCCGCAGCCGTGCTGAGCCTGCTGGCCGCGCCGCTCGCCGCGGAGCCGCTGCGCGAGGACGCAAGCGCGCCCGTCCTCACGCTCGTCTGGTACGACCCGACCGGCATCGCGTGGGGTACGGAGCTGGTGGCCCGGGCGGAGGCGGCCGCTCTGTTGAGGCGCATGGGTGCGAGCGTGTCGTGGCGGCGTGGCGCGTCGCGCGACGTCGCCGGGAACGACGAGGTGTGGGTGATCCTGGTCGACGCGGGACCGACGCCGTCCACGGGCGCGCTGGTGCTCGGCGCCGCGCGCAAGCGCCCGTCGGCCGTGCGCACGCTCTGGGTTCGCGTGCCGAACGTCCGCGCCGCCGCCGGCGTCCCGCCGGGTCGCCCCCTGCGCATTCTGCCGCCCGGCGAGCAGCGCGTGGTCGCCGTCGCGCTCGGCCGGGTCATCGCGCACGAGGTGGTGCACGCGCTCGTCCCCTCGCTTCCTCACGGCACGGGCCTCATGTCGGGGAGCCTCACGCGGCGCCAGCTCACGGCCGGGTCGATCGCGGTCGAGGCGGAGGCGATCCTGGCGTTTCGGGCGGCGCTGCGAGGTGATCCGGTGCTGACGACTACGGGCGTCGAGCGGTTGGCGGCGGGCCTGGTTCCGGAGAAGGACCGCTGAGCTGCGCCTCGGCCAGCTTCAGTGCGAGCGAGCGCAGGTCGAGGTCGTCCCGGTTCGCGAGCATGACGATCGTGAGGCCGTCCGCGGGGAAGCGCTCGACGACCGAGCGGAAGCCCATCGTCTCGCCGTGGTGCCACGCCCTTGGACGTCCCCGCCACGGATCGAGGAACCAGCCGAAGCCGTAGGCGACCGGCCGGCCAGGGAAGAGGTTGTCGCCGCCCGGCTCGTCCGGCCAGACGGGCTGCGAGCCGTCGCCGAGCCGCACCGGCGTGAGCGCGAGCCTCAGCTCCGCCTCGGACAGGAGCGCGCCCGTCCGCAGCGCCTCGTCCCATCTCGCGAGGTCGTCGAGGCACGAGTACACCCCACCGTCCCCGAGTGTCGCCGACGTCGAGCTCTGGTCGCTCGCGCGAAATGCCACGCCCTGCTTCGTGTGGCCGTAGGCGCGGTCCTGGACCTCGTTCTCACCCGCCTGCAACGCGAGCGTGCGGGTCATGCCGAGCGGCGCGAAGATTCGCTCGCGCAGCACGTCGCCGAAGGGGCGGCCCGCGGCGCGCGCCGCGACCAGGCCGAGCAGCACGTAGCCGGAGTTGCTGTAGGCCCAGCGGGTCCCCGGCGCGAACCGAGGCTGCGTGGCTTTTTCGAGCAGGCCCCGGACTTCGTCGTCGCGGATCTGGCGTTCGGGGGTCCAGCGAGCGGCGCCCGTCTTCTCGTTCTCGTCCATCAGCGTCTCGTAGTCGGGGAGTCCCGACGTGTGGGTGAGCAGATGACGGATCGTGACGGCCCGCGCGTAGTCCGGGAAGCCGGGTAGCACGGCCAGCAGCGTGTCCTCGTACCGGAGCCGGCCGTCGCGAACGAGCAGCATGACGACTGCCGCCGTCAGCTGCTTCGTCACCGAGGCGAGGCGAAAGCCCGTCCTCACGTCGATCCTGGGACGCGTGCGCAGGTCGCGGACGCCGTAGGTCCGCTCGAAGGTGGTCCGTCCGTTCACGCGCACCAGGACCGCGAGACCCGGCTCGTCGTCGCGGACGAGTCCGTCGAGCACGGCGGCCGTAGCCGCCTCACGGCCGACGGGCGCCGCGGCGCCGGCGAGCAGGAGCCAAGCCAGGGCGAGCACGGCCTATCAGGGAACCGGCGCGGCGACGAGCTCGCGGAAGGCCTCGTCGAGCTGTGCGTAGCTGGGCCGAGCGAGCTGGCGGACGACGCGCCCGTCGCGGAGGAACACGAGGTTGGGCCACAGCCGCACGTGGAACGACCGTCCCAGCGCACGCCCCGGCCCGTCCTCCACCTTGACGTGCGTCACCTCCGGGTGGCGCTCGAGCTGCTCGGCGATCCGGTGCGCCAGCGCGCGGCAGTGCCCGCACCAGGCCGTCCCGAACTCGAGCAGCACCGGGCCGCTCCCGCGGTCGATCTCGTCGCGCGTGGGCGCCCGGCTCTCGTCCCGGTACTCGGTCGCTGCGGCCATTGCTTCTCCCCAGACTATAGTGCCTCGATGCGGCGGTGCATCGTGCTGGGGCTCGCCCTGGGTTTCGTCGGCTGCCAGCGCGCCGCCGCGCCGAAGCCCAAGGCGCTGCACGTGGTGCTCGTCACGATCGACACGCTCCGCGCCGACCGCCTGGGATGCTACGGCGCGCGCGAGGTGGCGACGCCGCGGCTCGACCGGATCGCGACCGAGGGGGCGCTCGCCGTCGAGGCTTCGGCGCACGTGCCGCTGACGCGGCCGTCGCACGTCTCCCTGCTCACGGGGCTCCTGCCCACGGAGCACGGCATCCGGGACAACGTCTCGCCGGCCGTCGTCCCCCGGGTGCCGCTCCTGGCCGAGCGCTTTCGCGAGAACGGCTTCGCGACCGCGGCTTTTGTCTCGTCGATCGTGCTCGACTCGCAGTCGGGGCTCGACCGCGGCTTCGACGTGTATTCGGACCGCTTCGAGGGCAGCGGGGGAGACGCGCAGTTCCTGAGCACGGTTCAGCGGAAGGGCGAGGACACGGTCGCCGAGGCCGTGGCGTGGCTCGGCGGCCAGCGCGGACGGCGGGTGTTCCTGTGGCTGCACCTCTACGAGCCGCACGATCCCTACGAGCCGCCCGAGCCCTACGCTTCGCGCTACGCGGGTCGCCCGTACGACGGGGAAGTGGCGTGGACGGACGAGCTCTTCGGCCGCTTCGAGGACGCGCTCGGCTCGCTCGGGATGCGCGACGCGACGGCGCTCGTCGTGACCTCGGACCACGGCGAGGGGCTCGGCGAGCACGACGAGTCGCTGCACGGCTTCTTCGCGTACCAGTCGACGCTGCGCGTGCCGCTCATCGTGCGCGGGCCGGGCGTCGTCGCCGGCCGCCGCCTGGAGCGCCCGGTGCGGCTCGTGGACATCTTCCCCACGGCGCTCGAGCTCGCGGGGCTGGCGCCCGCGGCGGAAACCTCGTCCGGACGGAGCCTCGCGCCGACGCTGCGGGGCGGGCCGGAGCCCGAAGAGGCCACGGTTTATGCCGAGACGCTCGTCCCGCTGCTGCACTTCGGCTGGAGCGACCTGCGTGTGATCCGCGAAGGCCGCTTCAAGTACATCCAGGCGCCGCGGCCGGAGCTCTACGACCTGCGCGACGATCCGGGCGAGCGGCAGAACCTGGCCCCCGCGCGTCCGACCCAGGCGCAGGCGATGCGCGCCGCGCTCGCGACGGTGCTGGACGGGGAGCGGCGGCAGCGGGATGCGAGCACGGAGCCTGGGCCCTCGCAGGAGCTCATCGAGCGGCTGGGGGCGCTCGGCTACGTCGGCGGCTCGGGGGCGGCGGAGACCGGGACGCCGGGAGCGGACCCCAAGGACAAGATCGAGGAGTTTCGCATCGTCAACAGCCTGATCCGCGAGGCGCTCGTCGCCTTTCACGCGAAGGACCCCGCGCTGAGCGCGGCCAAGCTGCAGCAGGTCCTGGCGCGCGGCATCTCGAGCTTCGAGGTGCACTACTACCTCGCTCGAGCGCTCGTCGCCCAGGGCCAGGCGGCCGAGGCGGGCCGCCACTTCGACGCGGCCGCGAGCCACGCCCCGACGCACGCCGCCGCGTGGGAGGGGGCCGCCGACTGCAGGCTCCGCCTGGGCGATCGCGAGGGCGCGTTGTCGCGCCTGCGCCGTGGCGCGGAGGCGCTGCCCCGCGACGCCCGCTTGAGCGCGAAGCTCGGCGAGCTGCTGCGGGACGCAGGCCATGTCGAGGAGGCGATCACGCGGCTGCGCGCGGCCGTCGAGCTCGACCCGAGCGTGGCGTCGTACTGGAACGTCCTCGGCATGACGCTCGGCGGACGCGGGCAGCTGGCGGAAGCCGAGAGGGCTTTCCGCGAAGCGTGGCGGCTCGACGGCCGGAATCAACACCACGCCTACAACCTCGGCCTGATCCTGCTGCGGCAGGGCCGGGCCGCGGAGGCGCGGCCTTACTTCGAGCAGGCGCTCGCGCTCGACCCGCGCTTCGCCCCGGCCCGCGCGCGTCTGGCCGAGATGGGGAAACGTGCGGGCTAAACGGAAGGGGTCAAGTCTTGAATTTTGACCTCGCTATGCAAAAGTCAAAATTCAAGACCTGACCCCTCAGTTTGGCCCTAGGCCCCCCGGAGCCCCCGGGCCTCTTTGGCGGCGCGCCAGCCGGTCGCCGGCCTGCTGTTGCGCGCGGGACTCGGCTGACCGGCCCTGGCGGTTGTAGACGTCGGCGAGGACGTAGTGGCCGAGCGGGGCCAGCGCCGGGTCGGGCTTCTGCGCGAGGCCGGCGCGCGCTTCGCGCTCGGCGCCGGGCAGGTCGCCCAGGTCGAGGAGCGCCTTCGCGAGGTAGAGGCGGCCGATCGCGAAGTCGGGGGCGAGCGCGACCACCTGCCGGAAGCGTTCCTCCGCCTCGCGGCCGCGGCCGGAGCGCTGCAGCAGCTTGGCCAGGTTGAAGGCGGCCCGGTACGCCTTCGGGTGCGCCGCGAGCTCCCGCTCGTACTCGGCGGCCGCCTTGTCCAGTTCGCCGCGCTCTTCGTGGACGAGGCCGAGGTTGAAGTGGACCGTCTCGAGCGTGGGGCGGATCCCGGCGGCCTCGCCGAGCGCCTTCGTGGCCTCGTCGAGGCGCTTCTGGTCGAGATAGGTTTCGCCGAGCGCGAGCAGGAAGCGCTCGCGCTCGACCTCGCGCGTGAGCGCGTCTTTCAGGATCGCCTCGGCCGCGTCGAAGCGGCGGGCGCGCCGTTCGATGTCGGCGAGCTGGAACAGCACGCGGCCGTTGCGGGGGTCGAGCGCACGCGCGCGCTCGAAGCCGGTGCGTGCGTCGTCGAGACGGCCCTCATCCTTGTACGCGAGCGCGAGCCGGAACACGGTCTCGCGGTGCTCGGGATCGAGCGCGAGCGCCTGCCTGTAGGCGGCGATCGCCTCCGCCTCCCGGCCGGCCTTCGCCAGGAAGTTGCCGAGCAGCATGCGGGCCTCGAGCACCTCGGGGTCGGCGGCCAGCACCTCGCGCGCCTTGACGATCGCCTCGTCGGGGCGCCCCTCGGCGGACGCGGTGCTCGCCTGCTTGATCAGGTTGTAGAGCCCGATCTTGTCCTTGGGGTCGCCGCGCGGCCGGTCCTCGAGATGACGCGCGCTCACCGAGCCGCCGACGTAGCCGAGCGCTTCGAGCCGCTCGGCCGTCTCGGAGTCGACCGCGTCCGGCAGCTTCGGCGGGGCGCCGCCGCCCGCGGCCGCGACCATCCGGTCGAGAGCGCGCTCGAGCGTCTCGACGCGCGCCGGGTCGCTCGCGGCGAGATCGTTCGCCTCGAGCGGATCACGCTGCAGGTCGTAGAGCTCGCGGCGCGGGGCGCGGACTAGCTTGAAGCGCTCGTCCTGCACCGCGAGAAGCTCGCTCCAGCCGTAGTGGAAGCGCGGGAACCAGCTCTCGGAGATCGCCATCAGGTTGAGCCGCTCGCCGCGCGCGAGCGGCAGCAGGCTCGTGCCCTGCACCTCCGATGGCGCCGGCACGCGCAGCAGCCCCAAGAGCGTCGGCATCACGTCCACGATCCGCACCTGGTCCTCGACCACGCGCGGCGCGAGGCCGCGGGCCGCCATTACCAGCGGGATGCGCACGGCCGCGTCGTAGACGAAGAAGCCGTGGGTCGGCTCACCGTGTTCGCCGAGCATCTCGCCGTGGTCGCCCAGCACGGCCACGACCGTGCGAGCGAGGCGCCCGTCGGTGTCCAGGGCGTCGAGCAGCCGGCCGAGCTGCGCGTCGGCCGCGGCGATCTCGGCGTCGTAGGCGCCGACGAGCGTGCGCGGGAAGGCCGCGGCGTACTCGGCCGGCGCCGCGTACGGCGTGTGCGGGTCGTACAAGTGGACCCAGAGGAAAAACGGCTTTCCGCGCTCGGCCGCGAGCCACTGGAGCGCCGCGTCGACGGTCTCGCGGCCCGGCCTCTGGATCGCGTCCATGCCCGCCTGCTTCTCGAACCGGTCGAGGTCGAAGTCGTCGAAATAGCTGTCGAAGCCCTGGGCGGTGCCCCAGCGCGAGTCGAGCACGAACGCGGAGACGAAGCCGCCGGTCCGGAAGCTGCGGGCCTTCAGCACCTCGGCGAGCGTCGTCTGTTCGTCGCCCAGGTAGTAGCCGCCGTTGTCGCGCACCGAGTGCCGCGCGGGGAAGGTGCCCGTGAAGAGCGACGAGTGGGCGGGAAGCGTGAGCGGCACGACCGTCGCCGCGCGCGTGAAGCGCAGGCCGCGAGCGGCGAGGGCGTCGAGCCGCGGCGTCCGCGCGGCGGCGTAGCCGTAGCTGCCGACATGGTCGGCCCGCAAGGTGTCGAGCGTGACGACGAGCAGGTTCTGCGATCCGCCGCCAAGCCACGCCGGGGCGTCGCCCGATCGCCGCGCGACGGCCAGGGCCGCGGCGAGCGCCACGAGCGCGAGCACGACCCACGATGCGCGGCGCATTCAGGCCATTCTCGGGCGGCCGCGAGCCCGGGGGCAAACGGCGTCCGCTAGAACCGCAGCTTCGATCCGAACATCACGCGGCGCGGGTCCACGGGCTCCGACGGGAACCAGAACGAGCTCGAGTCCACGAGCGTGCTGAGCATCGACTGGGTCGCGTCGTCGTTGATCAGGTTGAGCGCGTCCGCGAAGAGCGAGAGCTGGACCTTCTTCCCGAGCCGGAAGTCCTTCTGCAGGCGCACGTCGAGCTGGGTGACGCCCGAGATGCGCCCGTTCTCGCCGCGCGGCTGCAGGATCAGGACGTTGGTGTTGTCGGCGGGGATGCCGGTGATGTCCTGGCCCAGCCGGATGCGCCGGATCAGGTGCGCCCCGCTCCTGTAGGAGAAGTTGGCCGAGGCCAGGAAGCCGAGCGGGAGCTGCCCGACGAGCTGGGCCTTGAGCTGCCACTCGACGTCGCTGCGCATCCGGCCGTCGATGTTGACGAACATGTTCGGGTTGCGGCCGTAGTTGCGGAACTGCAGCCCGCCGCGCTGCTCGATGCCGACGCCCGAGCCCTGCTCGCCCGCGCCGCCGCGGCCTTCCTGCAGCGTGCCCGAGGCGCGCATCCAGGTCGCCGAGGCGCCGAGCTGCCAGCGGTCGCGCATCGGCCGGTTGATCGAGAGGCTGACGGCGTTGATGTTGCTCTCGAGCTCCTCGCGGTTCGTGATCTGGAAGAAGCGGTCGGCCGGGTCGCTGGTGATCGCGTAGATGTCGAACGTGCGGCCCGTGGCACCCTCGCCGACGTCGTCGGTGTAGGGGATCCGCACGTACGTGCCGCGCGTCTCCTCCCAGCCCGCGAAGCCGCGTCCGCGCTTGTTGACGTAGGTCAGGCTCGTGCCGACCCCGGGCGAGATCTCCCGGTCGAGCGACAGGATGAACTGGTCGGTGCGCGGGCTCTCGTAGCTCGGGTCGACACCGAGCTGGTCGTTGCTGCTGATCTGCACCAGGTCTAGGAAGGTGCCGGTCGGGACGTCGTAGCCGCCGGCGAAGTAGGGCTTGACGTTCGGGCCCAGGATGTTCGCGAACTCGCCGGTCGCGACCGCGCGGTGGTAGCGGCCCCAGTGGCCCTTGAGCACGGTCTTGCCGTCGGCCGTCGCCTTCCAGTTGAAGCCGACGCGCGGCGAGAATTGCTTCCAGGTGTAGTAGTCGGTCTCGGGGAAGCTGGTCCCCGTGGGCAGGCCGTTCTCGTCGAGCTCCTGCTGCTCGGGCGAGTAGGCCTTGTTGTAGTCCCAGCGCACGCCGGCGTTGATCGTGAAGCGCTCGCTGATGCGGATCGTGTCGTCCAGGAACACGCCGACGCTGCGGCTCGAGCCGTTGTAGCTGAACGGCGTGCGCGCGATGCCGTAGCCGTAGGTGGGGTCGCTCAGGCTGTACGTGTAGACGAGGTCGTTGTAGCCGTAGATGCCGGGCGCCTCGGCGTCGCTGTACTGCACGCCGAAGCGGAAGTCGTGGCTCCCGCCGAGGAACTTGTCGGCGAAGTGCGAGACCTTGGCCGTCACGGTGTTGCGCTTGGGCTCGAGCTCGTACCAGTAGTAGTGGCCGCCGCTGATCGCGCCCGTGTCGTTGTCGATGAAGTGCGTGAGGTCGCGCGGCTGGTTGGGGTCGGTCGGGCCGATGCCGACGCTGCCGTAGAAGCCCGAGTAGCGCACGTCGACGACGGTCCGCTCCGACAGCACGCCGGTGTAGCCGAGCCCGGGCGTCGGCGTCGTGCCTTTGCGCGTGTAGGCCGTCGTGCCGGCGGCGCCGAGGCTCGCGGGGCCGGCGTCGTCGTTCTGCTTGTCGTAGTGGAACGTGCCCACCAGCTTGTGCTTCGGGTCGATCTGCCAGTTGAGCTTGAAGAAGTAGCGGTCGGTCCGCTCGTTGGTGCGCAGCAGGTCGGTGTAGGCGAAGCCGGCGTCCCAGTAGTAGTCGCGCTGGTTCTGGTACGAGGCGAAGAACCACAGCCTGTCCTTGATGATCGGCCCGCCGAGCTGGGCGGTGATGTCCGTGTAGTTGTCGCGCTTCCACGGGCAGCGGCCGACGCCGTCCGAGCAGGCGTTCAGGAACGTGCCGTCCGGGTTCGCGGTGCCGTCGGTGTTGTTCGAGGTGAGCCCGTCGGTCTGGAAGAACAGATTCAGGTCGCCGTGGAACTCGTTGCTGCCCTGGCGCGTGACGATGTTGTAGACGGCGCCCGTCAGGTTGCCGTACTCCGCGGGCGCGCCGAGCGAGAGCACCTCGACCTCGTCGATCGCGTCCACGTTGGGCTCGGCCAGCGCCTCGTTGAAGTAGTTGTCCGTGATGTCGACGCCGTCGACCTGGAACGAGTTCTCATCGTAGGACGAGCCGTACATGTGCGTGCGCGCGCTGCCGTCGCCCGCCTGCACCGAGCCGGGCGCGGAGGCCACCAGGTCGAAGAAGCTGTAACGGCGCAGCGGAGCGTTCTCCACCCACTCGCGGTCGAAGTTCGTGCCCACCTCGTTCGAGGTGGTGTCGACGACCGGCGACTCGCCGACGACGTCGATCGACTCCTGCACCTGCCTTACGGCGAGCGCCGCGTCCGCTTCGATGGTTCCCCCGACCGGCACGCGCAGGCCGCGGTGCGTCACGCTCGTGAAGCCCTGCAGGGTGAACACGAGCTGGTAGTCGCCGGGCGGGAGGTTGATGAAGCGGTAGAAGCCTTGCTCGTTGGTCGTCGCCGTCTGCGTCCCGACGATGTTCGGTCCGCTCACGGCGACCGTCACGCCGGGCAGCATGGCACCCGTCGAGTCCTTGACCGTCCCGGAGATCGCGCCGGTCGTGCGCTGGGCGAGAGCGGGTGTCGCGAAAAACGCGACGAGCGCCGCGATGGAAGCGAAGTGGAGGCTTCGTCTCATCGAGATTCCCCCTTCATGGGCATCTCCAAATCCTTGGTGCGGCTGCGATTGCTTTGTCGCAAGCCTTGCACCGCTCGCGGGTCCCTGTCAACGACGGCGAGCCTCTCTTCGTTCGCGATGCGGTTATCCTCTGCGGGGCTTCGCAGGGGGAGATGGGGAAGCGCTTCGACACGATCGACGCGGTGCGCGGAGCGCTGATGGTCTTCATGCTGCTCGACCACACGCGCGACTTCACGCACGCGGGCGCTCTCTTCAACGACCCCCTCGCCCCGGCCACATCCACGCCCATCCTGTACCTGACGCGCTGGATCACTCACCTCTGCGCCCCCGGCTTCGTGTTCCTGGCGGGGATGGGCGCGGGGCTGCAGCTCCTGCGGGGGACGCCCATCCCGGAGCTCGCGCGGTTCCTGTGGACGCGCGGCCTCTGGCTCGTGTTCCTCGAGCTCACGTTCTTCCGCGTGCTGATCTGGTGGGACGTCCACCCGTCGCTCCTCGCGATGCTGCAGGTGATCTGGGCGATCGGCATCGGGATGATCGTGCTCTCGGCGCTCGTGAGGCTGCCGACCCGTGCCGTGCTCGCGATGGGCGCTCTGATCGTCGTCGGCCACAACCTGCTCGACCGGTTCGCGGTGACGCCGTGGCGCGGCCCGGGCACGCCCGTCCCGAGCCCGCTCGGCAAACTCTGGATCGTCTTCCACCAGGGCGGCCTCTTCCCGATCGCCGATTTCCCGAGCCCGATCCTCCTGCCGAACTACCCGGTGCTGCCCTGGTTCGGCCTGCTCGCGCTCGGCTACGGCTTCGCGGAGGTTTACGCGTGGCCGGAGGAGCGGCGGCGGCGCCTGCTGCTCGGGCTGGGCGCGTCGATGCTCGCCTCGTTCCTCGTCCTGCGCTACGTGAACGGGTACGGCGACCCGCGCCCCTGGGCACCGCAGGCGGACGCCGCGAAGACGGCGATGTCCTTCCTCAACGTGCAGAAGTACCCGCCCTCGCTCGCCTTCGTGCTCGCGACGCTCGCGTGGTCGATCCTCGCGCTCGGCCTCCTCGAGGGGCGCCGTCTCGCGGGCGGGCTCGGCCGCGTGCTCGTGACGTTCGGCCGCGTGCCTCTCTTCTTCTATTGCCTGCAGTGGGCCTATGCGCACCTCGCGGGCATGGCGATCACCGCGATCCGGGGCGAGAGCCTCGCTCCGTACTTCATGAACGTGCTCCGGATCGTCTCGCTCCCGGATCAGCCGGACATGGGCGGGCCGCTGTGGACGACGTACGCGGCCTGGCTGGCGGGGACCGTGCTGCTGTACTTCCCGTGCCGCTGGTTCGCGGAGGTGAAGGCGCGCCGCCGCGACTGGTGGCTGAGCTATCTCTGATGAACCGGTCGAGCCGTGCGGGGTGGGACTGGGGGGCGATCCTCGCCGCGGCCGGTCTCGTCGTCTTCGCCGTAGTCGCCTTCGCGCCTGCCCGTGCCACCAATTTCCGCGGCTACGACGAGTGGGTGATCGTCTCGCTCACCTCGCGCGGCATCCTCGAGTTCCCGTACGCGAACCGGCCGCTCAACCTCGTCTGGGGACTGCCGGCCTGGTGGCTCTACCCCGACCAGTTCTCGGGGTTCCTCGTGTTCCACGTGGCCTGGATCGCGCTCGGCGGCGTGCTCACGTTCCTGATCACGCGCCGGCTGCTGCCCGGCGTCACGGCCCTCGCCTACGTCGCGGGCGCGCTCGCGATCGTCTGGGCGCCCGGCGATCAGTCGCGAGTCTGCTCGGTGCAGATGATCCTCTACAGCGGCTGTACGTTTGGAGCCCTGCTCGCGACATGGCTGGCGGTCGAAGCCTGGGCTCGGCGCAGCCTGGCGCTGGCGATATCCGCAGCCGTGGCGGGCGTCGTCACCATCTTGAGCTTCGAGGCGACGATGGCCCCACTCGCACTCGTCCCGCTGTGTTTCCTCGCGGGCGGCGGGATGCGGGAGCGGCGGCGGCTTCTGGTCTGGACGCTGGCGGCGGGTTGCCTGGTCTTCGCGTGTGCGCTGCGCTTCGCGGCTCCGCGCTGGACCGATCCCGGGCGCGTCGCGTACCAGGGCGGCATCGCCGCCGACTTCACGCCGGGCCCCCTGCTCGACCGCACGTGGCGGCAGCTTCGGCGTTACGTCGCGCCGGTCTTTGCGCCGCCGCCGCTGGAGCGGTCGTGGCCGTTCGTGCCCCTTTCCGTCGCCGTGTTCGCCGTCGGCTTCGCCGTCGCGTCGCGCCGTTCTCCGGAGCGTCCCGAGGGGCAGTCGCCGCCGCGAGCCGCGCTGGCGGTTGCGGCGGGGCTCGGCCTTCTGTGGGCCGCAGCCTCTCTCATGCCGTTCGTCCTCAACCCCGAGACGCACGGGGCCGAGCGCATGCAGTTCATTCCGACGCCTGGCATCGCGGTGCTCTTCGCCGCGACCGCTTTCGCGCTGGCAGCGTTCCTGCCGGCTCGGGCGCGGCTTCCGGCCGTCTTTCTCCTGGGAGGGTGGATCGCGGCATCGGGCGTCGCACGAGTGGCCGCCCTGCAGGCCGCGTGGGACACGAAGAGTGCGTATCCCGACCAGCGGAGCTCGCTCCTCGGGATCACCGCCGTGGTGCCCGACGTCGCGCCGGGAACGCTCGTGGTCCTGTTGGGCGGAGGAGGCTGGGCGATCGACGTCAGCTTCCGGCACGCGCTCCACTATCTGTACGAGGGGCGCGCCGTGGGGCACTCGGTGGACGCGCTCGAATACCTGTACACGACGCGCTTCGAGAGCGGGGGCGTCCGCTCCTCGCCGCGTCCCGTGCTGGAACGCTCGTGGCAGGAGACTTCCGTCCTCTACCCCTACGATGCCGTCGTGGTCGTGAAGGCCGTCGAGAACGGGCGTGTCACGCTGGCGGAGACATGGCCCGACGAGCTCGATCCGCTGCCCGCGGGAGCGAGCTACGCGCCGCGTGCCCGCATCCGAAAGGGACCCCGCCTTTCGCGGCTGCGCATTCTCGGAAGGTAGCGGCTACTTCGCGGCCGACGTCGCGGTCTTCGTCGACTCGGCGGCCGACGAGCGGAACGTCATGCGGGCCGACCCGACCGCCAGCTCGTCCCCGTCGGCGAGGGGAGTGGGCGCGTCGATGCGCCGGCCGCCGACGGCCGTGCCGTTCTTGCTGCCGAGATCCTCGAGCGTCGCTGCTCCTAGTGCGACGCGAATGATGGCGTGACGCCGCGAGACGGTCGTGGAGTCGACCCACACCGTGGCCTCCGGGTCGCGGCCGATCAGGTTCTCGCCTTCTGCGAGCGGAATCGTCCGCGAGTCCCACAGGATGCGGCACGTGCTGCGCAGCGCTCGCGGGCGAGGGGCGCCCCCCGCTCGGATGACTTCGGCCACGAAGCGGTAGCCGCGGCCCGGCAGCGTCGCGAGGTAGCGCGGCTCGTCGACATCGTCGTCGAGGGCGCGGCGGATCTTGGCGACGGCCTTGTTCAGACCGTGCTCGAAGTCCACGAACACGCCGTCGGGCCAGGCGATCGCGCGCAGCTCCTCGCGCGTGACCAGCTCCCCGGGCCGCTCCAGCAGGGCCGCCAGGATCCGGAACGGCAGCTCTTGCAGCTCGACCGTCCGGCCCGCGCGCCGCAGCTCGCCGGTGCGGAGGTCCGCCTCGAATGGTCCGAAGCAGGCCACGCGCGAGCCCTCGCTCATGCGTGACAGGATACGCTGCGCGCGCCGCGGCGCGGCTAGAGGAACGGGGAGAACACCCACGGGGGAGGCGCCGGGGAGGTTCCGTCCATTGGCATCGCAGGACCCCCCACGCTACCTTGCACCCGACGCTCGCATTGGAGAAGGGAGGTCGCCATGAGGACCCGAACCAGCCGGTTGTTGGCGCCGCTCGCAGTTGCGCTGGCGCTTCTCTCCGCGTGCACGTCCCCGACCGAGCCCGACCCGTTCGGCGAGCCGCCGCCGGGGACCTACCAGTCGGCTCTCGTCGCGGTCGTGGGAACCGGTGAGGGCGGGACCAGCGTCACGCCCGTGGCGCACGCCAGCGGAATCTTCGCCGGGACGATGAGGTTCCGCGTGCGCGCCAAGCCCAATACGACCTACAAGGTGCAGCGAGCGGCGGACGTCAATAAGCCTGGCAACGACGACGGCGTGTGCCAGAGAGCCGAGGGCGCCGCCCCGTGGTCCCCGGCCGACGGGCCGGCGTTCGTGCAGTTCCCGATCCCCTTCACGGGCCCGCTCGTGGTCATGACCACGGACAGCAAGGGCGAGGGGACGCTCGACTACCCGTACGAGTCGCCGCAGATCCCCAGGGGATATCGCTTCGACGTGAGGATGCGGCTCGTGGACGATGAGAACGCCCCCACGAGCGACCTGCGCAGCGGCTGCATGACGATCGAAGTCCTCTGAAAGGAGCACATGCGCTCAGCGATCGGCGTCCTGATACTCACCTTGCTCGTGCTCCGGCCCGCGGCGTCTGAGGGCTGCGGCGACAAGTTCCAGCGCGTCGGGCGGGGCGCACGCTTCCAGCGCGGCTACGTGGCCCTGCACCCGGCTTGCATCCTGCTCTACGCCCGCCCGCAGTCCCAGGTCGCCAAGGCCCTGCGGGAGCTCGAGCCGGCTTTGAAGCGGGCCGGCCACCTGCCGCTCGTCGTCGAACAGCCGGCCGGGATCGCTCCTGCGCTCAAGGCCGGCCACTTCGCTGTGGTGATGACCGACCTCGCGGACGTGACGATGGTCCAGGCGCAGGCCCTGGTCGCCGCGGTGCCGGAGCCGTCGGTGCTCCCGATCCTCTACAAGCCCACGGCGGAGAGGAAGGCCGCCGTCGAGAAGGAGTTCAGCTGCATGGTCGAGGCGCCCGGCAAGCAGGTGGACGTCCTCGCGGAGATCGACGGCTTGATGGAGCGGCGCATCAAGAGCGGGGCGACCTCCGCGCCGCCGAAGAAGTAGCCGCAATGCGCGTTGGCGGCCGTCACCTCGCGTGGGCGGGCCTCGCCGCGGCGTGGCTGGCCCTTCCCGCGGCGGCGGGCGCGCAGGCGTGGCTTCCCCCGAAGGGCGGGGGAGCGGTCTCGGTCACGCTGGGCGACTACGCCTTCGACGGCCACTTCGACGCCGAGGGGAACCGGGACCCGTTCGGCGGCACGCGGGCCGAGAGCCTCTGGGTCGAAGGCATCTACGCGCTCACCGACGACCTGGCGATCTCGGTCGGGCTGCCGTTCGTCACCACGAAGCTCACGGGCAGCTTCCCGCCGGGTGTCGCGCTCGGGCCGCTCGACGACGGCGAGTACCACGGAGACTTCCAGGACTTTCGGGTCGAGCTCGGGTTCGGGCTGGTCCAGGGCGACCTCGGGGTCACCCCCTTCGTCAGCCTCGGGGTTCCCTCGCACGAGTACGAGTACGTGGGCGAAGCGGTGCCGGGCAAGGGCCTGCGCGAGGTGCTGGTGGGCCTCGCAGCGGGCCGCTCGCTCAGTCCCTTCCTGCCGCGCGCATACCTCCACACGCGCTATTCGTACGCCTTCGTACAGACGGTGGACGCGGACGTGGACAAGCTCGACCGCAGCAACCTCGACGTCGAGCTGGGCTACGAGGTGGTGTCGCGGTTGCTCGTGCGCGGGCTGGCGCGCTACCAGGTGACTCACGGGGGGCTCGACCTCGAGGATATGCGCACCCACCCCGACTTCTTCCGCAGCCACGACCGCGCCGCCCGCACGAACTACTTCAACCTCGGGCTGGGAGCTGCTTTCGCGATCTCACCGTCCTTCGACGCGTACGCGATCTTCCTCAAGACGCTCTCCGGCGAGAACGCGCACCAGTCGCACTCGATCTCCGTCGGCACGACCTGGTACTTCGGCGGCGGCTTCGGCGCCGGGCCCGAGGGGCGCTAGAATCCCTCGAGCAGCCACAGGTCGCCGCGCAGCCGGTAGAACGAGGTGAGCAGGCTGCGCCCGTCCGCGGCCAGGCTCAGGCCGCGCAAGGGGACGCTGCTCGGTGGCGATGGGCCGAGGTCGTTCACGACGGTCTGCGTCGCGCCGCTCGCGACGTCCACGAGAATCAGCTCGAGCCGGAGCTCCTCCGTCAGCCGGACCGCGTAGAGCCCCGTGCCGTCGCGCGACCAGGTGTGCGCGAGCCAGCTCTCCTCGGCCAGCACTTTCGTGCGCTGGCCGTCGGGCGACACCACCGCGAACCCCTCGGGCAGCTCGACGGCGATCCAGTCGCCGCGCGGCGACCAGCGGGGATTGCCCGGGTAGACGATGCCCTCCTTGATCGTGGTCGGCTGCTCGCTGCCGCCGGTGCCCACGCGCGCGAGGGTCCAGCGGCCCTGCCGCAGCGACGTGAAGGCGACGGAGCCGCCGTCCGGCGACCAGGTCGGCGCGTCCTGGTAGCCCTCGTCCTGGGACAGCCTCACCGCCTGGCCGCCCGCGAGGGTCGAAATCCAGATGCGAAAGCCCTCGAGCCCGCGACGCTGGTAGGCGAGCCGCTGGCCGTCAGGTGAGATCGCCAGGCCGCCGAGCAGCAGCGTCTGCGGCTCGCGGAAGCTCGCCTGCGTGACCACCGGACGCTCGAAGTCTCCCGCGGCGCTGCGCAGCCAGATCTCCTGCCGTCCCGTGCGGTCGGTGACGTAGGCGTACTGCCCGCCCGCGGGCGACCAGACGGGGTCGGCCTCGCTGCGCGAAGTGGCCAGGACGCGCCGCAGCGGCGAGCCGTCGAAGGGGATCTCGACCAGGTCGTAGTGCTCCTCGCTGGCCGTGAACGCGATCTGCCGGCCGTCGGGCGAGAGCGCGGGGTACTCCTCGCTGCCGCTCGAGGCGCTGAGCGGAGAGAGCGTTCCGCTCTGCGTGTCGGCGATCCAGAGGTGCTTGCCGGGCGTGCGCCCGAGGAACTCGGCGGCGAACACGATGCGGCGGCCGTCCGGCATCCAGGTGAACGGGGCCGGGTCGGGCATCAGCGTGAGGGCTTTCAGCACCTGGCGGGCCGTGCCCGACGGCTGCGGTAGTATCCACAGCTCCGGGTTCGCGTAGCCCTCCTCGCCGCGCGCGTCGCCCGAGGTCGAGGCGACGAACAGCCCGAGCTGCCTCCCGTCCGGCGCGAAGCGCAGGAAGCCCCTGCCGAAGCGCCGGCGCGCGAGCGCCTCGTCGGGATAGCGTGTCGGCTCGGAACCGGGCGGCGAGGAGGCCCAGAGCGACAGCGAGAAGTTGCCCTGATGCGCGTCCTCGCGCAGCAGCACGAGCGTCTGCCCGTCGGGCGAGAGCGCCGCGGCTGCGACGTTGCGCAGCACGATCTGGGGCGTTCCGCCGGTCGCCCCTACCGACCACAGGCCGAGCGAGCTGCCGGCGAGCGAGGTGTAGTAGAGGCGGGTGCCGTCGCGCGACCAGAAGGGATCCTGGCAATCGCTGAGCGAGCGCGTGATGCGGGCGGCCATCGACGAGTCGAGGCTGCGCGTGTAGACCTGCAGCACTCCGTCGGTGTCGGCGACGTAGGCGACGCTGCGGCCGTCGGCGGACCAGCTCGCCTGGCCCTCGTAGCCCTCGGCGGTGGCGAGCGGCGCATAGCGGTATCGGTCGAGCCCCGTGCCGGCGGGCGGCGCGAGCACGCCGCGCGCGAGAGAGCCGATCGCGAGCGCCGCGCCCAGGGCCAGGGCTGCCCACAGCCAGCGCCTGCCCGGCGCCCGACGCGCGGCCGGTCGCGCGCGGGCGTCGAGCCCCGCGGATTCGAGCGCGAACGCCAGGTCGCGGGCCGATTGGAAGCGCTGGGCCGGGCTCTTCTCGAGGCAGCGCCTGACGATCCGCTCGACGTCCGGGGGGACGGCCGGGACGAGCTCGGCGAGGTCCTTCGGCTCGTCCTTGAGGATCGCGTTCATCGTCTCGACCGCGGACTCGCGCTGGAACGCGCGTTGCCCACTCAGCATCTCGTAGAGGATCGCGCCGAGCGAGAAGAGGTCTGAGCGCTGGTCCGCCGGGCGGCCCAGCACCTGCTCGGGCGACATGTAGCCGACCGTGCCGAGCACGGTCCCGGGTTCCGTCAGGCGTGTCTCCGTCTCGATCGCGGTCGCCGGATCGGCGGACGTCCCGACCTGGCGCGCGAGCCCGAAGTCGAGGATCTTGACGCGCCCGTCGCGCGTGAGGAACAGGTTCTCGGGCTTGAGGTCGCGGTGAACGATGCCCTTTTCGTGGGCGGCGGCCAGCCCCTCGGCGATCTCCGCCGCGACCTCGACGCTCTTGCGCGCAGTCAGGGCGCCCGCCGAGATCCGGTCGCGCAGGCTCTGGCCCTCGAGCAGCTCCGATACCAGATAAACGAGCCCGCCGTCCGTGCCCACGTCGTAGACCACGAGCACGTTCGGATGGTTGAGCGCACCGGCGGCCCGCGCCTCCTGCTCGAAGCGGCGGATCCGGTCGGCGTTCTCCGCGAACGACTCGGGCAGCACCTTGATCGCGACGTCGCGTGCGAGCCGGGTGTCGCGCGCGCGGAACACCTGCCCCATGCCGCCCGAGCCGAGGGGACCGAGCACCTCGTAGGGGCCGACGCGGGAGCCGGCGCTCAAGGACATGCCCGTCGCTCGGCTACTTCGCGGCCGCCGCCGCGCCGACGAGCTGGGGCTGCTTCGTGGGGCCGAAGGCCACGTTGTACTCCGAGTCCAGCACCAGGATGTCGCCGCCGAAGCGCAAGGTCATCGTGAGGGCGAAGGGCGTCTCGTAGAAGGCGATCTTCGCCGTGTACGTGTCGCGCGCGGTCCACGCGCCGGTCGCGGCCACGGGGGGCCGGGATTCCTTGCCCGCATCGCGAAGCACCGCGACGGAGGCGGCTTGCGCGCCGTGGCTGAAGTGGCCGCGGCGCCACTCGCCGTTGCCGAGCGCCAGGCGCTGCTCGACACCGGCGACCTGCGCGACGAGTGTCGCCGCGTCGCTGCTGCGCTCGAGCGCGATCCACTCGAGCTTCTGCTCGTTCGCCGGGAAGACGTAGCGGCGCGCCGTGACCTGCGGCTTGAGCACCGGCGCGGCGGCTGCCTTCGGCATTGCGAGCCTGAGGCCGCGGAGCGCTCCCTGCAGCTGCTGCTGCGAGGCCGCGTTCTCGGGCAGCGTGCTCGCCTGGAGGGCCGGCAGCAGCTTCTCCCAGAGCACGTCCAGCACCGCCTGCATGCTCTTCACGCCGCTCGTGATCGCGACCACGGTTTCCTGCTTCGGCAGCACGACGCAGAACTGGCCGAAGGCCCCGTCGCCGCGGTAGGCGCCGTTGCGGCAGCGCCAGAACTGGTAGCCGTAGCCCTGCTCCCAGTCGCTCTCGGGCTTGCTGCCGTTCGACACCTGCCGCGACGTCGCCGCCTCGACCCACGCCGCGGGCACGAGCTGCCGGCCCTGCCATTCGCCTTTCTGCAGGTAGAGCTGGCCGAAGCGCGCGATATCCTCGGTGCGGAGGCTCATGCCGAACCCGCCCGTCGGCACGCCCTGCGGGTTCAGGCTCCACTGCGGGTCCTCGATCCCGAGCGGGTCGAAGAGCCGCGGCCGGAGGAAGTCGAGGAGGCCGGTGCCCACGGCCTTCTGGACGATCGCGGCAAGCGTGTTGCTCGCGGGCGTGTTGTAGAGGAAGAACGTGCCGGGCTTGTGGGACACCGGGTGTCCGAGGAACGCGCGCACCCAGTTGGGCTCGGAGCGGAACGGCGCCTCGTCGTGGTGGCCGGTGGACATGCTCAAGAGGTCGCGCACGCGCATGGCCTTCAGCGCATCGCTGGGCGGGGCGGGCGCGTCCTCGGGGAACATCGTCAGCACGGGGTCGTCCAGGCCCAGCTTCCCGTCCGCAATCGCAAGCCCCACCGCCGTCGAGGTGAAGCTCTTCGTGAGCGAGTAGAGCGAGTGGCGGCTCGGCGCGTCGTAGGGCGTCCACCAGCCTTCGGCCACGACGTGGCCGCGGCGCACGAGCATGATGCTGTGCATACCCTCGATCCGCTCGTCGGCGGCTTTCACGAAGGCGAGCACGTCCGCGGAGGAGATCCCCTGGGCCTCGGGGCTGCTGCGGGGGAGCGCTCCCGCGGCCGAGGCCGGACGAGCCGCGAAAAGCGCCAGTCCGACGAGTGTGATCGCGGCCACGTTGGAGCTGCGGGTTCCCATGCTTTCGTGTCTCCTGGGCGAGAATAGAGGTAAGGACCGCCGGATCATATAGGAGGGACCATGCCGACTCCGACTGGGCTTTCCCTGACCGACGAGACGACCCGCGAGACGACCCGTGAGACGGCGCGCGAAGGCAAGGGCGGCCTCGTGGCGCTGGTCGTGCTTCTGAGCGCGACGCTGGCTGGCCTCGGCTACCTGGGCTTCCAGATGCTGCAACGGATGGACGCCGTCGAGCGCCAGCTCGCCGTGCTCCAGGCCCGCTCGGACGCGGCGGCGGCCGAGGCGCGAGCGGCGGCGGACCGCGCGAGCACGGCGGAGACCGCGGCCAAGGCCGCGGCGGAAGGGCGCGTGTGGGCCGAGGCCCAGACCGCCGACGCGCGCCACGAGGCCGATACCGCGCGCCAGGACGCGACCGCGGCGCAGCAGGAGGCCACGACCGCCCGCGAGGCGGCGGTGCGCGCGCAGGCCGAGGCGGAGGCCATCCGCATGCGGGCCGAGGCCGAGGTCACGCGCCTGGAGTCGGCACTAGGGCAGATCGCCGAGACGCGGCGCACGGCGCTCGGCCTGGTGATGAACCTCGGCAGCGAGTACCTGAAGTTCGAGTTCGACAAGGCCGAGCTGCGGCCGGAGGATCGCGAGCTGCTGAGCCGCGTCGCCGGGATCCTGATGACCTCGCACGACTACATGGTTTCGGTGAACGGCCACACCGACGACGTCGGCACGAGCGACTACAACCAGAAGCTCTCGGAGCGCCGGGCGCAGGCGGTACGCGACTATCTCGTGAAAGCGGGCATGTCCCCGGACATCCTGAGCGTCGAAGGCCACGGCAAACAGCTCCCGCTCGTCAATGGCAGCACGGACGCGGCCCGGGCCAAGAACCGCCGCGTAGAGCTGGGCATCGTCCACACCCAGATCCAGTACGGAAAGAAGCCGATCAGCTGAAGTAAGGCCGTTAGCAACCCGGGGGTGCTCGAGGGGGCGGAGCCCCCTCGTCTAAGAGAACGCAAGCCCTGTTCCGCCCCCCCTACGACCCTCGCACTTGGAGAGCCACGGGCCCGTTGCTCTCCCACGACTGTGAACTTGGAGAGCCACAGGCCCGCTGCCCGTTCGAGGTTGACAGTGTCGGACTCAACTCGGGGCGCCCCGAGTTGCATGGGGACTCTCAGCCCCGCCTATCCCACCTGCACCAGCTGTCGGGTCGCGGGCGAGACGCGCTCGTCGGGCGTCAGGATGCCGCGGAAGTTGAGCGGATCGGCGGCGGAGACGCTGGCCGCCGCCGCCCGCTCGCCGCGTTTGCGGACGGCGCGGAGCAGCGTCACGGCTTCGGGCAGCGCGTACTGCTCGCCGTCGAAGCCGGCGACGAAGCGGCCGCCGCGCAGCTCGCCGCGCGCTTCGAGCCGGCGGCAGGCCCGCGCCACGTCCCGCCAGGGCACGGGCTGCTTCTCGCGCCCGAGCGTGCGGCGGAACACGACGCCGGTCCGGCGGAGCATCTGGCGCGCGACGAACTCCGCCGCGTCGGCTTCGGCCGGCTCGGGCCGGCGCACGAGGCTCCAGCGCCCCGACGCGCCCGAGCTGCCGCTGCGCCGCCACGCCGGCACCATCAGCCAGCGCAGGCCCGCGAACGAGTCGCACGTCGCGCGGCCGCGGGTCACGAGCTCGGCCAGGTTCAGGTCGAGGTAGGCCGGCGGCAGCGCGCTGGCGCGCAGCAGCTCCGTATAGAAGAGCGCGCCGCGCTCGGCGAGCACCTTCTCCACCTCGAGCGCCGTCCCTTCGGCGGCGAGCGCAGGACCCGCGAGCGCCGCGAGCGAAAGCCAGGCCGGCAGGTCCTCGCGCGGCACGAGGGCCATGGGCGCGCGGCGCACCGGCCCCGAGGCCGACGAGCCCCAGAGCCGAACCCACGCCGCTTCGCCCGACAGCGTCACCTGGTCGAGCCACTCGCGCTGGTAGCCGCGCACGCGGGCGGGCAGGATGCTCGCCTCCCACGCGAGTGCGGGCACCTCGAACCCGGCGAGCTGCCGCACGACCTCGGCCACGCCGCGCGGCCCCTCGCGCTGGTGCTCGGGGTCCACGTGCTGCCAGCAGGCGAGGAAGCGGAGGAACTGCGCCGCGGTCACCGGCTCGATCTCGCGCCGCAGCCGGTCGAGCGTGTAGCGCTGTATGCGCGCGAGCAGGCGCCGGTCGCACCACGCCTCGCGTCCGTCGATGCGCGTGCGCAGGACGGCTCCGTCGGCCTCGAGCGCGACGAGCAGGGAGGCCGCGTCCGGCCCGAGCCGCGGGCTGTCCGCCTGCACCGGGCCGAGCGCCTCGAGCCGCCCGCGCAGCACCGACTTGGGGTCCCGCGACGCCTCGGCGGCGAAGAGCCGGTCGCCGTCCCGCACGACGCGGCCTGCCGCCAGAAGCTCGTCGAGCCAGCCCTGCCAGTCGCGTCCCTCGTCGACCGTGACGCAGCCCATCCAGAGAAGGGCCTCGTGCACCTCCTCGGCGTCTTGCGGCTGCGGCCACGCTTCTTCGCGCACGCGCGCGATGGCGTCGGGATCGAGCGCGCCCAGCTCGTCGGCCGTACGGATGTCGAGCACGCGCCGCGACATCACGGCCTGGGTGCGCCGCTCCTCGAGCGGCGCGTCGTCCAGGAAGCTGTAGGGCCGCGCCGTCAGGATGCCGCGCGCGAAGGCGGAGGGCTCGGCGGTGTCGATGGCCCGCTTCTCGATGCGCCCGTCGCGCAGGCCTTGGAGCACCTCGACGAAGCCGTCCACGTCCATGGCCTCGGTCAGGCAGTCCTCGACGGTCTGGCGCACGACCGGGTGCTCCATCGGCACCTCGATCGGGCCGCCCGGCAGCGTCTCGGGACAGGCGAGCGCGTGCGGGAAGGCCGCCGCCAGCAGGTCGTCGGCCTTCATCCGCACGAGCGCCGCCGGGACCCTCTTGCCGTTGCGCGAGCGCTCGAGCAGCAGCGAGCGCTGCACGTTCCAGCGCCAGCGCGTCCCGAAC